>DIEE01000175.1 GCA_002418465.1 Pseudomonas sp. UBA5782 | reverse complement strand
GCTGCGTTCCGCCGCGCAACTGTTGCTGCAGGACGTGATCGACGATTTCGTGCCGCAGATCGAAGCCGAACTGCGCCGCCGTCTCGACGCGCGCCTGGATCGCCTGCTGGCGCAACGCAAGCGCTGAGCGCCGCGCACGAACACGGCCGATATCGCGCAAAAGCCCATGTGCCGCGGCCTCGCCCCGCGCGCCTAGGCCCTGCCCGCCATCCCCTTTATACTTGCCGGCTTTCCTGATCAGCCGCTTTCAAGAGTCCCGCACCGCATGGACAAGACCTACCAGCCGCACGCCATCGAGACTTCCTGGTACCAGACCTGGGAAGCGAACAACTATTTCGCCCCGCAAGGTGCCGGCGAGCCCTACACCATCATGATCCCGCCGCCGAACGTCACCGGCAGCCTGCACATGGGCCACGGCTTCAACAACGCGATCATGGATGCGCTGATCCGCTTCCGCCGCATGCAGGGTCGCAACACCCTCTGGCAGCCGGGTACCGACCACGCCGGTATCGCTACGCAGATGCTGGTGGAGCGCCAGATCGGCGCCCAGGGTCTGTCGCGGCACGACCTCGGCCGCGAGAAGTTCCTCGACAAGGTGTGGCAGTGGAAGGCCGAATCCGGCGGCAACATCAGCCGGCAGATCCGCCGCCTGGGCTCCTCGGTGGACTGGTCGCGCGAGCGCTTCACCATGGACGACGGCCTCTCCGAAGCGGTCAAGGAAGCCTTCGTGCGCCTGCATGAGGACGGCCTGATCTACCGCGGCAAGCGCCTGGTCAACTGGGACACCAAGCTGCACACGGCGATCTCCGACCTGGAAGTGGAGAACCACGACGAGAAGGGCCACTTGTGGCACCTGCGCTACCCGCTGGCCGACGGCGCGAAGACCGCCGAAGGCGCGGATTACCTGATCGTCGCCACCACCCGCCCGGAAACCATGCTCGGTGACGCCGCCGTCGCCGTGCACCCGGAAGACCCGCGCTACAAGGACCTGATCGGCCGCCACGTGCTGCTGCCGCTGGTCAACCGGCTGATCCCCATCGTCGGCGACGAGTACTGCGATCCGGAATTCGGCACCGGCTGCGTGAAGATCACCCCGGCCCACGACTTCAACGACTACGAGGTCGGCAAGCGCCACAATCTGCCGCTGATCAACATCTTCGACAAGAACGCCGCGGTGCTCGCCACTGCCCAGGTGTTCGGCATCGACGGCAAGCCGGACGACAAGGTCGACGCCGAGCTGCCGCAGGGCTACGCCGGCATGGATCGCTTCGCCGCGCGCCGCGCCATCGTCGCCGAGTTCGAGACCATGGGCCTGCTCGAGAAGATCGAGGACCACGCGCTGAAAGTGCCCAAGGGCGACCGCTCCGGCACCGTCATCGAACCCTGGCTGACCGATCAGTGGTACGTCTCCACCAAACCCCTGGCGGAGAAGGCCATCGCCGCGGTGGAGAACGGCGAGATCCAGTTCGTGCCCAAGCAGTACGAGAACATGTACTTCAGCTGGATGCGCGACATCCAGGACTGGTGCATCAGCCGTCAGCTCTGGTGGGGCCATCGCATCCCGGCCTGGTACGACGAACTCGGCCAGGTCTACGTCGGCCGCGACGAGATGGACGTGCGCCGCAAGCACAACCTCGGCAACGAAGTCGAACTGCGTCAGGACGACGACGTTCTCGACACCTGGTTCAGCTCCGGCCTGTGGACCTTCTCGACCCTCGGCTGGCCCGAGCAGACCGAGTTCCTCAAGACCTTCCACCCCACCGACGTGCTGGTCACCGGCTTCGACATCATCTTCTTCTGGGTCGCCCGGATGATCATGCTGTCGACCCACCTGACCGGGCAGATCCCGTTCAAGACCGTCTACGTGCACGGCCTGGTGCGCGACGGCCAGGGCCAGAAGATGTCCAAGTCCAAGGGCAACGTGCTCGATCCGCTGGACATCGTCGACGGTATCTCGCTGGACGCCCTGCTGGAGAAACGCACCAGCGGGCTGATGCAGCCGAAGATGGCCGAAAAGATCGCCAAGCAGACCAAAGCCGAATTCCCCGAGGGCATCGCCAGCTACGGCACCGACGCGCTGCGCTTCACCTTCTGCTCGCTGGCCTCCACTGGCCGCGACATCAAGTTCGACATGGGCCGCGTCGAGGGCTACCGCAACTTCTGCAACAAGCTGTGGAACGCCGCCAACTTCGTCATCGAGAACACCGACGGCCAGGACACCGGCGTCAATGGCGAGGAGGTGGAGCTGTCCTCGGTCGATCGCTGGATCATCTCCCAGTTGCAGCGTACCGAGGCCGAAGTCACCCGCCAGCTCGACGCCTTCCGCTTCGACCTTGCCGCCCAGGCACTCTACGAATTCGTCTGGGACGAGTACTGCGCCTGGTACCTGGAGCTGGTCAAGCCGGTGCTGTGGGACGAAGCTGCGCCCGTCGAGCGCCAGCGCGGCACCCGTCGCACGCTGATCCGCGTACTGGAAGTGATCCTGCGCCTGGCGCACCCGTTCATGCCCTTCATCACCGAGGAAATCTGGCAGCGGATCAAGGCGCAGGCCGGCGTCAGTGGCGAAACCATCATGTTGCAGGCCTGGCCGGTGGCCAATGAAAGCCGCATCGACGCCGCCGCCGAAGGCGACATCGAGTGGGTCAAGACGCTGATGCTCGGCGTGCGGCAGATCCGTGGCGAGATGAACATCTCCATGGCCAAGCGCATCGACATCATCGTCGCCAACGCCAGCGAGCAGGACCTGCGCCGCCTGAACGACAACGCGCCGTTGCTGAACAAGCTGGCCAAGCTGGAATCGGTGCGCGTGCTCGCCGCCGCTGAAGAAGCGCCGATGTCCGCCACCGCGCTGGTCGGCGACATGCAGGTGCTGGTGCCGATGGCCGGGCTGATCGACAAGGCCGCCGAACTGGCGCGCCTGGACAAGGAAATCCAGCGCCTGGACGGCGAGGTCAAGCGCGTCGGCGGCAAGCTGTCCAACGCCGGCTTCGTCGACAAGGCGCCGGCCGAAGTCATCGACAAGGAACGCGCCAAGCTCGCCGAAGCCGAGCAGGCCCTGGCCAACCTCGCCGAACAGCGGCAGAAGATCGCCAGCCTGTAACACCGCCAAGGCCCGCACTCGCGGGCCTTGTTCGTTGTATGGGCCGCGAACAACGGCCTGCTCCAGAAGCACCAGAGGACATCGAAATGGACGTCAGCAAAACCAAGACCAGCTTCTACCGCCGCCTCTACGTCGCCTGGCTGATCGACAGCGGCGCGGCGACCAGCGTGCCGGCGTTGATGGAGGCCACCGGGATGCCGCGGCGCACTGCCCAGGACACCCTGGCGGCGCTGGCCGACCTGGACATCGACTGCGCCTTCGAGCAGCGCGAGGGCGAGCGCAACAACGCCGGGGGCTACGCGATTCGCGACTGGGGCGCCATCGACAAGGCCTGGATCGAGCGGCACCTGCCAGTGATCAAGGCCGTTCTGAACTACCCGTGATCCAATCGACGAACGCCCCCGACTGCCTTCGACGATGAATAAAGAACTGCTGCTGGTCCTCGCCCTGCTCGCCCTGTGCATAGGCCTGTTCGTGCGCAATCGCCCGCGCATGGACGTGGTCGCGCTGCTGATGATCGTCGCCCTGCCGCTCACCGGCATCCTCGAACTGCACGAGGTGCTCGCCGGTTTCAGCGATCCCAGCGTGCTGCTGATCGCCGCGCTGTTCGTCATCGGCGACGGCCTGGTGCGCACCGGTATCGCCTATCGCCTCGGCGACTGGCTGGTGCATCGCGCGGGCAGCAGCGAGACGCGCCTGCTGGTGCTGCTGATGCTGATGGTCGCCGGGCTCGGCTCGGTGATGAGTTCCACCGGCGTGGTGGCGATCTTCATTCCGGTGGTGCTCGGCGTCGCCGCACGGATGCGCGTGGCGGCCAGCCGGCTGCTGATGCCGCTGGCCTTCGCCGGGCTGATCAGCGGCATGCTGACGCTGGTCGCCACGCCGCCGAACATGGTGGTGCACGCCGAACTGGTGCGCGAAGGACTGGCCGGTTTCGGCTTCTTCGCCTTCGCGCCGATCGGCCTGACGATACTCGCCCTGGGCATCGCTTATCTGCTGCTGGCAAGGCGCTGGCTGGGCGGTCGCGAGCCGGCGGACGCCGACCAGAACGCCCGCCGCACCCTCGCCGACCTGGCGAAAAGTTATCGCCTGACCGAACGTGAGCGGCGCCTGCGCGTGCGCGCCGACTCGCGGCTGGCGAACCAGGCGCTGAACGAGCTGGTGCTGCGCCAGCAGTACGGCATCAACGTGATCGCAATCGAGCGCCAGCAGCGCTTCCGCAGCCTGCTGCTGATGGCCACCGGCAACACCGAGCTGCTGCCCGGCGATATCCTGCTGATCGACCTGGCCAGCCCGACCATCGCCCTGCTAGGCGCCTACGACGAGCTCGGCCTGGAGCCGCTGCCGTTGCAGACCTCCTACTACAGCATCCACGCCCACGTGCTCGGCCTGGCCGAAGTGGCGCTGCCGCCGGATTCCGAGCTGCCGGGCAAGACAGTCCAGGAGCTGGGTTTCCGCAGCCGCCACAAGCTCAACGTGGTCGGCCTGCGGCGCAACCGCGAGGCGCTCGACGGCCTGCTGGTGGACGAGAAGCTGAAGACCGGCGACATCCTGCTGGTGGCCGGTGCCTGGAAGGAAATCCATCGGTTGCAGGGCCTGGGTCGCGATTTCCTCGTGCTCAGCCTGCCGGCGGAGGTGGACGAAGTGGCGCCGGCCGCGCGCAAGGCGCCGCACGCGCTGCTCGCCCTGGCGGTGATGGTGGCGCTGATGGTCAGCGGCCTGGTGCCGAACGTGATCGCCGCGCTGATCGGCTGCCTGCTGATGGGCGCGTTTCGCTGCATCGACATGGACAGCGCCTACAAGGCGATCCACTGGCAGAGCCTGCTGCTGATCGTCGGCATGCTGCCCTTCGCCCTCGCGCTGCAGAAAACCGGCGGCATCGAGCTGGCGGTCAACGGACTGGTCGGCGCGCTGGGCGATGCAGGCCCGCGCGCGCTGCTCGCCGGGCTTTTCCTGGTCACCGCGCTGATCGGCCTGTTCATCTCCAACACCGCCACCGCGGTGCTGATGGCACCGGTCGCGCTGAGCACCGCCGAGCGCCTCGGCGCCTCGCCCTACCCGTTCGCGATGATCGTCGCGCTGGCCGCGTCGGCGGCGTTCATGACGCCGATCTCCTCGCCGGTGAACACCCTGGTGCTGGGGCCGGGGCATTACCGCTTCGGCGATTTCGTCCGCGTCGGCGTGCCCTTCACCCTGCTGGTGATGGCAGTCAGCGTGGGGATGGTGCCCTGGCTGTTCCCGTTCTAGCGCGGTGATGGTGCGCGCGGCGCACCCTGCGCGGGGCAGCGCGATGAGTGATGTAGGCAGCGCGGGCGGCGCGGCATGTGGGACAATGCCCCGCCGCGCCCACCGATAACCGCCATGCCGAACAAGCCCGCCGCCACGCCTCTGCTGCACCCGCGCAACCGTCACCAGGGTCGCTACGATTTCCCGAAGCTGATCGCCAGCAGCCCGGAACTGGCGGCCTTCGTCATCCTCAATCCGTACGGCAAGCAGAGCATCGACTTCGCCAACCCGGAGGCGGTGAAGGTGTTCAACCGCGCGCTGCTCAGGAAGCTCTACGGCATCGCCCACTGGGACATCCCGCCCGGCTACCTGTGCCCGCCGATCCCCGGACGCGCCGACTACCTGCACGGTCTAGCCGACCTGCTCGCCGCTGACAACGGCGGCGAGATCCCGCGCGGCGCCGGGGTCCGCGTGCTCGACATCGGCTGCGGCGCCAACTGCATCTACCCGCTGCTCGGTCACGCCGACTATGGCTGGCGCTTCCTCGGCTCGGACATCGACCGCGTGGCGCTCAACGCCGCCGGCGTTATCCTGCGCGCCAATCGCCTGGACAAGGCCATCGCACTGCGCCTGCAGGAACGCCCGGAGCAGATCCTCCAGGGCCTGCTGCACGCCGACGAACGCTTCGATCTGACGCTGTGCAACCCGCCGTTCCACGCCTCGCGCGACGAAGCCACGCGCGGCAGCCAGCGCAAATGGCGCAACCTCGGCAAGCTCGACCCGAGCCGCCAGCTGCCGACGCTGAACTTCGGCGGGCAGAGCAACGAGCTGTATTGCGAGGGCGGCGAAGTCGCCTTCGTCACCCGTCTGATCGCCGAGAGCGCCGCCCATGCCGGCCAGGTGCTGTGGTTCAGCACGCTGGTGTCCAAGGCGTCCAACCTGCCGGCGGTGGGCGCCGCGCTGAAACGCGCCGGGGTGCGCCAGCAGCGCACCGTGGAAATGGCGCAAGGCCAGAAGCAGAGCCGCTTCGTCGCCTGGACCTTCCTCGACGCGGCGCAGCGCCAGGCCTGGCGCGACGAGCGCTGGCACGGCGAACGGTCGTCGGCAGGCTGAATCGCCACGGTGAATCATCGGCGCGGCGCGTATCCAATGCAGAGACCTATTTCGAGAATGGAGCACCCATGACTACCGCATTCATCGGCCTGGACTACATCGTCGACATCACCCACCCCAGCGGCAAGATGGCCGCCGCCGCGCAGCAGATCATCGACCGCGACGTGATCGCCAAGGCCAACCACGCGTTGGCCATCGCACGACGCAAAGGCTGGCTGTCGGTGCTGGTCAAGGTCGGCTTCGACAAGGGTTATCCGAACCAGCCCAAGCACTCCAAGCTGTTCGGCAAGGCCAAGGAAATGGGCGTGCTGGAAATCGGCACGCCAGGCACCGAGTTCCACCCGCTGCTGGAATCGGCGCTGGCCGACATGGTGGTGATCAAGCCGCGGGTAAACGCCTTCCACGGCACCGGCCTGGAACCGGCGCTGCGCGCCCGCGGCGTGACCCGCGTGGTGCTCGCCGGGGTGAGCACGGCGATGGCGATCCAGAGCGCCGCCCGCGATGCCCATGACCGCGACTTCGAGGTGCTGATCCTCGAGGAAGCCTGCGCCGCCGCGACCCTGGCCGACCACGTCGACTCGATCCGCCTGCTCGGCAGCATCGCCAGCGTCGTCACCCTGGAGCAACTGGCGCAGCTGGACTGAGCCGGGCCGGGCGCGGCTGTGAAACACTAGCGCCCCCTGCAACGAAGCCCGCCGCCCATGAAACCCAGCCCCCCCCCTGCCGTTCCACGAACCCGCCTGCCTCGCGCGGCCACCCTGCTCGGCTATGCCGGCCGCGCGCTGTCGCTGGTCTGGAGCACCTCGCGGCCGCTGACCCTAGGCCTGATGGCAGCGACGCTGGTGGCCGGCGTGCTGCCGGCGCTGGCCGCCTGGCTGGGCAAGCAGATCGTCGACGCGGTGGTGGCGGCGATGGAACTGCACCGCGTTCATGGCGAGGCGCCGTTGTGGCCGGTGCTGCGCTACCTGCTGCTGGAGGCCGGCGTGGTCGCCGCCATCGCCGCGGCGCAGCGCGGGCTGTCGGTGCAGCAGGCACTGCTGCGCGCGCTGCTCGGGCAGAAGGTCAACCTGCTGATCCTGGAGAAGGCGCAGCGCCTGTCGCTGGCGCAGTTCGAGGACTCCGAGTTCTACGACAAGATGCTGCGTGCCCGCCGCGACGCCTCGGTGAGGCCGCTGGCGCTGGTCAACAAGACCTTCGCCCTGGCGCAGAACGCGCTCTCGCTGATCAGCTTCGGCGTGCTGCTGATCGGCTTCTCGCCCTGGGCGCTGCTGATCCTGCTGGCCGGCGCGCTGCCGGTGTTCTTTGCCGAGGCCAAATTCTCCGGCGATGCCTTCCGCCTGTTCAGCTGGCGCTCGCCGGAGTCGCGCATGCAGAACTACCTGGAGACGCTGCTGGCGCGCGAGGACAGCGTCAAGGAAGTGAAGCTGTTCGGCCTCGCCCCGCTATTGCTGCAGCGCTACCGGGAAATCTTCGCCAAGCTCTACGCCGAGGACCGCGCGCTGACCCTGCGCCGCGACGGCTGGGGTTTCGCCCTCGGCCTGCTCGGCACCCTGGCGTTCTACGGCGCCTACGCCTGGGTGGTGCTGGATACCGTAAGCGGACGCCTGAGCCTGGGCGACATGACCATGTACCTGCTGCTGTTCCGCCAGGGCCAAACCGCGGTGGCCAGCAGCCTTTCCGCCATCGGCGGGATGTACGAGGACAACCTCTACCTGTCCAACCTCTACGACTACCTGGAACAGCCGGTCGCCGAGGAGCGCGGCGCGTTGCAGGCCGGCGTGCTGCCGGGCGACGGCCTGCGCTTCGAGGGTGTCGGTTTCCAGTACCCGGGCGCCAGCCGCCCGGCGCTGCAGGGCATCGACCTGCACCTGAAGCCCGGCCACAGCCTGGCGCTGGTCGGCCAGAACGGCTCCGGCAAGACCACCCTGATCAAGCTGCTGACGCGTCTCTATGCGCCCAGCGAGGGGCGCGTGCTGCTCGACGGCAGCGACTTGCAGGACTGGAACGCCGAGGCGCTGCGCCGGCGCATCGGGGTGATCTTCCAGGACTTCACCCGTTACCAGCTGAGCGTCGGCGAGAACCTCGGCGTCGGCGACGTCGAGGCCTTCGAGGATGCCGAGCGCTGGCGCGAAGCCGCCGAGCGCGGCATGGCCAGCGACTTCATCGACGATCTCGACCAGGGTTACGCGACCCAGCTCGGCCGCTGGTTCCGCGACGGCCAGGAACTCTCCGGCGGGCAATGGCAGAAGATCGCCCTGTCACGCTCGTGGATGCGCCGCTCCGCCGACATCCTGGTGCTCGACGAACCCACCGCCGCGATGGACGCCGCCGCCGAAGCCGAGGTCTTCGCGCGCTTCCGCGAACACGCCGCGGGCAAGATGACCATCCTCATTTCGCACCGTTTCTCCACGGTGCGCAGCGCCGAGCAGATCATCGTGCTGGAACACGGGCGCATCCTCGAACACGGCAGCCACACACAGCTCCTCGCCGCCGAAGGCCGTTACGCGCAGCTGTTCCGATTGCAGGCGGAAGGGTATCTGTAGGGGCGGCTCGCGCCGCTGCATCGCTGAAGCCCACCTACCGCTGGCGCGCACTCCGCTCCCCCTCTCCCATTCATGGGNNGGAGAGGGGCTGGGGGAGAGGGAACGCAACGCCCCTGGTACACGCAAAAAGCCCGCTCGATGCGGGCTTTTTCAGCCTTCCACCGAACCCCGCCTATGGGTACTTACGCTTCTCCGGAGCCGGCGGGAAGTACTGGTAGAGCCAGGTCTCGCTGAGCACCTGCTTGTCCTTCCCGCGACGGATGAAGGCGCGAAATTCCACCGGGTCGACGCTGTCGTTGGTGGGGAACCAGTCGAACAGTGCGCGGAACCCCTTCACCTCCGGATGCAGCGCAAGGATGTGGAAGTCCTTCGCCTCGCCGTTGGACGCAGTGACCACCAGCTCGATGGCGTCGGTGGGGTCCATGGCGTCCAGCGGGCCGCCGGTGAAGTCGATGGCGAAGCGCCGCGCCCAGACGTCCGGGTAATGCTCGCCCGGCGCCCAGCCTTCGATGAAGCCGCCCATTCCGGAGCGCGTCGCGAGCACCTTGGCCAGCGACGGTTCCACCGGCGGCAGCGCGGCCCAGTAGAGTTTGTAGGCGTAGTTCAGCGAGGTGCCGGCGGTGATCGCGCGCTTGGGGTTCCAGAACACCACGATGTTGTCCAGCGTCTCGCCAGTGGTCGGCAGTTCCATCAGGTCGACGCTGCCCTCGCCCCAGTCGTTGGTCGGCTCGACCCACAGGCTAGGCCGGCGGCTGTACCAGTCCACGGTGTCCTGGTAGGTGGCGAAGTCGTGGTCGCTCTGCACCAGGCCGAAGCCCTTCGGGTTGTTGTCGGCGAAGGCGTTGAACTGGATGCGCTCGGGGTTGTTCAGCGGACGGCAGACCCATTCGCCGTTACCGCGCCACATCGATAGCCGGTCGGAGTCGTGGATGTTCGGGTGGATGGTGTCGCAAATGCGCCGTTCGTGGCCGCCGCAGCTGAACATGCTGGTCATCGGCGTGATGCCAAGCTGCTTGATCGCCTGGCGCGCGTTGATGTGCGCATCAATGGACATCACCACCTGGTCGGGCAGGCAGTTGATGTCGAAGCGGTAGGCGCCGGTGGCGCTGGGCGAATCGAGCAGCGCGTAGAGCACGAAGCGGGTGCTGTCCTTGTCCGGCGTCTCGAACCAGAACTCCACGAAGTCGGGAAATTCCTCGGGGCCGCCGGCGTAGGTATTGATCGCCAGGCCGCGCGCCGAGAGGCCGTACTGGCCGGTCTTGTCCACCGCGCGGAAGTAGCTGGCGCCGAGGAAGGAGACGATGTCGTACTTGGCGATGTTCGGCTGCTTGAACACCTTGAGCCCGGAGAAGCCGAGGTCACCCTTGAGCTGGCCGACCTCGACGCCGCTGCTGGCGTAGTTGAACAGATCCGGGCGGAAGTGCACTTCGCGCGCAAGGCGCGTGGCCGGGTCGATGCCGTGCATGCGCACCGGCTGGCGGAAGGCCATGCCGACGTGGAAGAACTGCACGTCGAGCTGGCCTTCGAGGTCCTTCCACAGCGAATGCTCGGGGTCGTACTGGATGGCGTTGAACTGCTGCGGGGTCATCTTCGCCAGGGTCGGCGGCAGCGTCTGGCTGGTGTCCACGTAGGGCTTGCCGGCGAGTGCCTTGGCCTGCGCCTGCAGGCGCTTGAAATCGAAGGGTTCGGCGGCGCCGTTGGCGGTATCGGCGAGGGCGCGGGCGGCAAAGAAGCCGGACGCCGGCAGGCCGGTCAGGGCGGCCAGCGCCATGGACGCTTTCAACAGGTTTCGTCTTTGCATGGAGGACTTCACGGCAGGGTTCTGGGAACCGCGCACCCGCGGGGCGGCGGCGATGGCAAAGGTGGGTAATGGACGCCGCAAATGGCCGGCAGTTCAGCAATGATGCCTGGGAACTGCCGTTGTTGACCGCTCGGCGGGCGCACAACGCGATCCGCCGACGGGGATTTTGTTTACCGGCTGTTACGACGCAGCAGGCACGCGCGGTTCGACGGCGAAGCGTTTTTCCAGGCTGCTGTAGCCCATGCCGTGGCCCTTGCTGACCTTGAGCTGCACCGGAATGCGCTCCTTCAGCGCCTCGACGTGGCTGATGATGCCGATCATCTTGCCGCTGGCGTTGAGGCTGTCCAGCGCATCGAGGGCGATCTCCAGGGTTTCGCCGTCCAGCGTGCCGAAGCCCTCGTCGAGGAACAGCGAGTCGATGCTGGTCTTGTGGCTGACCAGGTCGGACAGTGCCAGGGCCAGCGCCAGGCTGACCAGGAAGCTCTCGCCGCCGGACAGCGTGCGCGTGTCGCGTGCGACGTCCGCCTGCCAGGTGTCGATCACCTCCAGCTCCAGTTCGCCGACCGACTTGCGCGCCAGCAGGTAGCGCCCGTGCAGGCGTTCGAGCTGGCGGTTGGCGAGGTGCACCAGGTGATCGAGGGTCAGGCCCTGGGCGAACTTGCGGTACTTGGCGCCGTCCGCCGAGCCGATCAGGCCGTTGAGGTGCTGCCAGAGCTGGTGCTCGCCCTCCTGCGCGGTGATCGCAGCGAACAGCGCCTGCTGGTTCTGCCGGCGCTGCTCGTCGCCCTGCAACTGCGCGCGGATTTCACCCTGACGCTGCGTCAGGCTGCGCAGCGCGGCGCCGAGTTCGGCCAGGCGCGCGTCCAACTGCGCGGCGTCCGAACGAGTCCTGGGTGCGCCGCGCAAGGCGACCAGCGCCTGTTCGGCGGACGTCCGCAGCGCCTGTGCCTGGGCCAATGCGGTGTGCAGGCGCTCCTTGGCATCCTGCAGGGCGGCGCGCTGCGTCTCGTCCAGACAGGCATCGAGAAACGCCCCCGTGTCGGCGAACGGGCTGTCTTCCAGCGCCGCGCGCCAGGCCTGCTCGGCCTCGGCGAACCTGGCGTCATCCTGTGCCAGGCGCTGCTCCAGGCT
>DIEE01000078.1 GCA_002418465.1 Pseudomonas sp. UBA5782 | reverse complement strand
AGGCGCTGGCGAGTGCGCCCGGCCAGTGGCCGAGCAATGGCTGTCGGGCGTTGCGCCGAATGCTTCGCAGATAGCCCTGCAGCGCACCCGCGTCCTCGTCGGCAAGGGCCCTGGCCGGCGCTTCGCTGACGCTCCACAGCGCTTCGGCACGGGCGTAGGCGTCCAGATGCCGGGGGTCGGCGGCCAGCCAGCGGGCGAACGCGCGGGCACGGCGATGCGGCGCCTGGCTGCGGCGCAGCAGCCAGCGCAAAGCTTCACGTTCCTGGGGGGACGTCGGTGAATCGGATTGCTGCGCTGTCATGCCGGGCTCCCTGGCGTTGGCCTTTCCCTGGACGCCGCCGGCGGATTCGCCAGGCTCGCCTTGCAGGCCTCGAGGGCGCGCATCATATGTTTTTCCACCGCACTTTGGGACACGCCGACGGCCTTGGCGATCTCGCCGTAAGTGCAGCCGTGGATGCGGTTGAGCAGGAAGATGTGCCGGGTGCGCTCCGGCAGGCCGCGCAAGGCCGCTTCCACGTGGCGCAGATCATCGCCGGCCTGCAGCCCGGCTTCCAGCGAGTCCGTGCGCTGTTCGTCGGATAGCGGGAAGGCGTTCAGCGTGCGGCTGCGCGAGCCTTCCAGGCGCAGGTGATCGATGGCCAGGTTGCGCGCGCTGCGCAGCAGGTAGGTGCCCATTTCCTCGACCTGCACCGCCGGCCGCCGCCAGAAGCGCAGGAACAGGTCCTGGACCAGGTCGGCGGCGGTGGCGCGACAGCCGACCTGGCGACTGACCAGCGACTCCAGGCGCTGCCGGTTGGCCAGGAATACGCGCAGGAAATCCTCCTGGGAATCCAGCGCTTGCTGCTCATCGGAAGGGGGATCGGGAGTCATTGCGCGAAGGCGTCACTGCTGTGCGCCAAGGGGCGCGACGGAATGACTCAAATGATAATTCTTATCAGGAAACGGCGATAGCGACCGACAGGGCGCCGGTCGGGTTTTCGCGATCGGGTCCGGCCATCCTGCGCGGGATGGCGGCCTCGGCGGCGCCTGACGGGCCGCCGGAGCAGCCCGCCCGCGCCTGGTCTCAGTGTCCGCCCACCACCATCGAAGTGAATGGCGGAACGTACGCCTGCAAGGTCACCAGCAGGCCGACCAGCACCGCCAGCACGATGGAGTGGAAGAACACGTAGCGGAGGATTTCCCCCTCGTGCCCGTACCAGCGGGTCGCGGTGGAGGCGACCACGATCGACTGCGCATCGACCATCTTGCCCATCACCCCGCCGGAACTGTTGGCTGCCGCCATCAGCACCGGACTCAACCCGAGCTGTTCGGCGGTGACCTTCTGCAGACCGCCGAAGAGCACGTTGGAGGCGGTGTCCGAGCCGGTCAGCGCCACCCCCAGCCAGCCGAGCAGGGTGCCGAACAGTGGATAGAAGATTCCCGTCGCGGCGAACGCCAGGCCCATGGTCGCGTCCAGCCCCGAGTACCGCGTGAGGAAGCCCAGCGCGAGCATCGCGACGATGGTGATCAGCGAGTAGCGCACCACCCAGATCGTCTTCACGTAATGCTTCGCCAGGGTTAGCGGCGAGTAACCCATCAGCAGGCCGCCGATGATCGCCGCCAGAAGGATGCCGCTGCCGGTCGCGGTGAACCAGTTGAACTTGTACAGCGCCTCCTCGGTTTTCGCCTGCGGCACCACCGGCGGCACTTTCTCGATCTTCTGGTGGATGGTGCTGAAGGTCAGCACCGGCGAGAAGACCGGGTTGGCCTCGGTCTTCGGCTTGCCGGTGGGGTCGAGCAGCACCACGCCGGTTTGCGGGTCGAGCGCCGGGCGGGTGTCGAACATCGACTTGAAGCCCTGCGTGCCCCAGGCGAAGACGAACACGGTGAGGATGATCCACGGCATCCAGGCGCGCAGCACGGCGCGCTGGCCGTCGCCGGAGAATGCCGCTGCGCCGCCCGGTTTCTCGTCCGGGTCGGCATCCACTTTCGAGTTGTCGACACGCCCCGAGAGCGCCGCCGAGGTGTGGATGGTCTTCGGCTTCCAGACCTTGAGGAAGGCGGTCAGGCAGGCCATCGAGATCAGCGCCGCGATCACGTCCACCAGCATCGGCCCGTGGTAGTTGGAGACGACGAACTGCGGCACGGCGAAGGTCACCCCCGCGATCAGGATCGCCGGCCAGATCTCCAGCATCTTGCGCCAGCCGGCAAAGGCCCAGATCAGCCAGAACGGCACGATCACCGAGAAGAACGGCAATTGCCGGCCGACCATCGCCGACAGCTCCATCTCGTCCAGCCCGGTGACTTTCGCCAGGGTGATGATCGGCGTGCCCAGCGCGCCGTAGGCCACCGGCGCGGTGTTGGCGATCAGCGCCAGGCCGGAGGCCGCCAGCGGCGAGAAGCCGAGGCCGATGAGGATCGCCCCGGTCACCGCCACCGGTGTGCCGAAACCCGCCGCGCCCTCGAAGAAGGCGCCGAAGCAGAAGGCGATCAGCAGCAGTTGCAGACGNNGGTGATGCGCGCAAGGGAATCCTGAAGCACCTTGAACGAGCCGTTCTCGGTGGTCAGGCGGTGCAGGAAGATGATGTTGAGGACGATCCAGCCGATCGGCAGCAGGCCGTTGGCCGCCCCGTAGAGCGCGGCGGAGCCGGCCATGCTGGCCGGCATGCCGAAGGCGAAGATCGCGATGACCAGCGCCGAGGCCAGGGCCATCAGTGCCGCCAGATGCGCCTTGACGTGGAAGAACGCCAGCGCCGCCAGCATCACCACCACCGGGATGGCCGCCATCAGCGTGGAAAACAGTGCATTACCGAAGGGGTCGTAGAGTTGTTGCCAGATCATGTGCCACCTCATTTTTATTGTTAGCAGCGAACAGAACAGCGCGGTCTCGAAGCACTCAAGCAGCAGGAGTATAGGAGCTTTTTCAGCCTCGCCAGGCCGATTGGAAAAAGCCGCAAAGGCTCATTCTTGAAGGGTCGGCGCGGCGCTTTCGAGCTTGCGCCAAAGCAGGCGCACGGTGGACTTGCGCAGCAACGCGCAGCGGTACAGGCGAATCTCCAGCGGCACCCGCCAGTGTTCGCCGCCGCACACCCGCAGATCGCCGCGCGCCAGCTCCGCCTCCACGCTGAACAGCGGCACCCAGGCCACGCCCAGGCCCTGCAGCGCCATGCTCTTCAGGCTGTCGGCCATCGCCGTCTCGTAGACCGTGGTCGAGCGCAGCGCGCGCTGGCGCAGCAGCAGGTTCACCGAGCGGCCGAGAAAGGCCCCGGCACTGTAGGCCAGCAGTGGCACGCTCTGGCCATTGTCGAGATCGAACAGCGGCTGGCCGTCGGCCGCCACCGCGCACACCGGCAGCATCGAGGTGGCGCCCAGGTGCAGCGAGGGAAAGATCTCCGGGTCCATCTGTAGCGCGGCGTCCGGATCGTAATAGGCGAGGATCAGGTCGCAGGCGCCTTCGCGCAGCGAATGCACCGCCTCGCCGACGTTGCTCGCCAGCAGCCGGCTGGCGATGTTCAGGCCCTGCTCGCGCAGCCCGGCGATCCAGGCCGGGAAGAAGCCCAGCGCCAGCGAATGCGCCGCGGCGATCTGCAACACCTCGCCCTGCTGGCCTTCGAGATGGTGCAGGTGGCGCGCTACCTCGCCCAGTTGCTCGACCACGCTGCGCGCGCTGACCAGGAACAGCTGCCCGGCCTCGGTCAGCTCCACCGGTGTGCGCGCGCGGTTCACCAGGGTCAGCCCGAGGGCTTGCTCGAGGCTGCGTATGCGTCGGCTGAAGGCCGGCTGGGTGACGAAGCGCTTCTGCGCCGCCTGGGAAAAGCTGCGCGTGGCGGCCAGGGCGATGAAATCCTCCAGCCATTTGGTTTCCAGGTTCATCACGGCTCCCGGCGAAATCGATAGGATGGATTATGCCTGTGATGCATCGGTCCGCTCAAAATCCGCACTGGCCGTGTTTCATGTTTCCCGCCGAAAAGCCCTCTGACAGGGGCCATGAAGGAAAAGCACGTCTTCTCATCACAAAAGGTCACTCGAACAGTATGCCGATCCGGCATGGGCCAGCGTTTAACAGCATTGGCCAGCGCGGCGCCGGCCGCCCTACTCTGCGCGCCATCGCGGCCCCGTCCGCCTTTTCCCAGAGCCAGCCCCGATCATGTCCAGTGTCGCCGCCCCCCGCATCGAAAAAGACCTGCTTGGCACCCTCGAAGTCCCCGCCGACGCCTACTACGGCATCCAGACCCTGCGCGCGCTGAACAACTTCCGCCTGTCCGGCGTACCGCTGGCGCATTACCCGAAGCTGGTGGTCGGCCTGGCGATGGTCAAGCAGGCCGCCGCCGACGCCAACCGCGAGCTGGGCTACCTGGCGGCGGACAAGCACGCGGCGATCAGCCAGGCCTGCGCGCGGCTGATCCGCGGCGAATTCCACGAGCAGTTCGTGGTGGACATGATCCAGGGCGGCGCCGGCACTTCGACCAACATGAACGCCAACGAAGTGATCGCCAACCTGGCCCTGGAAGCGCTCGGCAGGCAGAAGGGCGAGTACCAATACCTGCACCCGAACAACGACGTGAACATGGCGCAGTCGACCAACGACGCCTACCCGACGGCGATCCGCATCGGCCTGCTGCTCGGCCACGACACCCTGCTGGCCAGCCTCGACAGCCTGATCCAGGCCTTCGCCACCAAGGGCGTGGAGTTCGCCCAGGTGTTGAAGATGGGCCGCACGCAGTTGCAGGACGCCGTGCCAATGACCCTCGGCCAGGAATTCCACGCCTTCGCCACCACCCTCGGCGAAGACCTCCAGCACCTGCGCCGACTGGCGCCTGAATTGCTCACCGAAGTGAACCTCGGCGGCACCGCCATCGGCACCGGGATCAACGCCGACCCGCGCTACCAGGCGATCGCCGTCAGCCGCCTCGCCGAGATCAGTGGCCAGCCGCTGAAGGCCGCCGCCGACCTGATCGAGGCCACCTCCGACATGGGCGCCTTCGTGCTCTTCTCCGGCATGCTCAAGCGCACCGCGGTGAAGCTGTCGAAGATCTGCAACGACCTGCGCCTGCTCTCCAGTGGCCCGCGCACCGGGATCAACGAGATCAACCTGCCGCCGCGCCAGCCGGGCAGCTCGATCATGCCCGGCAAGGTCAACCCGGTGATTCCCGAGGCGGTGAACATGGTCGCCTTCGAGATCATCGGCAACGACCTGGCGCTGACCATGGCGGCCGAGGGCGGCCAGCTGCAGCTCAACGTGATGGAGCCGCTGATCGCCTACAAGATCTTCGATTCGATCCGCCTGCTGCAGCGCACCATGGACATGCTCCGCGAGCATTGCGTGGTGGGCATCAGCGCCAACGTCGAGCGCTGCCGCGAACTGGTCGAGCACTCGATCGGCCTGGTCACCGCGCTGAACCCCTACATCGGCTACGAAAACGCCACGCGCATCGCCAAGCTGGCGCTGGAAAGCGGCCGCGGCGTGCTCGAACTGGTCCGCGCCGAAGGCCTGCTCGACGACGCCATGCTCGCCGACATCCTGCGCCCGGAAAACATGATCGCCCCGCGCCTGGTGCCCCTGAAGGCCAGCGCCTGACCGACCGCGCAACGCTCGGCAGGGATACGCCCGGCGCATCCCTGCCGCCTCCGCTGCGCCGACGACGCCCGCTCGCCTCACTGGCTTTCGAACAGGCCATCCCTGAGCGGCCCGACCGCCAGCCGCTCGCGCACGTCGTCATCGATGCGCGGGTCGTCCGGGCGGTAGAGCATGACCTGGCGATAGGCACTGACCCGGTTGATCTCCTCGCCGAGGAACTCCCAGACCACGCGGGTGCAGGCCGGGGTGCGGCGGTCGCCGCTGGAGACGCCGGTCTTGATGCCATTGAGGCGGGTGATGCGGCTCTTGTAGCTGGGGATGAGGATGGTCTGGCTCATCTCGTTGAGCGTCAGCGACTCGTAGTCGATGAGGAACACCCGGTCCTGCAGGTGGAAGGCCGCGCCCAGGTAGCGGCAGCGCACCCAGTCCTCGGCCTGCACGTTGCTGCTCGCCGAACGCTCCTGGCGTTCCTGGCGCTCGAACAGGAAGGTGCCGCGTTCCTCGCGCAGGTGCACCAGCGAGAGCAGGATGTTGCCCGGCACGGACATGCAGTTGGAGTACTCGAAGTAGTACCCGCAGTAGCGCGACAGGCTGGCGGACTGCTCGCGCAGCGGCTGCAGCAGGTTGAACAGCGGGTCGCCGGACGGCGTGCCCGATGCGTCGCTGCCGCGCGCACCGATCAGCCGGGCGAACTGTTCGGCCGGCAGGCCCAGCTCGTAGTCCTCGACACCGAAGAAATCGCCGATCCGTTTGAGGTTGTAGGCCGTCGGGCGGCTCTGCCCGTTCAGGTACTTGTTGAACTGCGCGCGGTTGATCGCAAGCTTGCGGCAAACCTCCGCGATAGAGCGGTAGTGACTGCAGAGCAGCTTGAGATTGAGCCCCAGGTTATCCGACACGACGCGCCTTCGATGTGATGCGAGGGGCGCGACTATAGCATCAACTCGCGCCACCTCGAATCGACCTGCGAAATTGCCTGGAGCGGAACCTTGGCCAACCATGCGCCCCACGTTTTCCCGCGCCTGGCGCATTCCACCGCTGCATTCGAAGAATAAGAGTCGAGGAACCTCCATGCTTGAAGTGATCAACGATTTCCTGTCGGGCAAGCTGCTGATCGTCCTGATCGTCGGCCTGGGCAGCTACTTCACCCTGCGCTCGCGCTTCGTGCAGTTCCGCCACTTCGGCCACATGTTCACCGTGTTCAAGGAATCCATCCGCGGCCAGGGCGGCCAGCTGAGCTCCTTCCAGGCGCTGATGCTGAGCCTCGCCGGCCGCGTCGGCGCGGGCAACATCGCCGGCGTCGGCATCGCCGTCACCCTCGGCGGCCCCGGTGCGGTGTTCTGGATGTGGGTGACCGCGCTGGTCGGCATGTCCAGCAGCTTCTTCGAATGCACCCTGGCGCAGGTCTACAAGCGCGCCGATGGCGACGGCCTGTACCGCGGCGGTCCGGCCTACTACATCCAGCACGGCCTGAACCTGCGCTGGATGGCGATGATCTTCTCGGTCCTGCTGCTGGTCACCTATGGCTTCGCCTTCAACGGCCTGCAGTCGTTCACCGTCACCCATTCGCTGCAGAACGCCTTCGGCTTCCCGGTACAGTACACCGGCACCGGCCTGGCGGTGCTGCTGGGGCTGGTGTTCGTCGGCGGGATCAAGCGCATCGCCTCGGTCTCCGACCTGCTGGTGCCGGTCAAGACCCTGGCCTACATCGGCGTGACCCTGTACGTGATCTGCACCCAGATCGAGCTGGTCCCGGACATGCTGGTGACCATCGTCAAGAGCGCCTTCGGCCTCGAGCCGGCCTTCGCCGGCCTGCTCGGCAGCGCCATCGTGATGGGCGTGAAGCGCGGCGTGTTCGCCAACGAAGCCGGCCTGGGCAGCGCGCCCAACGTCGCCGCCGTCGCCGCCGTGAAACACCCGGCCGCGCAGGGCGTGGTCCAGGCGTTCAGCGTGTTCCTCGACACCTTCGTGATCTGCACCTGCACCGCGCTGCTGATCCTGCTCTCGGGTTTCTATACGCCGGGCTTCGAGGGTGACGGCATCGTCCTCACGCAGAACTCGCTGGCCGCCGTGGTGGGCGACTGGGGGCGGATCTTCGTCAGCGTCGCGCTGAGCCTGTTCGTCTTCACCTGCATCCTCTACAACTACTACCTCGGCGAGAACGCCCTGCAGTTCCTCCTCGGCAAGAGCCGCGCCGCGCTGCTGACCTATCGCGGCCTGGTGCTGGCGCTGATCTGCTGGGGCTCGATGCAGAACCTCGGCACCGTGTTCGCCTTCGCCGACATCACCATGACCTGCCTGGCCTTCGTCAACCTGGTGGCCCTGGCGCTGCTGATCAAGGTCGGCCTGCGCGTGATGAAGGACTACGACGCCCAGCGCCGCGCCGGTGTCGACCAGCCGGTGTTCGACGCCCGCCAGTTCGCCGACCTGGACCTCGACCGCGACGCCTGGCCGAGCGTTCCGGCCAGCAGCGCGACCCGCGAGCAGGCACCGGCCGCCCTGGTGGAAAGCCACCGCTAAGCGCCTGCGCGCCACCTGGATGCCGCTTCCGCACCCGGTGCAGGAAGCGGCATCGTCGTATCGGGTAACGGTTTTCCGCCCGCGCCGGCGTGCGTTCGCCGGCGAATTCGGCGCTATGCTGGTCCATCCCTCGCCCCACCGCTTACCCAGGATTCAGGCATGAGCGCAGTCAAAAATCTCTTCGTGCTCTACACCGGCGGCACCATCGGCATGTTGCAGAGCGCCGAAGGCCTGGTGCCCGCCGGCGGCTTCGAGACGCGCATGCGCGAGCACCTGGCCCGCCATGACGTCTCGGCACCGACGTTCAGCTTTCACGAACTGCTGCCGCTGCTGGACAGCGCCAACATGTCCCAGCGCGAATGGCTGGCGATGCGCGAACAGATCGTCGCCGCCGTCGATCAGCGCGGCCACGACGGCGTACTGCTGCTGCACGGCACCGACACCCTGGCCTACAGCGCCGCCGCGCTGAGCTTCCTGCTGCTCGGCCTCGGCGTACCAGTGCTGCTCACTGGCGCCATGCTGCCGGCCGGCGCCGACGGCAGCGACGCCTGGCCCAACCTGTGTGGCGCCCTGGCGGCGCTGGAAGCGGGCGTCGAGCAGGGCGTGCACCTGTTCTTCAACGGCGAACTGATGCACGGCGCGCGAGTGAGCAAACTGCGCAGCGATACCTTCGACGCCTTCACCGTGCTGCCGCGCCAGCGCGGGGCCGAACGCGCCGACGCACTGCCGCCCGCGCTCGACTACCGCCAGCCACGCCAACCGGTGAACCTCGCGGTCCTGCCACTGTTCCCCGGCGTCCAGGCCAGCCACGTCCGCGCCCTACTCTCCAGCGGCGCGCGCGGCCTGCTGCTGGAATGCTACGGCAGCGGCACCGGCCCTTCGGGCGATGCCGACCTGCTCGCCGCCCTGCGCGGAGCCCATGCCGACGGCGTCGTGCTCGCCGCCATCAGCCAATGCCCGCAGGGCCACGTCGAATTTGGCATCTACGCCGCCGGCAGCCAGCTGCGCGACGCCGGCCTGGTCTCTGCCGGCGGCATGACCCGCGAAGCCGCCCTCGGCAAACTCTTCACCCTCCTCGGCGCCGGCCTCGACCAGGCGGAAGCCCAGCGCTGGCTGGCGCTGGACCTGTGCGGGGAAATGGCGGAGCGCTAGCGCCGGCAGCCGGCTTTCACGCAGGCAAAAAAAACGCCGACACATTCCGCTGTCGGCGTTGGGAAAGAGGCGCGGGCGGACCCGCACACTCGTGGCTAGCAGGTATGGGAAGAGATCAGAACGCCGGAATCACCGCGCCTTCGTACTTCTTCTCGATGAAGGCTTTGACCTCGGGGCTGTTCAGCGCCTTGGCCAGTTTCTGGATCGCGGCGCTGTCCTTGTTGTCCGGACGGGCGACCAGGTAGTTCACGTAGGGCGAACTCTTGTCTTCGATCAGCAGCGCGTCCTTGCTCGGGTTGAGGCCGGCTTCGAGGGCGTAGTTGGTGTTGATCAGCGCCAGGTCGACCTGATCCAGCACGCGCGGCAGCAGGGCAGATTCGAGTTCCTTGAACTTGAAGTGCTTGGGGTTCTCGGCGATGTCTTTCGGCGTGGCCAGGGCGTTGCTCGGGTCCTTGAGTTTCAGCTCGCCGTTCTTCTGCAGCAGCAGGAGAGCACGCCCGCTATTGCTGCCTTCGTTGGGGATGGCGATGGTGGCGCCATCCGGCAGCTCGGCGAGGGTCTTGTACTTCTTCGAGTAGCCGCCGAAGGGTTCGACGTGCACGCCCTCGACGATCACCAGATGGGTGCCCTTGCCGGCGTTGAAGTTGTCCAGGTACGGCTTGGTCTGGAAGTAGTTGGCGTCGAGGTGTTTCTCTTCCACCTGCACGTTCGGCTGCACGTAGTCGGTGAAGACCTTCACTTCAAGGTCGATGCCTTGCTTGGCCAGCTGGGGTTTCACCAGTTCGAGGATTTCCGCGTGGGGAATCGGCGTGGCGGCGACGGTCAGTTTTTCCAGGGCGTAGGCGAAATTGGTGGTCAGGGCAGCGGCAAGTACCGTCAGAAGCAGGGTCTTTTTCATTTTGGGTGGCTCTTCCATTAGGCTTTCTTGCGGCGCTGGATCTCAGCGCTCGCGGGACGGGCTCCCAACCGGATGCGGTCAGGTGAGGCGAGACTAGCCGGATTTTTTATTCCATAAAAATACTGATTTCTTATTTTGTTATTCCATTAAATAAGCACTCTCAGCACGCATAAAAAAAGCCCCGTCGCCTGCGCGAAGGGGCTTTTGCGTATTGCCGGGTATCAGCGTGGCAGGCGATCGCCCGGCTGCAGCAGCGGCACCTCGACGCTGAGGGTGTCGGGATATTTGATCCCGGCGCCGGTGTTCAACGCCACCACGCGTTCGCCGGCCTTGATCCAGCCGGCTTCGCGCAGCTGCCGGGCGGCAGCGAAGAGCGCGGCGCCTTCCGGGCAGATGAACGCGCCTTCGGTTTGCGCGACGCGGCGCTGCTCGGCCAGCAGATCGGCATCCTCCACCGCGATGGCATAGCCCTCGGTCTCGTACAGCGCTTCGAGGACGAGGAAATCGCCCAGCGCCTTCGGCACGTTGATGCCGAACGCCACGGTGCTGGACTCGGCCCAGAACTCCGAGGCCGCCGCGCGTGCCTGCCAGGCACGCACGATCGGCGCGCAGCCGCTGGCCTGCACCGCGACCAGGCGCGGCAGCGGTTGGTCGGCGGAAATCCAGCCCAGCTCGCGCAGCTCCTTGAACGCCTTGTGCACGCCGATCAGGCCGACGCCGCCGCCCGTGGGGTAGAGAATCACCTCGGGCAGGCGCCAGCCGAACTGCTCGGCAATCTCCAGGCCCATGGTCTTCTTGCCCTCGATGCGGTACGGCTCCTTCAGTGTCGAGGCGTCGTAAAGCCCGCCGTCGGATACCGCCTGGGCGACCTGGCGGCCGGCATCGGAAATCAGCCCGTCGACGAGGAACAGGTGCGCCCCGGATGCGGCGGTTTCGTTACGGGTGATCAGCGGCGCGTCCTGCGGCATGACGATGGTGGCCTGGATGCCGGCGCGCGCGGCGTACAGCGACCAGGCCGCACCGGCGTTGCCGTTGGTGGGCATGGCCAGCGCGCGAACGCCGAGTTCCCTGGCCTTGGACACGCCGACCGCGGCGCCACGCGCCTTGAACGAGCCGGTGGGGATGATCCCCTCGTCCTTCATCCAGAGGTCGTCGATGCCCAGCTCGGCGCCCATCCGCGGCAGCCGCAGCAAGGGCGTGAAGCCTTCACCGAGGCTGACCCGGTTGGCTTCGTCGAGCACCGGCAGCAGTTCGTGGTAGCGCCACAGGCTGGCTTCGCGACCGATCAGGTCGCCTGGCTTCAGCGCCCGTTTAAGCGCATTGAGGTCATAGGCCACCAGCAGCGGCGCACCGACGCGGCTGAGCTGCTGGATGCGGTCGGCCGGGTAACGCTCGCCGGTCTTGGGACAGTAGAGGTGCGACAG
This sequence comes from Pseudomonas sp. UBA5782, assembly GCA_002418465.1. GTDB lineage: Bacteria > Pseudomonadota > Gammaproteobacteria > Pseudomonadales > Pseudomonadaceae > Pseudomonas_O. Next base: position 14,136 of record DIEE01000078.1, on the reverse strand, counting down.
GTAGCTGTAGGGCATGGCTTTCATCCTTGATCCGCCGCGTTGGCGCGGCGGTTCGTCAGCGCAACGAGACTGATCAGCTGCCCGGATTGACGTGGGCTTCCTCGAAGAAATAGTCCTTCCAGGAGGCCGCCTTGTTCTTCAGCACGCCCAGCTCGTTGAGCTTCTCGGCGTAGATGAAGGTGCGCTCGGGGGAAACGGTGAAGTCGATCTCCGGGTCTTCGACGATCTTCTGCACGAAGGCCAGCGGCAGCTTGGATTGCTCGACGTCGATGTAGGTCTGCGCCGCCTTGGGCTTGTCCGCCTTGATGATCTGCGAAGCCTCGACGAGGGCGTCATAGAAGGCCTTGTAGGTCTTCGGGTTCTCGTCGTGGAATTTCTGCGTGGTGTAGAGCACGTTGAAGGTGGCCTGGCCGCCGAGGATGTCGTAGGAGCTGATCAGCTTGTGCACCTTGGGATTTTCCAGCGCCTGGTACTGGAACGGCGGGCTGGAGAAATGCGCGCTGATTTCCGAACCGCCGGCGAGCAGCGCGGCGGTGGCGTCGGGGTGCGGCAGGCTGACGGAAATCTTGTCGAAACGCTGGAAGTCGTCCTTGCCGTAGCGCTTGGCGGTCTCGATCTGCAGGGTGCGCGACTGGAAGCCGACGCCCGCGGCCGGGACGGCGATGCGGTCCTTGTCGGAGAGGTCGTCGAGGGTCTTCACCTCGGCGCGGTTGCTCAGCAGGTAGTTGGGCATCGAGCCCAGCGAGGCGATGGCCTTGACGTTCTGCTTGCCGCGGGTGCGGTCCCACACGGTGAGCATCGGCGGCACGCCGGCCGAGACCACGTCCAGGGCGTTGGCCAACAGCGCCTCGTTCATCGCCGTGGCGCCGGAAATGGTCCGCCAGTCGACGGCGATATCCAGGCCTTCGGCCTTGCCGTGCTTCTCGATCAGCTTCTGCTCCTTGACCACGTCGAGGATCAGGTAACCGATGCCGAACTGCTGGGCGATGCTGATGCTGCCCTCGGCCTGGGCCAGCGCCGGTGCCAGCAGCGCGGCGGCCAGCAGGGTGGTGCGAATGCGATGGTTCATGGTGTCCCCAAAAGGTTGATGGGCCGCTGACGGCCGGATGTCGGTGTTGGCAGTTATCGATCCGGCGGCCCGGTCTCGGAGTTCGTAGGGTGGATCGCGCCTTATCGATCCAGCGGGCGGTGTGACGGTGGATGAAAACAGCGTCAGCTACGCGCCCCGATCCACCCTGCGGGCGACGGAAAAGGGGGTTAGCCCCGCTGCATCCCCCAGCGCTTCACGGTGAGTCGCTCGACGGTGGAGAACACCAGGTTCTCCACCACCAGGCCGATCAGGATCACCGCGACCAGCCCGGCGAAGACCTTGTCGGTGTACAGCTCGTTGCGGTTCTGGAAGATGTACCAGCCCAGCCCGCCCTTGCCACTGGAGGCGCCGAACACCAGTTCGGCGGCGATCAGCGTGCGCCAGGCGAAAGCCCAGCCGATCTTCAGCCCGGCGAGGATCGACGGCAGCGCCGCCGGCACCAGGATCAGCAGGACGAAACGCAGCCCGCGCAGGCCGTAGTTGCGCCCGGCCATGCGCTGGGTTTCGGAGACGCCGAGGAAGCCGGCGTAGGTGTTCAGCGCCAGCGGCCAGAGCACCGAATGCACCAGCACGAAGACCAGGCTGGCCTGGCCGAGGCCGAACCAGAGCAGCGCCAGCGGCAGCAGCGCGATCGGCGGCAACGGGTTGAGCATCGAGGTCAGGGTGCTGAGCAGGTCGCGGCCGAGCTGGGTCGACACCGCCAGGGTGGTCAGGCCGAATGCCAGGGCGATGCCGATCAGGTAACCCTTGAACAGGATCGACAGGGAAATCCCGACGCGCTCGATCAGCACGCCGCTGGCCATGTCCTCGGCGAAGGCGCGGGCGGTCTGCAGGAAGCTCGGCAGCATCAGGTCGTTGGCCTGGTAGCGCGCGACCAGCTCCCAGAGCACGGCGAGCAGTATCAGGATCAGCGTCTTGCGCAGCCAGCCCTGTTGCCAGAGGCGCTGCGCCAGCGGCAGCTCGCGTTCCAGCGGCAGGCCGACCAGCGGCGCCAGGGTGATTTCGTATTCCTCGCGCACGGGCGGGATCAGTTTCATGGTGTCGCTCCCGTGTCAGTAGGAAATGCGGATGTCCTGGAAGCGCAGATCGGGCTCGATCTGCGGCTCGCCTTCGTCATCGAACAGCAGCCGGTGGATGCGCTGCGCGGTGTGCTGGAAATCGACGCCGCCGAGGCTGTGCAGGTCGAACTGGTGCGAATTGATCTCTGCCCGCACACGCCCCGGATGCGGCGACAGCAGCAGGATGCGGTTGCCCACCACCAGCGCCTCCTCGATGGAGTGGGTGACGAACAGCAGGGTGAAGCGCACCTCGTCCCACAGCTGCAGCAGCTCCTCCTGCATCTTGCGGCGGGTCAGCGCGTCGAGCGCGGCGAACGGCTCGTCCATCAGCAGGATCTTCGGCTGCATGGCCAGCGCGCGGGCGATGGCGACGCGCGCCTTCATGCCACCGGAAAGGGTGTGCGGGTAGGCGTCGGCGAAGGCGGCCAGGCCGACCTTGTCCAGGTAGTGCAACGCACGCTCCTCGGCCTCGCGGCGCTTGAGGGTGCGCGAGGCGAGCAGCGGGAACATGACGTTCTGCTTCACCGTCTTCCACGGCGGCAGCTGGTCGAACTCCTGGAACACCACGATCCGGTCGGGGCCGGGCCCGCTGACGCGCTGGCCGTCGAGCAGGATTTCTCCGGCGCTCGGCTCGATGAAGCCGGCGACGGACTTGAGCAGGGTCGACTTGCCGCAACCCGAGGGGCCGAGCAGGACGAAACGATCGCCCGGATGGACGTCGAAACTCACTTCATGGGTGGCCCGCACCACGCGTTGCGGGGTCTTGTACTCGAGGCTGACCTTGTCCACGTGCAGCAGTGCTGCCAGTGCCGAAGCGCTGGCCGTGTGGCCTTGCAGGACGGCGTTCATCGGATTTCCTTTGCTGGATGGGGCTGAAGAAACGCGCCGTTCAGAACGGCACGTCGCCCTGGATGGTGGTGCGGTGCATGCGCCGGCGCAGGTGGCTCGGGCAACCGGTGGCGAGGTGGATCAGGGCGCGGTTGTCCCAGAACACCATGTCGTGCGGCTGCCAGACGTGGCGGTAGATGAACTCCGGGCGCGCACTGTGGGCGTACAGCTCGGCGAGGATCTGCCGGCTCTCGTCCTCGGGAATGTCGAGAATGTGGGTGGTGAAGTTCTCGTTGACGAACAGGCCCTTGCGCCCCGTTCCCGGGTGCGTGCGCACCACCGGATGGACCACCGCGGTGACCTCGGCGAGCTGCGCCGCCGTCAGCGTCGGCCGGCGAATGCCCTTGAACACTTCGTCGGCGTAGCGCGCCGTGTAGAGGTGCGCCGCGCGTCTGCCCTGGATCGCCCGGGACAGCTCGGCCGGCAGGGTTTCGTAGGCCAGTTGCTGGCTGGCGAACAGGGTGTCGCCGCCCTCTTCCGGCAGTTCCTGGGCATAGAGCATCGAGCCCAGGCTGGGGAATTCCTTGTAGGACAGGTCCGAGTGCCAGAACTTGCCGGCGTCGCCCAGGCCGATCGGCTGACCGTTCTCGACGATGTTGGAAATGATGAAGACTTCCGGGTGCCCGGCCAGCAGGAACTGCTTGAGCACATGAATCTGCAGCGGGCCGAAACGGCGGCTGAAATCGATCTGCTGCTGCGGGCTGATGTGCTGGTCGCGGAACACCAGCAAGCCGTGGTCCAGATGGGCGCGATGGACCCGGACGAAGTCCGCGGCATTCAGCTCGCGGGCGAGGTCGAGGCCGACGATCTCCGCGCCGAGTTGGCCCAGCGGACGGATCTCGAAGTGTTGCGAGGTGGTCTCCGGGGAAGGAGTCGCCACCGCAGTTACCGCGTTCATGGATTGCTCTCCATGCAGGCGCGACGGACGCGCGCAGTGATAAGGATCAGGACGATATCGCCCCGGTTTCTCGATCAAGTGCGGCGCGCCGGTTGGCCGGCAGGTACGCGAGTGACGAATATAAGTGAATAAGAACCGCGTATATAAATACGATTATTGAATAAGGTTATGGCAAGGCGCGTTGCTCGTCCGCCAGCACGCGGCGCAGCAGATCGAACAGGTCCGCACGTGTCTGCGGGTCTTCACTGGCCAGTCGCAGCTGCCGCTCGAGGCGCGCCAGGCCTTGCGGTGCCGGCAGGTTCAGGTGCTCGGCGAGAATCTCCGCGCCACTGCTGACCAGCAGGGCGAAGTGGATGACGCTCTCCAGCTCGCGGGTGTTGCCCGGCCAGTCGTGCTGCTCCAGCGCCTCGCGGGCGGACTGGGCGAACTGCGGCAGCGCCAGGCCGAGGCGCTGGGCGTAGGTGCCGAGGAAATATTCGCCGAGGGCGAGGATGTCGCCAGGGCGCTCGCGCAGCGGCAGCAGGTGTACGTAGCCGTCGCCCAGATAGTGATAGAGACGCTCGTTGAACTTGCCGGCGGCCACCGCCTGGGCCAGGTCGATGCTGGTCGCCGCCACCAGGCGCACGTCCGCCGCGCTCGGCTGGCGCGCGCCGACGCGGATCACTTCGCGGGTCTCCAGCGCGGCGAGCAATTTGCCCTGCAAGGCCAGCGGCAGGTCGCCGATCTCGTCCAGATAAAGCGTGCCGCCGGTGGCCGAGCCAAACCAGCCGGCCCGGCTGCTGGCCGCGCCGGTGTATGCGCCCGGCGCATGGCCGAACAGTTCGGCTTCGCCGTAGGTGGGGCTCAGCGCTTCGCAGTTGACCGCGACGAACAACCCCTGGCGCTCGCTGCTGCGGTGGATGTAGCGCGCCAGCAGCTCCTTGCCGGTGCCGCTTTCGCCGCGTATCAGCACCGGCAGCTCGCCGTCAGCGAGCTGCTCGACACGTTCGCGCAACTGCCGCGAACGCGGGTCGATGAACACCAGCGCCTTGGCGCGAATGCTCAGCGGATTCTTTTCGGCATCCGGAAAAGCCAGCAGCGGCTGGCGCAGGTCGTCTTGCATGGGTGCGTTCCTGAAACGTCGAGGCCGCCGGGTCCTCTGCGGGCGCGGCGGCCTCGATTGAAGAAAGGTCGGACGCTCAGGCGCTGTGCCGCGCCAGTCGGTCGATCCGCGCCTGCAACCGGTAAAGCCAGGCGAAGCCCTGCTCCCAGCGGGTGTAGCCCGATTTCACGTTGATGTGCCCGGCGCCGACCAGGATGCTCGCCTCGGATTCCCAGCCGCGCGCCAGCTCCAGCGCGCGGGCGGCGCTGGCGGCGGGGTCGTCGTCGGAGCCGATCAGTTGGCTGGGAAATGGCAGCGGCCGTAGCGGAATCGGCGCGAAGTTGCGCAACGCTTCGGGGCAGCCGGAGCGTTCGACGTCCGCTGGCGCTACCAGCAGCGCACCACGCACGCGCCGCAGCAGGGCCGGCGAGGCAAGCTCGGCCCAGTGCGCCACGGTCACGCAACCCAGGCTGTGGGCGATCAGCATCACCGGCGTGCGCTCGGCGGCGATTTCGCGCTCCAGCGCGGCCACCCAGTCCTCGCGTTGCGGCTGTTCCCAGTCGGCCTGCTCGACCCGCGCGCTGTTCGGCAGGCTGCGCTGCCAATGGCTTTGCCAATGCTCGTCCGAGGAGCCTTGCCAACCCGGCACGATGAGATAGCGGATCGATTCGTTGCGCATGTTCGCCTCCTATGTTCTGGCGGCAGTGTAGGAGGCTTGAATCCAGCAATGAAGGAATAAAAGATTATTTTCTTATTCCACGAAATCTAACCTATCCGGCGGTTATTACCGATCTAAACGTTATATAAAAATACTAAAACGGTATTTTTAAGAATAAAAATACCTCTTTATATTCCGCATCACGCCATTGCCATCGCATGGCGCCCAGTGAAGGAAAAACTCCCATGAGCGCAACCATAAGAAGCGTCGATGGCCAGGACGAAGCAACCATCCTGCGCGAAATCCAGAGTGCCCTGCGTGACCTGCGTTTCGGCTCGGTGGAGATCACCGTGCACAACGCCCAGGTCGTCCAGATCGAACGCAAAGAGAAATTCCGCCTGCAGCCCTCCTCCGGCAAGCCGGCCTGACTTTTCCACCGACCGGACCACCGGAGGCATGACCATGAAAACGAGAACAAGCATGCCCCCGCACCGGTATCGCCGCTGTTGCTGGCGAATGCGCTGAACCCCGACCGACCGAACAACCCAATACCCAGCATTCATCCGCGCGCCAGGAACGGCGCGCTTCGGAGCGCACCATGTCGAGCAAATCCATCCGTTCGTTCAGTCTGGCACTGATCGCCGGCGCGCTGTTCAGCGCCCAGTCCTTCGCCGCCACCGAGCTGCTCAACGTCTCCTACGATCCGACCCGCGAGCTGTACGTCGAGTACAACGCCGCCTTCGCCAAGCACTGGAAGGCCGAGACCGGCGAAGACGTGGTCATCAAGCAGTCCCACGGCGGTTCGGGCAAACAGGCCCGCGCGGTGATCGACGGCCTGCAGGCCGACGTGGTGACCCTGGCGCTGTCCGGCGACATCGACGCACTGAACCTGCTCAAGCCGCTGATCGACACCAACTGGCAGGCGCGCCTGCCGCAGAACAGCACGCCGTACACTTCGACCATCGTTTTCCTGGTGCGCAAGGGCAACCCGAAAGGCATCAAGGACTGGGACGACCTGGTCAAGAAGGGCGTCGAGGTGATCACCCCGAACCCGAAAACCTCCGGCGGCGCGCGCTGGAACTTCCTCGCCGCCTGGGCCTACGCGAAGAAGAAATACGGCAGCGATGACAAGGCGCTGGAGTTCGTCACCGAACTCTACCGCCACGCTCCGGTGCTCGACACCGGCGCCCGCGGCGCGACCATCAGCTTCGTCCAGCGCCAGCTCGGCGACGTGCTGCTGGCCTGGGAAAACGAGGCCTACCTGTCGCTCGCCGAGGAAGGTGGCGACCAGCTGGAAATCGTCACCCCGTCGCTGTCGATCCTCGCCGAACCGCCGGTCTCGGTGGTCGACGCCAACGTCGATCGCAAAGGCACCCGCAAGGTCGCCGACGCCTACCTGCAGTACCTCTACAGCGAGGAAGGCCAGCGCATCGCGGCGAAGAACTTCTACCGTCCGCGTGACGCCAAGGTCGCAGCCGAGTTCAAGGACAAGTTCGCCCAGCTCGAGCTGGTGACCATCGACAAGGACTTTGGCGGCTGGAAACAGGCTCAGCCCAAGTTCTTCGACGATGGCGGCGTATTCGACGACATCTTCAAGAAGATCAACCAGTAACATCGATACACCGCGTACCGCGTGCCGCTCCCCGCAGGAGCGGCATCGGCGGTTCCGGCCAGGCTTGAATACCTTACCCAAGGACGCCACATGTCCCACCGAACCTCCCCGGTCATACCCGGCTTCGGGCTGACGCTGGGTTACACGATCAGCTACCTCGCGCTGATCGTCCTGATCCCCCTCGGCGCCATGCTGATCTATTCCCTGCAGATGAGCGCCGAACAATGGTGGTCGCTGATCAGCAGTCGCCAGGTGCTGTTCTCGCTGAAGCTGTCGTTCGGCACCGCGCTGTTCGCCGCGCTGCTCAACGGCGTGCTCGGCACGGTGCTGGCCTGGGTGCTGGTGCGCTACCGTTTTCCCGGCCGCCGCATCATCGATGCGATGGTCGACATGCCCTTCGCCCTGCCCACCGCGGTGGCCGGCATCGCGCTGACCTCGCTGTACGCGCCCAACGGGCTGATCGGCTCGCTGTTCCCCTTCAAGATCGCCTACACGCCGCTGGGCATCACCCTGGCGCTGGTGTTCGTCACCCTGCCATTCGTGGTGCGCACGCTGCAGCCGGTGCTGGCCGACATTCCCAAGGAAATCGAGGAAGCCGCGACCTGCCTGGGCGCGCGCCCGCTGCAGGTGTTCCGCCACGTGCTGGTGCCGAGCCTGCTGCCGGCCTGGGTGACCGGTTTCGCCCTGGCCTTCGCCCGCGGCGTCGGCGAGTACGGCTCGGTGGTGTTTATCGCCGGCAACATCCCGCTGAAGACCGAGATCCTGCCGCTGCTGATCGTCTCCAAGCTCGACCAGTACGACTACAAGGGCGCCACCGGGATCGGCGTGCTGATGCTGGCGGTGTCCTTCGTGCTGCTGCTGTTGATCAACCTGCTGCAGCGTCGCCTGCAGCCGCAGAATTGAGGAGCGCGAGATGAGCATCGCAAGCGCAACCCTGGCCAGGGACAACGCCGTGCGCGCCAGCGTGCAACGTACGCCCGCCGCCCTGGTACTGATCGGCCTGGCCTGGGTCATTTTCGCGGTGGTCCTGCTGCTGCCGCTGTACATCGTCGTCACCCAGGGCCTGCAGCGCGGGCTGGACGTGTTCTGGAACGCGATCAGCGAGCCGGATGCGATCTCCGCCCTCAAGCTGACCCTGCTGGCCACCGCCATCTCGGTGCCGCTGAACCTGGTGTTCGGCATCGCCGCCGCCTGGTGCGTCACCAAATTCGAGTTCCGCGGCAAAAGCCTGCTGATCACCCTGATCGACATGCCGTTCTCGGTCTCGCCGGTGGTCGCCGGCCTGATCTACGTGCTGCTGTTCGGCTCGCAGGGCGCCATCGCACCGTTCCTCCAGGAACATGACCTGCAGATCGTCTACGCGGTGCCGGGCATCGTCCTGGCGACCCTCTTCGTCACCTTCCCCTTCGTCGCCCGCGAGCTGATTCCGCTGATGGAGGAACAGGGCACTACCGAGGAAGAGGCCGCGCGGCTGCTCGGCGCCAACGGCTGGCAGATGTTCTGGCACGTCACCCTGCCCAACGTGAAATGGGCGCTGATCTACGGCGTGGTACTCTGCACGGCCCGCGCGATGGGCGAGTTCGGCGCGGTTTCGGTGGTCTCCGGGCACATCCGCGGGATGACCAACACGCTGCCGCTGCACATCGAGATTCTCTACAACGAATACAACATCGTCGCCGCCTTCAGCGTGGCGATCCTGTTGCTGGTGATGGCCCTGGTGATCCTCCTGCTGCGGCAGTGGAGCGAATCGCGACTGAGCCGCAGCCTGGCGCGTGACGACGAATGAACATGCCGAACCCAACGAACGAAACGACCGGCGCCGCGCGCCGTCACCCGGCACACGCCGTGGCACAGCAAACGAGGCTGAAATGAGCATCGAGATTCGTGGCATCAACAAACACTTCGGCAACTTCCAGGCGCTGAAGAACATCGACCTGCACATCCGCAGCGGCGAGCTGGTCGCCCTGCTCGGCCCGTCCGGCTGCGGCAAGACCTCGCTGCTGCGGATCATCGCCGGCCTGGAAACCCCGGACACCGGCAGCATCGTGTTCCATGGCGAGGACGTTTCCAGCCATGACGTGCGCGACCGCAACGTTGGCTTCGTGTTCCAGCACTACGCCCTGTTCCGCCACATGACGGTGTTCGACAACGTCGCCTTCGGCCTGCGCATGAAGCCGAAGAAGCAGCGCCCGAGCGAAAGCGTGATCGCCAGCAAGGTCCACGAACTGCTCAACCTGGTGCAGCTCGACTGGCTCGCCGACCGCTACCCGGAGCAGCTCTCCGGCGGCCAGCGCCAGCGCATCGCCCTGGCCCGCGCGCTGGCGGTGGAGCCGAAGATCCTGCTGCTCGACGAACCCTTCGGCGCGCTCGACGCCAAGGTGCGCAAGGAGCTGCGCCGCTGGCTGGCGCGCCTGCACGAGGAAGTCCACCTGACTTCGGTGTTCGTCACCCACGACCAGGAAGAGGCGATGGAAGTCGCCGACCGCATCGTGGTGATGAACAAGGGTGTGATCGAGCAGATCGGCACCCCGGCGGAAGTCTACGAGAAGCCCGCCAGCGAGTTCGTCTACCACTTCCTTGGCGACTCCAACCGCCTGCAGCTGGCCGAGGACAACCACCTGCTGTTCCGCCCGCACGAGGTCTCGCTGTCGCGCTCGGCTGCGGACGAACACCGCGCCGCGCAGGTTCGCGACATCCGCCCGCTGGGCGCGATCACCCGCGTGACGCTGCAGGTCGAGGGCCAGGACGAGCTGATCGAAGCGGAAGTCGCCAAGGACCACGGCAGCCTCGACGGCCTGGCCCGCGGCGAAACCCTGTATTTCAAACCCAAGGCGATCCTCACGCCCTCCGGCGCCGTGCAGCACCTCTGAGCACCCTGCCGCCGCGCGCCAGCCTGGCGCGCGGCAACCGGCCGGCGCTGGCCGAACTCCTGCCGATTCTCTCCCTTCTCCCGCCGCGATTGCGCATGCAATGGCGCCGAGCGCGATGCGTTCGACCGCAAAAATCACACTTTCGGTCAATTCGAAAAGCCCGCTTCGGGGTTAGTCTATGCACGGACTGCCCAGAGAGGCAGCCGCCGGCTCATAACAATAAGATCAGGAGCTTTCCCGGAATGAATCCCAAGCCATTCGTCATACTGCTGTGCACCCTTCTCGCCGCTCTGATGACCGCCGCCGCGCCCGCCGCCCAGGCCGAGCTGTCAGTGCTGGAGCAGGTGCAGATCTACGCCTCGCGCGCCACCTCCAGCCTCATCCTGCTGCGCGGCGAAGGCTTCCAGGACATGTACCGCGAACGTCTCGAACAGGACATCAAGGCCCTCGACACGGCCATGCGCCGCCTGCCCGAGCCGAGCAGCGCGCTGCTCGCCGAGCACCGCCAACTGGTTACCGAACTACACCGCGGTGTGGCCTTCGGCCCCAGGGAGGACGCCATGCCCTGGGGATATCCGCTGGAGCTGAACAAGAGCCTGCGCGATTTCCTCACCGCCGCCCGCGCGATGCCCGGCGCACCGCGCACCGAAGTCGCCGCCAAGGTCGAGTACCTCGGCGTGCAGTACCTCAACCGCGCCTACCTCGGCGCCTTCGAAATCGCCCGCGAACAGCCGGAAAACTACCTCGGCCAGGACGAGCGCCAGCTGGTGCCGTCCATCGACGCGGAGATCGAAACCCTCGCCGCACGCGATCCGGCCAGCATGGCGCGCCTGCAAACACGCTGGAAATTCCTCCGCGCCGCGCTGCTCGACCTCAACAGCCAGAGCAATTCGCTGATCAGCGTGTCCGGCCGGCCCTATGCGCCCACCGTGGTCGACCGCAACACGCGCAGCCTCAGCCAGCAATGGATGACCATGAATTGATCCGCCGGCGTATTCCGTAGAGTGCGCCATGCGCACCGGAAACATCCGCCACGCCTGCAACCACATCTCCACCAGCGGTGCGCGCGGCGCACCCTACGACGCGGTCGCCCGCATCGTGGGGCTCTTCATTTCTATGCCCAACCTTCCAGACGCATCCCCGCGCGCACCAGGCGCTGCTCTTCCTGCTCGATCTCGCGTAGGTTGTCGCGGATGCTCTGGATATGGTCGCGCGCGGCGCGCTGCGCCTGATCGGGCAGGCGGCCGATCACTGCCTGATAGAGCCGCGCGTGCTGGCGGTCGATCTGCCGCTTCTGCAGCGGCCGGTGGTAGAGGTTGTTCACCGAGGCGTAGACCGTGCTGAGCATCAGGTCGGTGAGCGACTGCAACGTGTGCACCAGTACCGGGTTGTGCGAGGCCTCGCAGATCGCCAGGTGGAAGGCGTGATCGAGCCGCGCATGTTCCTTCGGGTCACTGCCCTGGCCTTCGTGGGCGGCGAGCATTTCCTCGTAGCGCCGGCCGAGCAGGACGAAATCCGCATCGGTGCCGCGCAGCGCCGCCAGTCGCGCCGACTCCGCCTCCAGCAGCACGCGCACCTCGAGCAGGTCGTAGAGGGTGCGCGGCTGCGAGCTGAACAGGTGCATCAACGGCGTGGCATCGCGCTTGCCGGACAACTGGGCGACGAACGAGCCACGGCCCTGGGCGGTTTCGATGATGCCGTGGCCGCGCAGCACGCGCAGGCCTTCGCGCAGCGCCGAACGCGACACGCCGAGCTTGTCGCACAGGCGCCGCTCCGAAGGCAGCGCCTGGCCGACCTTGAGCACGCCGTCGACGATCAGCCGCTCGATGCGCTCGGCCACCCGATCGGCGACCTGTAGACGTTCGGCAGGCGTTTCGCTGGGCATCTGTTCACCTCGCAATACTGGTAGGACCAGTAAAAACCAGCTGGTCATGGACGGGCGGCAAGCCCCATCAAGTCGCCATTCTGCCTGGCCCGTGGCGATTTGTACCGGTGGGCCCTCCCCATAAACTGGTAGGACCAGTGCTTCAGGCAATGGACGCAGGCGCGCCAGTCAGCGCACCATGCGACGCATCGGCGCAGCCGTTGACCGGGCTGCGCGGCACAAAAACGACAATAGAGCTGACCGAGCCTGATATGAACATCCTCTACGACGAGCGTGTCGATGGCGCGCTGCCGAAGGTCGACAAGCAGGCGCTGCTCACCGAGCTGCGCCGGCAATTGCCCAACCTGGACATCCTGCATAGCGCCGAAGACCTCAAGCCCTACGAGTGCGACGGCCTCTCCGCCTACCGCACGACGCCGATGCTGGTGGTGCTGCCGCGCCAGATCGAGCAGGTCGAAACCCTGCTCAAGCTGTGCAACCGGCTCAAGGTTCCGGTGGTCGCGCGCGGCGCCGGCACCGGCCTGTCCGGCGGCGCACTGCCGCTGGAGCAGGGCATCCTGCTGGTGATGGCGCGCTTCAACCGCATTCTCGAAATCGACCCCGCCGGGCGCTGCGCGCGCGTCCAGCCCGGCGTGCGCAACCTGGCAATCTCCCAGGCCGCCGCGCCGCACGACCTCTACTACGCGCCGGACCCGTCCTCGCAAATCGCCTGCTCGATCGGCGGCAACGTCGCCGAGAACGCCGGCGGCGTGCATTGCCTGAAATACGGCCTGACCGTACACAACCTGCTCAGCGTGGAAATCGTCACCATCGAGGGCGAGCGCATGACGCTCGGCTCGGACGCCCTGGACAGCCCCGGCTTCGACCTGCTGGCGCTGTTCACCGGCTCCGAGGGCATGCTCGGCGTGGTGGTGGAAGTCACCGTCAAGCTGCTGCCCAAGCCGCAGGTGGCCAAGGTGCTGCTGGCCAGCTTCGCCTCGGTGGAAGCCGCCGGACGCGCGGTCGGCGACATCATCGCCGAGGGCATCATTCCCGGCGGCCTGGAGATGATGGACAACCTGGCGATCCGCGCGGCCGAGGACTTCATCCACGCCGGCTACCCGGTGGACGCCGAGGCGATCCTGCTCTGCGAACTGGACGGCGTCGAAGCCGACGTGCACGCCGATTGCGACCGCGTGCGCACGGTGCTGGAGAAGGCCGGCGCCAGCGAAGTGCGCCTGGCCCGCGACGAGGCCGAGCGCGTGCGCTTCTGGGCCGGTCGCAAGAACGCCTTCCCGGCGGTCGGGCGGCTGTCGCCGGACTACTACTGCATGGACGGCACCATCCCGCGGCGCGAGCTGCCCGGCGTGCTGCAGCGCATCGCCGAGCTGTCCGCCGAATTCGACCTGCGCGTGGCCAACGTCTTCCACGCCGGCGACGGCAACATGCACCCGCTGATCCTCTTCGATGCCAACAGGCCCGGCGAGCTGGAGCGCGCCGAGGAACTCGGCGGCAAGATTCTCGAACTCTGCGTGGCGGTGGGCGGCAGCATCACCGGCGAACACGGCGTCGGGCGCGAAAAGATCAACCAGATGTGCTCGCAGTTCAACGGCGACGAGCTGACCCTGTTCCACGCGGTGAAGGCGGCCTTCGACCCCGAGCGCCTGCTCAATCCCGGCAAGAACATCCCGACATTGCACCGCTGCGCCGAATTCGGCGCCATGCACATCCACGCCGGGCAGTTGCCCTTCCCCGAACTGGAGCGTTTCTGATGAGCGTCGAAGCACTCGCAACTAGCCGCGACGCCGATATCAGCGAACGCCTGCTCGCCGACGTCCAGCAGGCGCTGGCATCCAACACCCCGCTGGCGATCCACGGCGGCAACAGCAAGGCGTTCCTCGGCCGTCCGGTTCAGGGCACTCCGCTGAGCACCGCCGAGCACCGCGGCATCGTCAACTACGACCCCACCGAACTGGTCATCAGCGTGCGCAGCGGCACCCCGCTCGTCGAGCTGTGCGCCGCGCTGGACGCTGCCGGGCAGATGCTGCCCTTCGAGCCGCCGGCGTTCGGCGCACAGGCCACCATCGGCGGCACCATCCTCGCCGGGCTGTCCGGCC
>DIEE01000038.1 GCA_002418465.1 Pseudomonas sp. UBA5782 | reverse complement strand
CCAGGGCCAGCTGCGCCTGCCCGGCGGCATGCTCAGCTGCGTGATCAAGGCCCTCAGCCTCAAGGAAGCGGCCGTGGTGGTGCGCCGCGGCGAGCTGATCCCACAGGTGCTGGAAAGCGCGGTGCTCGACCTGGAGCAGGGCGAGGGCGGCGAAGTCGCACGCCTCAACGGCTACCTGCACTCGGTCGCCGCCTTCGAGCCGAAGCCCGACAGCGACTGGCTGCAACTGATCTTCCGCTTCGTCGACCGCGACCCGCAGAAGATGGACTACCTCTCGCGCCTGATCGCCCGCGGCACCGCGCAGAAACACTTCGTCCCCGGCGCCTGAGTCTCTCGCTTCCTGCTCCCGCTCGCGGGCTCCACCCGCCCCACGCCGCACGCGGCTCTTCGTAGGGAGGGCTTCAGCCCACGCATTACACCAACGCGGTGAATCACGGCGGGCTGAAAGGCGATACACCGACGTACGTAGAGCGGGCGTAACCCGCGGCCCGTCGCGCCGGACAGAAATTGGTAACGCGGGTTGCAGCCGCCCTACGACGGCGAACCGGCATGCGCCGGCCCGAGCCCGCGTCAGACCAGCTTGTGCTCCATCGCGTAGCGCACCAGGTCGGCCACCGAATGCGCGCCGAGCTTCTGCATCAGGCGCGCCTTGTGCGTGCTCACGGTCTTGCCGCTGACCGCCAGGTGCTGGGCGATCTCGTTGACGCCCTCGCCGCGCGCCAGGCGCTCGAACACCGAGAACTCGCGCTCGGACAGCTGCGCGTGCGGCGGCCGCGAATCGGTCAGGCCAACCTCGAAGACCATCCGGTCGGCCAGCTCCGGGTCGATGTAACGCCCACCGGCGGCGACCTTGCGGATCGCCGTGAGCAGCAGCGCCGGGTCGCTGTCCTTGGTGGCGTAGCCGGCGGCGCCGATCTTCAGCGCCCGCGCGGCCATCTGCGCCTCGTCGTGCATCGACAGCACCAGCACCGCCGGCGGCTTGGCCAGCGCGCGAATCCGCGGGATCGCCTCCAGGCCGTTGACGCCGGGCATCGAGATATCCAGCAGCACCACTTCGCAGGGCGTCTGCCGCAACACCTCCATCAACTGTTCGCCGTTGCCCGCCTCGCCGACCACCTGCAGGTCCTTGGCCAGCGCGATGAGCTGCTTGATGCCCTCGCGGACGATGGTGTGGTCTTCGGCCACCAGTACTCGAATCATGCGATTTCCTCGTCCAGCGCAACGCGTACGCTGAGGGTGGTGCCCTCGCCGGGGCTGCTGTCGATGTGCAATTGGCCGCCGAGGATCAGCATGCGTTCGCGCATGCCAACCAGGCCGAAGGATTTGCCCTGCCCGGCATTCTCGCCGAAGCCCTGGCCGTCGTCGCTGACGCGCAGGCACAGGCAGCCCTGCTCGACGCCCAGGCGTATCTCGACGGTATGCGCCCGGGCATGACGCATGACGTTGGTCAGCGCCTCCTGCAGCACGCGGAACAGGCCGATGGCCTTGGCGTCGGAGAGCGGCGGCAGGTGCTCGGGCACCTCCACCAGGCAGGGAATTCCGCTGCGCGCCTCGAAGCGCCGCGCCTGCCATTCGATCGCCGAGGCGATGCCGGCGTCGAGGATCGGCGGGCGCAGCGCGGTGGCGACGTCACGCACCAGCTGGAACAGCTGGGCGATCAGTTTCTTCATGCTCTGCAGGCGCTCGCGCAGGCCGGGATCGAGGTCGGCGTAGGCCAGCTCGCACATCGAGGTTTCCAGCTTGAGCACGGTGAGCATCTGCCCCAGCTCGTCGTGCACCTCGCGGGCGATGCGCGCCTTCTCTTCCTCGCGCACGCTTTCCAGATGAGCCGACAGTTGGCGCAGCTGGGCGCGCGATTCGGCCAGTTCCAGTTCGATGCGCTTGTTCGCGCTGATGTCCCAGACCACCCCGTCCCACACTGCGCGACCGTCGTCGAAGCAGCGCGCGCCGGCCTTGATGTCGGCCCAGCGCAGCGAGCCGTCGCGGGTCAGGATGCGCCCCTGCCAGTGCCAGTCGCGGTCGTTGTCCAGCGCCGCCTGCTGGGTCGCGCGGTAGTCGTCGAGGTCGTCGGGATGCACCAGCCCGCGAATCCCGCGGCCGCGCTCGAGCAGCTCGCTGGCGGCGTAACCGGCCAGCGCCTCGCTGCCCTCGCCGATGAAGGCGAACGCCGCCGGCGCCCCGGCGTGNNGCGATGCCCTTGAGCCGCGCCTCGCTTTCCTGCAGCGCAGCGTGGGCGCGGCGGCGCTCGGTGACGTCGCTGAGGAACACCACCAGGTACTCCGAATCGGCGAAGCGCAGGAAGCTCAGCGACACGTCGGTCGGCAGCCAGCCGCCGTCGGCGCGCCGGCAGGCCGTCTCGAAACTCAGCCCGCCACCCTCGTCGCTGCGCGCGCGACGCCACAGGCCAAGCCAGCGGTCCATGTTCAGCTGCGGGTCGAAATCGCCCAGCGGCCGCTCCAGCAGGGCGCCCGGCGGGTAGCCGAACATCGCCTCGGCGGCGCGGTTGGCGTAGCGGATGTGGCTGTCCCAGTTGACCCAGAGGATGCCGACGGTGCTCTGGTCGATGGAGAACTGGGTCAGGCGCAGCGCTTCCTCGGCCGCCTCGCGCAGCTGGATCGCCAACCGTGCCTCGGCCAGCCGGCTCTCCAGACCGCGCTGCTGGCGGCGCTGCCAGTAGACGAGAAAGGCCGCGCAACAGAACAGGATGCCGAGCAGCAAACTGAGGTTCTGCCAGAAACCGGGCGATTCGCCGAGCCGCGCGTATTTGGGCTGCAGCCAGCGTTCGTGCAGTTGCTCCAGGTCCTTGGCGGGCAGGCTGCGCAGCCCCGCGTCGACTATCGCCGCGAGCTGTGGCCAGTCTCGCCGGCTGGCGACGCGCAGCAGCTGCGGCAGGCCGACATCGCCGACCACCGCCAGCCCGGCGAATTCCGCTTCGCGAGAGAGCCGGCCAAGCTGGGCCTCGTCGACCACGGCGTAGTCCACCTGCTGTTCGAGCAGCGCGCGCAATGCCTGGCGCTCGTTGTTCACCGCGACTTGGGCGATGGCCGGATAGGTGTCGCGCAGGTAATCGGCCACCGCGCTCGGCTGGCGCAGCGCCACGCTGACGTCGACCAGTTGCTCCATGTCCACCGCCGCGCCGCCCTCGCGCTCGCCGACCAGCAGCTGCGGCACGCGCATGTAGGGGTCGGAGAACAGCCACAGGCGCAGCCCGGCCGGCGTCTGGCTGAGCCCCGGCGCAAGGTCGATCTGCCCGGCGCGCAGGCCGTTCTCAAGGGCCGTGTTGTCCGGGTAGTTGCGCCAGCTCAGTTGCACCTGCAGCACCGCGGCCAACTGATTCATCAGCTCGACGTTGAGCCCCGACAGCTGCTGGCGGCGGCGGTCCAACTCGGCATAGGGCGCCTGCAGCACGACGCCGACGCGCAGCTGCGCATGCTCGCCCAGCCAGTCGCGCTGCGCGGCGCTCAGCGGCGGGCGGGCCGGGGCCCGGTCGGGGCCGAGGCGGAAAAAGAGGTCG
>DIEE01000076.1 GCA_002418465.1 Pseudomonas sp. UBA5782 | reverse complement strand
CCGAACAGGCGGCGAAGATCGATACCGCGCGCGCCGAAGCGGCGCTCAGCGGCCAGGTGCCGCCACCGCCCCCGCCGGTCGCCGTACCCGCGCCGGGCACGCCGGCGAATGCCACGACGACGGTGGCCAAGGCGCCGCTGACCACGCAATACTTCCTGCAGGCCGGCTCGTTTCGCAAGCAGGCCGACGCCGACAAGGTGCGTGCGCAGATCATCCTGCTCGGCCAGGCGGTGCAGGTGGAGTCCGGCACCGTGCGCGAGGAGGTCTGGTACCGCGTGNNCTGGCCGGCGCGCAGAAGCAGCTCGCCGCCAGCGGTTTCGGCAACCTGCTGCTGCAACAGCGGCAGGTGCGCTGAGGCCGGATTCGCCAGGCGCGCCGGGTCGACCGCGCGCCGCGGCGCCACTGCCGACGTTTCGATCGTCGCAGCGCGGCTTGAAGCCTTTGCCGCACGCCCCCATATGAATCTCCATTCGGGCAAGAATGCCCCGCTGCGTGGAGATGTTCCCCTTGACCACCATCGTTTCAATTCGCCGCGAAGGCAAAGTCGTCATGGGCGGCGACGGCCAGGTTTCCCTCGGCAACACCGTCATGAAAGGCAACGCGAAGAAGGTCCGGCGCCTCTACCACGGCCAGGTCCTGGCCGGTTTCGCCGGTGCCACCGCCGACGCCTTCACCCTCTTCGAGCGTTTCGAGAGCCAGCTCGAACGGCACCAGGGCCACCTCGTGCGCGCTGCCGTCGAACTGGCCAAGGACTGGCGCACCGACCGCTCGCTGAGCCGCCTGGAAGCCATGCTGGCGGTGGCCAACAAGGACGCCTCGCTGATCATCACCGGCAACGGCGACGTGGTCGAACCTGAGCAGGGCCTGATCGCCATGGGCTCGGGCGGCGGTTTCGCCCAGGCCGCAGCCATGGCCCTACTGAAACACAGCGAGCTGTCGGCGCGCGAGATCGCCGAAAGCGCATTGAACATTGCCGGTTCGATCTGTGTCTTCACCAATCAGAACCTCACTCTCGAAGAGCTGGATTCGGCGATCTGACGCGCCGCCACCTTCCTCCGCTGCCCGGCCCGAGCGCCGCGCGGCCAACGCCTGTAACGAGCCAATCGACATGTCCATGACGCCCCGCGAGATCGTCCACGAACTCAACCGCCACATCATCGGCCAGGAAGATGCCAAGCGCGCCGTGGCCATCGCCCTGCGCAACNNGCCGAAGAACATCCTGATGATCGGCCCGACCGGCGTCGGCAAGACCGAGATCGCCCGGCGCCTCGCCAAGCTGGCCAACGCCCCGTTCATCAAGGTCGAAGCGACCAAGTTCACCGAGGTCGGCTACGTCGGCCGCGACGTCGAATCGATCATCCGCGACCTCGCCGACGCCGCGATCAAGATGCTTCGCGAGCAGGAAATGGTCCGCGTCGGCCACCGCGCCGAAGACGCCGCCGAGGAACGCATCCTCGACGCGCTGCTGCCGCCGGCGCGCGCCGGTTTCAACGACGACGCGGTGCCGACCGGCGACTCGAACACACGCCAGCTGTTCCGCAAGCGCCTGCGCGAAGGCCAGCTGGACGACAAGGAGATCGAGATCGAAGTGGCGGAAACCCCGGCCGGGGTGGAAATCATGGCGCCGCCCGGCATGGAGGAAATGACCAGCCAGCTGCAGAACCTGTTCTCCAGCATGGGCAAGGGCAAGAAGAAGAGCCGCAAGCTGAAGGTCAGGGAAGCGCTGAAGCTGGTCCGCGACGAGGAAGCCGCGCGCCTGGTCAACGAGGAAGAACTCAAGGCCAAGGCGCTGGAAGCCGTGGAGCAGAACGGCATCGTCTTCATCGACGAGATCGACAAGGTCGCCAAGCGCGCCAACGCCGGCGGCGCCGACGTCTCCCGCGAGGGCGTGCAGCGCGACCTGCTGCCACTGATCGAGGGCAGCACGGTCAACACCAAGCTGGGCATGGTCAAGACCGACCACATCCTGTTCATCGCCTCGGGCGCCTTCCACCTGTCCAAACCCAGCGACCTGGTGCCGGAGCTGCAGGGCCGCCTGCCGATCCGCGTCGAGCTCAAGGCGCTGTCGCCGGAGGACTTCGAGCGCATCCTCACCGAGCCGCACGCCTCGCTCACCGAGCAGTACCGCGAGCTGCTGAAGACCGAAGGGCTGCACATCGAATTCGTCGAGGACGGCATCAAGCGCCTCGCCGAGATCGCCTGGCAGGTCAACGAGAAGACCGAGAACATCGGTGCGCGGCGCCTGCACACGCTGCTCGAACGGCTGCTCGAGGAAGTCTCGTTCAGTGCCGGCGACCTCGCCTCGCAGCAGAACGGCACGCCGATCCGCATCGACGCGGCCTACGTCAACGGCCACCTCGGCGAACTGGCGCAGGATGAAGACCTGTCGCGCTACATTCTCTGAACCTGCCGCGCGGCGAGGCGCCGAGGCCCCCCCCCCCCCCCCCCCCCGCGGCCCCCCCCCGCCCCGGGCCCCCCCCCCCCCNNAGCCCCGCCGCAAACCCACCGCTGGAGCTCCACCGATGCGCGTGCCCACCGCGATCAAACTGCGCAAGGCGTCGAAGACGCTGGACCTGGAATACGCCGCCGAGCACTACAGCCTGCCCGCGGAATTCCTCCGCGTGCATTCGCCGTCGGCCGAAGTACAGGGCCACGGCACGCCGATCCTGCAGCACGGCAAGATCAACGTCGGTTTGAGCAAGATAGAGCCGGCGGGCAACTACGCGCTGAAACTGACCTTCGACGACGGGCACGACAGCGGCCTGTTCAGCTGGGACTACCTGTACCAGCTGGCTACCCACCAGGACCAGCTCTGGGCCGAGTACCTGGAGCAGCTGGCCGCCGCCGGGCGCTCGCGCGACCCGAGCGAGTCGGTGGTCAGGCTGATGCTCTAAGGCTCAGGCCTGGCCCAGCGCCTTCTCCAGACTGCGTTCGATCTTCGCCTGGATCGGCCCCTTCATCGCGGCGAGCATCAGGCCCAGCTTCAGCTCGACACGCACCTTGTCCTCCTCCACCTGAATGCGCCCATTGGCCGCCGAGTGGCTCAGCTCGAGGTCGTCAGCCGCCCATTGCGAGCTGACGCCGAAATCGCTGGCCAGGCGTGCGGCGATCGCCTCAGCCTTGTCGCGGGCGGCTTCCAGGCCGAGGGAATGTTCGCGTTCGATACGGATGGAGGACATGCAGGCTCCTTGCTGCGGCAGTTGGACGCGACACTATATCAAGCACGACCAGCCACGGCCCCGCGAAGGCGCGCCGAGCGCACAGCGCGTGGCGCCTGGCATCGGCTTTTCGGTTTAGAATGGCCGCCACTTTTATCCACCGGTGCCTGCGACATGAACGATCCGCTTAACCGCCAAGACGCCGAGCCCACCACCCACTTCGGCTACAAGAGCGTGCCGGAGAGCCAGAAGGCGCAGAAAGTCGCCGAGGTGTTCCATTCGGTGGCGGCCAAGTACGACCTGATGAACGACCTGATGTCCGGCGGCGTGCATCGCCTGTGGAAGCGCTTCACCATCGAACTCTCCGGCGTGCGCAGCGGCAACCGCGTGCTCGACATTGCCGGTGGCACCGGCGATCTGACCCGCCAGTTCTCGCGCCTGGTCGGCCCGACCGGCGAAGTGGTGCTGGCCGACATCAACGCCTCGATGCTCGCCGTTGGCCGCGACCGGCTGATGGACAAGGGCGTCTCCGGCAACGTCAAGTTCGTCCAGGCCGATGCTGAAAAGCTGCCCTTCCCGGACAACCACTTCGACGTGGTCACCATCGCCTTCGGCCTGCGCAACGTCACCCACAAGGAAGACGCCCTGCGCTCGATGCTGCGCGTGCTCAAGCCGGGCGGCCGGCTACTGGTGCTGGAGTTCTCCAAGCCCTCCAGCGCACTGCTGTCCAAGGCCTATGACGTCTATTCGTTCAGCCTGCTGCCGATGATGGGCAAGCTGATCACCAACGACTCGGAAAGCTACCGCTACCTGGCCGAATCGATCCGCATGCACCCGGATCAGGAAACCCTCAAGGGCATGATGGCCGACGCCGGCTTCGCCGCGGTCACCTTCCACAACATGACCGGCGGCATCGTCGCCCTGCATCGGGGAATCAAGCCCTGATGATCACCCAGGCCCTGCTCGCCGCCGCCGAAAGCGGCATCAACCGCATCCTCGCGCTGGACGCCACCGCGCAGGCGCGCCTCGCCGGGCTGTCCGGAAAGGTGATCGAGATCGACTGCGCCGCGCCCGCCGTGCGCCTGTTCATCCTGCCGAACGCCGACGGCCTGCGCCTGGCCCGGCAATGGGCAGCGCCGGCCGACTGCGTGCTGCGTGCGCCCGCCAGCACCCTGCTGCGCCTGGCCAGCAGCCGGCAGAAGACCGCCGTACTGCATCGCCCCGACGTGCAGATCGACGGCGACAGCGGGGTGCTGATGGAGCTCTCCGCGGTGCTCCAGGACCTCGAACTGGACTGGGAATACGAGCTGTCACGCTGGCTCGGCCCGCTGGCCGGCAACTTCCTCGGTAGCCGCCTGCGCAGCGCCTCGCAGTGGGCCGAACAGAGCATCGACAGCCTGCGCCTGGACCTCCAGGACTACCTCGCCGAGGAAACCGGCAGCCTGGTCGGCAGCCAGGAAGCCGAAGCGCGCTTCGCCGAACTCGATGAGCTGAAACTCGCCCTCGACCGTCTCGAGGCGCGCGTCGAACGCCTTGCCCAAGGATCTAAGCCGCAAGCATGAAGCTGTTCGCCGCGTTAAGCCGTCTGCTCCGCATCCTCTTCGTGGTGATCCGCTATCGCCTCGACGACCTGGTTCTCGAACTGCCACTGCCCTGGTACATGCGCGTCTGCGGCTACCTGCTGCCGTGGCGCTGGCTGCCACGGCGCAGCTCGCCCTACAGCCGCGGGCAGCGCCTGCGCCTGGCGCTGGAAGGCCTTGGCCCGGTGTTCATCAAGTTCGGCCAGATCCTCTCCACCCGCCGCGACCTGCTGCCCGAGGACATCGCCAACGAGCTGAGCTTCCTGCAGGACAAGGTGCCACCGTTCCCGCCGGAACAAGCGGTGGCGCTGATCGAATCGCAGCTCGGCGCGCCGATCGCCAGGCTGTTCGCCCGTTTCGAGCAGCAGCCGCTGGCCTCGGCCTCGGTGGCGCAAGTGCACGCCGCGCGCCTGCACAGCGGCGAAGAGGTGGTGGTCAAGGTGGTGCGTCCGGGGCTGAAACCGGTGATCGCCCAGGACATCGCCTGGCTGTTCCTGATCGCCCGGCTGGCCGAGCGACTGTCCAGCGAGGCGCGTCGCCTGCACCCGGTGGACGTGGTCAGCGACTACGAGAAGGTCATCTACGACGAACTCGACCTGCTCCGCGAGGCTGCCAACTCCAGCCAGCTCAAGCGCAATTTCGCCGGCTCGCCGCTGCTCTACGTGCCGCAGGTGCACTGGGACTACTGCCGGCCGAAAGTGCTGGTGATGGAGCGCATCTACGGCATCCCGGTCACCGACCTGAATACCCTCGCCAGCCAGCGCACGGACATGAAGCTGCTCGCCGAGCGCGGTGTAGAAATCTTCTTCACCCAGGTGTTCCGCGACAGTTTCTTCCACGCCGACATGCACCCCGGCAACATCTTCGTCAGCACCCAGCAGCCGTGGAATCCGCAATACATCGCGGTGGATTGCGGCATCGTCGGCAGCCTCACGCCGGAAGACCAGGATTACCTGGCGCGAAACCTGGTGGCCTTCTTCAAGCGCGACTACCGCAAGGTGGCGCAGCTGCACATCGACTCCGGCTGGGTGCCCAAGGAAACCAAGGTCAACGAATTCGAGGCGGCGATCCGCACCGTCTGCGAGCCGATCTTCGAGAAGCCGCTGCGCGACATCTCCTTTGGCCAGTTGCTGCTGCGCCTGTTCCAGACCGCTCGCCGCTTCAACATGGAGATCCAGCCGCAGCTGGTGCTGTTACAGAAGACCCTGCTGAACATCGAAGGGCTCGGCCGCCAGCTGTACCCGGACCTCGACCTGTGGACAACCGCGCAACCCTTCCTCGAGCGCTGGATGAAGGAGCGGATGAGCCCCAAGACCCTGCTGCGCAATCTGCAGACACAAATCGAACAGGTGCCGCACCTGGCCAACATGACCCGCGACCTGCTCGAGCGGATGTCGCAACCGCACGCCGAAGACCCGCCGCCACCCTGGCGCGAACGCCGCGACGGCAGCGTCCTGCGCCTGCTCGGCGCCGCGCTGCTCGGGGGTGCCGCGGTACTCGCGGCGCACGCCGAATCGCTCAGCGCAATGGATACCTGGCCGATGTGGATCATGGCCGTGGCCGGTCTGTACCTGGTCGTGCGCCGATAGCCAGCCGCGTCATCGGCTGGCACACTAGGTCCCCTCGATAGACACTGGCAGTACGGCGCAGGCCCTGCGAACAGGGCGCGCCGGCGCGGAAAAGACACGATGAAAGACTGGCTGGACGAGATCAACTGGAACGCCGATGGCCTGGTCGCCGCCATCGCCCAGGATTACCGCACGGGCCGGGTGCTGATGATGGCCTGGATGAACCGCGAGGCACTGGGCCTGACGGTTGCGGAAAACCGCGCCATCTACTGGTCGCGCTCGCGCAACAAGCTGTGGCGCAAGGGCGAGGATTCCGGCCACGTGCAGAAGCTCCACGAGCTGCGCCTGGACTGCGACGCCGACGTGATCATCCTGATGGTCGAGCAGATCGGCGGCATCGCCTGCCACACCGGTCGCGAAAGCTGCTTCTACCGGGTCTACCAGAACGGCGACTGGCAGACCGTCGAGGCGCCGCTGAAAGACCCGAAAGCCATCTACGCGGCGGGCAAAGGCCATGACTGACACGCTCGATCGCCTGGCCGAAGTGCTCGAGGCACGCAAGGGCGCGTCGGCCGACAGCTCCTACGTCGCCAGCCTGTACCATAAGGGCCTGAACAAGATTCTGGAAAAACTCGGCGAGGAATCGGTGGAAACCATCCTCGCCGCCAAGGATGCCGCCACCAGCGGTGACTGCAGCGACCTGATCTACGAAACCGCCGACCTCTGGTTCCACAGCCTGGTCATGCTCGCCGCCCTCGGCCAGCATCCGCAGGCCGTGCTGGACGAACTGGACCGGCGCTTCGGCCTCTCCGGGCATGCCGAAAAGGCCGCCCGCCCCGACTCCCATNNCCCCCCGCCCCGACTCCCATTAATCACACGAGGTTCTCCATGGGTATTTTCGACTGGAAACACTGGATCGTCATTCTCATCGTCGTAGTGCTGGTTTTCGGCACCAAGAAGCTCAAGGGCCTGGGTTCGGATGTCGGCGAGTCGATCAAGGGCTTCCGCAAGGCGATGAACGACGACGAACGCCCGTCCGAAGAGCCGAAAGCCTCGACCACCCCGCTCGAGCAGCCGCACACCATCGACGCGCAGGCGCACAAGGTCGAAGAGCCGGCGCGCAAGGATTAATCCATGTTCGGTATCAGCTTCGGCGAACTGCTGCTGATCGCCCTGGTGGCGCTGCTGGTCCTCGGGCCGGAGCGCCTGCCCGGGGCGGCACGCACCGCCGGCCTGTGGGTCGGCCGGCTCAAACGCAGCTTCAATGCGATCAAGCAGGAAGTGGAGCGCGAAATCGGCGCCGACGAGATTCGCCGGCAGCTGCACAACGAGAACATCCTCTCCCTCGAGCGCGAGATGAAGCGCAGCATCCAGCCACCGACGACCGCCACGCCGGAGCAGCCCAGCGCCGCTTCGCCGGAAACCGTCGAGGCCGCGCTGCATCCCGAGCCGAAGAGCGACGCCCTGTCGCCGCCGGCCAGCGCCGCGCCGGTCGATACCCCCGTCACGCCAGAGCCGCCGCGTAACCCATGAGCGAGATACCGGAACAGGACCAGGAAATGCCCCTGGTTTCGCACCTCACCGAGCTACGCACCCGCCTGCTGCGCTGCGTGGGCGCGGTCTTTTTGATTTTTCTCGGCCTGCTGTATTTCTCCAAGCAGATCTACGCCTACGCCTCGGAACCGCTGCGGCGCTTCCTGCCCGAAGGCGCGACGATGATTTCCATCGACCCGGCCTCGGCGTTCCTCGCGCCGCTGAAGCTGACCATGATCGTCTCGGTGCTGCTGGCGATGCCGATCATCCTTGGGCAGATCTGGGGCTTCATCGCACCAGGCCTGTACAAGCACGAGAAGCGCATCGCCGTGCCTATGCTGGCGTCGAGCATCGTGCTGTTCTACGCCGGCATGGCCTTCGCGTATTACCTGGTGTTTCCGCTGATGTTCCACTTCTTCATCAGCCAGGCGCCGGAAGGCGTCACCACCATGACCGACGTGAACAGCTACCTGGACTTCCTCACCCTGCTGTTCGCCTTCGGCCTGACCTTCGAGATTCCGGTCGCGGTGGTGCTGCTGACGCTGATCGGCATCGTCGACGTCGCCTACCTGAAGAAGATCCGCCCTTACGTGATCATCGGCTGCTTCGTCGTCGGCATGATCCTCACCCCGCCGGACCCCATGTCGCAGACCCTGCTGGCCGTGCCGATGTGGATGCTCTTCGAGGTCGGCCTGCTGTTCTCGCGCTTCGTGCGCAAGAGCCGCGACGAGCGCGAAGAAGCCGAAAGCACCGACCAGCCGCCCGCGCCACTGCCGTGAACCTGCTGTTGCTGGAAGACGCCGACTTCGTCGCGGCGGACCGGGCGATCCTGCGCGATCGCCGCCTCACCCATCTGCATGAAGTGCACCGCGCCGAAACCGGCGACAGCCTGCGCGTCGGCCGTGTCGGCGGGCTGATGGGCACGGCGCGCCTGCTGCACCTGCAGGCCGACGAAGCGGAGCTGCAAGTCGATCTGCACCAGCCGCCACCAGCCAAGCTGCCGCTTACCCTGCTGCTCGCCCTGCCGCGACCGAAGATGCTGCGCCGCGTGCTGCAGACGGTGGCCGCCATGGGCGTTCCGCGCCTGGTGCTGCTGAACAGCTACCGGGTCGAGAAAAGCTTCTGGCAAACGCCCTTTCTCGAACCGGCGGCGATCCGCGAGCAACTGATCCTCGGCCTGGAGCAGGCACGCGACACCGTCCTGCCAGAGGTAAGTATCGAGAAGCGCTTCAAACCCTTCGTCGAGGATCGACTGGCCCAGCTCGCCATCGGCAGCCTCGGCCTGGTCGCCCATCCCGGCGATCATCCGCCCTGCCCGCGCGCCGTCGAGCAACCGGTAACCCTGGCGATCGGCCCGGAAGGCGGCTGGATTCCCTACGAAGTCGACAAGCTGATCGACGCCGGTCTGGCGCCGGTTCAGCTGGGCGAACGCATTCTGCGCGTGGAAACCGCGGTGACCGCACTGCTCGCACGTTTGTATTGAGCCCGCGGTCCAATACACGTTCTGTAACAGCTTTTCCCGTATCTCCTGGCGCATCGCTCGATCGACCTCTGCAGACGCACGCCAGCCGGCCGATAAGAGCTGCATACCAAGGTGCCCGTTTATCCCGTGGAGAGATTCGATGGTCTGGCTCGATAACCTAAGCGTCAAAGGCAAGCTCGCTCTGGGCTTCGGCCTGGTGCTGTTGCTCACCCTGCTGATCACCCTCACCGGCTGGCTGAGCCTGGCGCAGACCATCGAGCGCGGCGACAAGCTGGGCGCGGCGGCGCGCTTCGGCGAACTGACCAAGGACCTGCGCATCGCCCGCCTGCAGTATCAGATCAAGCAGGACCCGGCCACGGCCGAGCAGTTGCGCAGCCACCTGAAGAGCATCGACGGTGTCGCCGACGCCCTTGGAGCGACCCTTACCGACCCTGCCGACCTTGCGCTGGTCGGTGAGCAGGACGCCACCAATGCTGCTTATCAGAAGGCCTTCGCCCTGCTCGACCAGGCCTATCAGGCCCGCGAAGCCGCACGTGCCGACCTTGGAAGGAATGCCGATCAGGCGGTGCAGCTGATCGCCACCCTGGAACAGCGCGTGCTCGATGACGGCACGCTCGACGATGCCGCCCGCCTCGCCGAGTACCGCCTGGTCGCCCAGCTGCGCCTGGCCGTGCAACAGGCGCGTTTCCAGGTGCGCGGCTACACCTACAGCAATGACCCGAGCCTGCAGCAAAGCGCGCTCGATGCGGTGGATGCGGCCAGCGCCAGTCTCACCCAACTGGGCCAGCAGATCGCCGGCGATGCCGACATGGCCGGTATCGCAAGCGCGCTGCAGGGTTATCGGGGTGCGCTGGGCGCGTTCAGGCTCGCCAGCGAGGCGGTCACCGCGCAGTTCGCCAGCATGCAGAGCGAAGGCGAGCGCTTCCTCCAGGTCGCCCAGCGGCTCTACCAGATCCAGACCGACAAGCGCGCCAGCGAAACCGTGCGCACGCGCGGCCTGCTGGCGATCAGTGCTGCCGTGGCGCTGATTATCGGTATCTTCGCCGCGGCGCTGATCACCCGTCAGATCGTCCGGCCGCTGAACCTCACGCTGGTGGCGGCGGAGCGCATCGCCGCTGGCGATCTCAGCCAGGATCTGGAGGTGCGGCGCAACGACGAACTGGGCCTTCTGCAGCAGAGCATGCAGCGCATGACTCTCAACCTGCGCGAGCTGATCGGCCATATCCGCGACGGCATCACCCAGATCGCCAGCGCCGCCGAGCAACTGTCGGCGGTCACCGAGCAGACCAGTGCCGGCGTCAACAGCCAGAAGGTCGAGACCGACCAGGTCGCCACCGCGATGAACGAGATGACCGCCACCGTGCAGGAAGTCG
>DIEE01000124.1:25399-25896 GCA_002418465.1 Pseudomonas sp. UBA5782 | reverse complement strand
CGCTCGACCAGCTCCAGCAGGGTTTTCGAGTCGAAGGGTTTGACCAGGTAATCGACGGCGCCCTGGCGCATCGCGTCCACTGCGCGCTCGACGGCGCCGTGCGCGGTCATCAGCAGCACCGGTAGATGCGGGTAACGCGAACGGATCAGACCGAGCAGCCGGTGGCCGTCCATGCCGGGCATGTTCACGTCGCTCAGCACCAGGCTGACGGCGTGCTCGTGCAGCGCCGCGAGTGCCGCCTCGGCGCAGTCCACGGCGACGAAATCGTGGCCGGCCAATACCAGCGTGTCGGCCAGGGCTTCGCGCAGGGCGCGGTCGTCTTCGACGAGCAGGACTTTGGCAGTCATGGTCACTCCGGAGAAAAAGCGACGGCCGCGGGAATCAGCGGCAGATCGAGAATGGCGCAGGTGCCGAAGCCGACCCGCGAGCGCAGTTGCAGCGTGCCGCGATGGGCGCGCGCCACGGCCTTGACCACCGCCAGGCCGAGGCCGGTGCCG
>DIEE01000124.1:0-25375 GCA_002418465.1 Pseudomonas sp. UBA5782 | reverse complement strand
GCCGTACAGGCGCAGGCGGTCGCCGCGCACGTATAGATGAATCTTCAGGCCGGCGCCGCGCCCAGCGGCCTGGATGGCGTTTTCGATCAGGTTGATTACGGTGCCGACCAGGGTGTCGCGATTGCACAGCAACTCGCCCACCCGCGCGTCGCACTGCCAGCGCACGTTCATCCCGTCGAGATGGATTTCGGCGGCGCTACGCAAGGTGTCGAAGAGCGCCTTTGGCGCCAGCCGGTCGGTCATCGGCAGCTCGCCGCGGGCGAACACCAGCATGTCGCGGACCTGGTTCTCGAGTTCGTGCAGGCGCTCCTTCAAGCGCCCGGCGAAACGCTGCTGCTGCTCGGGCGGCAGCACACGCTCGTTGAGGTGACTGGCGTAGAGCATCGCCGCCGACAACGGCGTGCGTACCTGATGCGCCAGCGAGGCAACCATCCGGCCGAGCGCNNGCCAGCTGATCCTGCAGGCGGCGGGTTTCGGTGAGGTCGGTGAGCAGCACCAGTTGGCCCGGCTCGCCATTCAGCGAACGCGTGGCAATGGACAGCCGGCGGCCATCCTTGAGCGAGACCTCATGGCCGTCGTCCTGGCGCGGCGCGAAGCAGCGGGCAATCACCTGGCGCCAGAGCACCCCGACCAGCGGCTGGCCGAGCAATTGTCCGGCGACCGGGTTGGCCTCGCGAACCAGGCCCTGGCCGTCGATCACCACCACCCCGCCGGGCAGCAGATCGAGCAGGCTCTGCAGGCGCTGGGCGAGCAGCTCCTTTTCCGCCAGTTCCTGCATGCGCTGGGCGCTGACCAGTTCCAGCTCACCAGTGAGCTGATCGACGCGCGCCTGCAGCGATCCATAGGAATCGCTGAGCTGTTCGGACATCTGCTCGAACAGGGCGTAGGCCTGCTGCAGCTCGTCCGCGACGAGGGTCTCGCTCGGCAGAGTGGTATCGGCGCTGGCGCTGTGGGCAGCTGGCTTCATGTGCATCTCTCACTGGATGACCGTCAGAGAACGGTCGTGGTGAGAGAGGAATAGCAATCCCCGTGCCTAAAAAAAATCGCCCGCTTTTCAATTACTTGAAAGCGGGCGTCAAACATTTGGAGAAAATGTCCGGCGAGGCATTGGCCGACCGTCAGCCCTCGTCTTCGTCCTCGCGGCGGCTCATGCCGTATTTGCGCATCTTTTCCACCAGCGTCGTCCGGCGGATACGCAGGCGCTCGGCGGCACGCGCCACCACGCCGTTGGCATCGTCCAGCGCCTGCTGGATCAGGCCCTGCTCGAGGTTGCCCAGGTAGTCCTTGAGATCCAGCCCTTCGGGCGGAAGCATGCTGCCGGAATCGATGCCGACCGGCAGCTGGCTGGTCAGCGCGGCGCGCTCTTCCAGCTCCTCGCGCAGGCTGGCGGTGAGGTTCTCGTCCTCGTCGTCGACGTAGCGGAATTTCTTCGGCAGGTCGGAAACACCAATCACTCCATACGGATGCATGATCGCCATGCGCTCCACCAGGTTGGCCAGCTCGCGGACGTTGCCCGGCCAGTCATGCTGACAGAGCGACATGATCGAGCCAGAGTTGAAGCGGATCGAGCCGCGCTTTTCGTGCTCCATGCGCGAGATCAGCTCGCTCATCAGCAGCGGGATGTCCTCGACACGCTCGCGCAGCGGGGCCATCTCGATGGGGAAGACGTTGAGGCGGTAGTACAGATCCTCGCGGAAGCTGCCCTCCTCGATCATCTTCTCGAGGTTCTTGTGGGTAGCCGCGATGATGCGCACGTCTGCGCTCTGCGTCTTGTTGCTGCCGACGCGCTCGAAAGTGCGCTCCTGCAGCACGCGCAGCAGCTTGACCTGCATCGGCAGCGGCATGTCGCCGATTTCGTCGAGGAACAGCGTGCCGCCGTTGGCCAGCTCGAAGCGCCCTGCCCGGCTGGTGATGGCACCGGTGAAGGCGCCCTTCTCGTGGCCGAACAGTTCGCTTTCCAGCAGCTCGGCGGGAATCGCGCCGCAGTTGACCGGCACGAACGGGCCTTCACGGCGCTTGGAGTGGTAATGCAGGTTGCGCGCGACCACTTCCTTGCCGGTGCCCGATTCGCCGAGGATCAGCACGCTGGCCTCGGTGTCCGCGACCTGCTGCATCATCGTGCGCACGTGCTGAATGGCGCGGCTGGTGCCGACCAGACTGCGGAACAGGTTCGGCTCACGCTGACGGCCGCGTTCGCGGGCCTCGTCGTACATTTCGCGATAGACCTGAGCGCGGTGCAGCGAATCGAGCAGCTTGTTGTAGCTGGGCGGCATTTCCAGCGACGCCAGCACGCGACGGCGCAGGTCTTCCGGACAATCCGCCGGCAACGCTTCGCCGATCATCAGCACCGGCAGGAATTCGTCCCAGGCACCGACCTGCTTGAGCAGTTCGCTGCTGCCGCCTTTGACATTGACTTCACCAAGCAACACGCCAAGCATGTCGCGGCTGGAGTTCAGCGGGACGATGCAATCCCGCCAATCCTGGCTGCGGCAGGCCAGGTGATCCTCGCCAAGAAAGTTGAGAATGACCGCCAAGTCACGGCGGCGGTCGTCGTTATCGTCGATCAGCAGAATCTTGGTTTCACGCCACATAAGAGGTTGGCTTCTTGGTCGTACTGAGGAAGGGGCCACGC
This sequence comes from Pseudomonas sp. UBA5782, assembly GCA_002418465.1. Classification (GTDB taxonomy): domain Bacteria; phylum Pseudomonadota; class Gammaproteobacteria; order Pseudomonadales; family Pseudomonadaceae; genus Pseudomonas_O. The sequence goes on along the minus strand of DIEE01000124.1, from coordinate 22,743 downwards.
AGCTATGACGCGGTAGCAATTTGCCGCTAGTAAAGTCAAAAAACGGTCGTTAGTCAAATTTATGGCACAAAAAAAGCCTGGATTTGACTCAGGCTTGCTTTGTGTCACTTCACCAACGCGGTGTCAGCCAAACATCTTGTAAATCTTGGCGCCCTGGTGGGCCTTGTTGACCTGTGCCATTTCTTCGCCGAGGCCCTCGCGGACGTTCTTGCAGGAGCTGACCAGATCCCGATAGATCGCCAGGATATCTTCCAGCGTCATCTTCAGATCACTGTCGCGCTCGACCTCGCGCATGGCGTCGTCGACGGCTTCGCGGCACTGCTGATCGAGCAGGCCGATGGCGGCCCAATCCTGATTGGTCAGGGCATCCCGCAAAGCGATGCCGGTATTTTCGAGACGCTTAACGGCAGTGTTCATGATCACGCACCTTGAATGGGAGCAGGAGCCGGCGCAATGCCGTCCCAGCCATCTTTGACCTTGCGCAGAAGGGAGGATACGAGTTCCAGCGAAGAGGAATCGTTCTTCAGGTTGGCCTGAAGCAGACGCTGGCTCATGAACTCGTACAGGCCCTCGAGGTTGCTGGCGTACTCGCCGCCCTTGTCCTTGTCCAGCGCCTGGCGCAGGCCGTTGATGATGTTGATGGCCTTGCCGATCAGCACGCCCTTCTCGCTGATCTGACCGCGCCCCATGGCACCTTGCGCCTGGGCAATGCGATCCAGGGCGCCCTCGTAGAGCATCTGGATCAAGCGGTGCGGACTTGCTTCAGCCAGTTGCGACTGGGTGCTGACTTGCTGGTAATTCTTGAGGGCTGAGGCTGCGTACATGCCGGCTGCTCCTAAATAAGACGAATGAAACCTTCTGATTTAGTTATCGGGTCAGGCCATGAAATCTTTAGCGCAGAACGCAAATTTGCCCGGAGAAAAGCGCGGCAGGAAAAGCGAAGCAGTACCTAGCAAAAAGCCGCGTAGCCACTTGCGGTGCTGACCATGCCACCCTAGCAGATACGCGGCTATCGCGGCGGTGGACAGCGCCACCGCGGCACATCAATCGTCGCTGTTGTTCAGCGCATTCAGCGTCTCAAGAATGCTCGAGCTGGTCGCGTTGAGCTGGGCCACCAGCGCGTCCATGGTGTTGTACTTGCTGTAGAGGCTGGTCTGCAGCGTCTCGATGCGCCGATCCAGCGAATCCTGCTGGGTATCCAGGCTGTCGAGCGTGCCCTGCAGCGCGTCCTCCTTGGTCTCGAGAAGGCCGCCGGTGGCGGTGTAGACGGAGGTGACGTTACCCAGACGCGAGATCAGCCCGTCATCTCCGGTGAAGAAGGATTTGACGGAGTCGTAGTTGGCCTCGAGCCCTGCGGTCAGCGCCGTTTCATCGACCTTGAGAGTGCCGTCCCTCTGCGTCGAGACGCCCAACTGGGCAAGAATGCTCAGGTTGCCGCTGGTGGTGGAAGGGTCGACCAGAGCACTGCGGATCGAGTTCATCATGGTACGCATGGTCGCATCGCCGACCAGTGCCCCCGCGTCCGTGCTGCTGCCATCGGTGGACACGGTCACCTTGGTGAGCGCGTTGGTCACCGTCATCAGGGTGTTGTAAGCGGTGACGAAACTCTCGACCGACGTCTTGATACCATCGGTATTGGTCGACATCGATATGGTCGAATCGCCCTTGCCAGTCAGCGTGATGGACAGCCCGCTGAGCGCCGAGGTGGTATTGGTGGAGCTGGTCATCTCCAGCCCATCGAGGGTGAACTTGGCATCCCCGGCCAGCGTAATGTAGCCGGCACCGGTGCCACTCTGCTTCTGCAGATTGTGCGCAACGGTAACTACGCCGTCGTCGTCGGTCGTCGAGGTGACGTTGACGTTCAGCACGGAAAGATCACCGGTACCCGACATGAAGATATCGGTGTTCTCACCCGTGGTTTCCGAGGAAAGCACCAGGCGCGAGCCGTTGGAGTCGGTGACGATGTTCGCCGAGATACCTGCCGATGAGGACAACTGCGAGTTGATCGAATCGCGGATGCTGCTCAGCGACGCCCCGGCAGAGACATTCACCGAGTAGGTGGCATTGTTACCCACGTCGATCGTCAACTTGCCGCCCGATGCGAAGGTCGTACTGCTACCACTGCTCAGGCTTGCCGTCGCAACCCTGGAAGCCGTGGCCAAGTTGGTCACACTGAGAGCGTAGGAACCGGCCACCGCCCCCGAATTGGCGGTGACGGTGGCTACCGTATCGGAGCTCGACTTCGCAGCGAGGCCGTCGAAGCTGGTCTTGTTCGAAGTCAGCGCCGTCAATGAAGCCTCGAAGGCTTCCATCGCAGCCCTCAAAGTGCCAACCGCTGACAAGCTGGTTTCGGTCTTCGCAGTGAGACGATCGATCTGTCCCTGCTTGGGTGCCTTTTCCGCGTTGACGGTAGCCTCTACCAGGGCGTCGATATCCAGTCCGGAACCCAGGCCGGTGATCGAAGTTTTGCTCGACGTGGAACTGGTAGTAGCCGCCGTCGATGTCGTTCCCGTAGTAGAAGTAGTAGTGACCATCGTCGTAATCCTCTATGCCATTTTAGTGGCGGTAGTACATTCCTTTAGCAAATCTCGCGCCAATCAGGCCTGTTCGCGGAACATCAAACTGCGGACGTCATCCAGGCTTGCGGCCAACTCAAGCACCTCTTCGGAAGGGATCTGCCGAATCAATTCGCCGGAATCGCTGGCGATAACCTGAACTACGACTCGCCCAGTCGAATCATCGATATGGAAATCAAGGTTTCGTTTAACCGACTGCGCATAGTCCTGCATGGACGCAACGGCAGAATCAAGCTGGTCGCGATCGACCGCACCCGCACCTTTCGCACTCGCCGTCGTCGGGACAACGCTGTTCTCGGAAGAAGCTTTGCTTTCAGTTCCAGCGGCAACGCCCTTGGACGTACCGTATTGCAGATTGGGAGTGATGATATTCATGGAGTCCACCTCGCAACGGGAAAAGGGGGAAGGCGCTCACGCACTTCCCCCTTTTATCTTTTAGGCCCTGTTACTGGAGCAGCTTAAGAACCGAGGACGGCAGCTGGTTGGCCTGGGCCAAGATAGCCGTGGATGCCTGTTGCAGCGTTTGCTGCTTGGTCAGCTCGGCAGTTTCAGCTGCGAAGTCGGCGTCCTGAACGCGGCTGCGGGCAGCCGTGGAGTTCTCGGAGATACTCTGCAGGTTCGAAACCGTGCTGTCGAAGCGGTTCTGCACGGCGCCGAGGTCAGCACGCTGCGAGTCGATGTTGGAGATCGCCTTGTCGATGACCGAGATTGCGTCCTGCGAGCCTTTTGCAGAAGTGATGTCGGTGTCGGTAACGCTGGTCAGCTCGGACTTGGTAGTGCCGCTGCCAAACACGGTAGCCGCTACTGTGCCGGTCTTGTCGGTCAGGCTGTAGGCCTTGGCCGAGTTCAAATCGACGGTGCCACGGATGCTCTGGCCATTGGCGACCTGGGTTCCGGCACCAAACACACCGTCCTCGTCCTGCACGGCAACCTTCACGCCTGCGGCGGCGGCAGTCTGACCTGCGGTCACGCCGAAGGAGATGTTTTCGCCACTGCTGGAGGTGATCGAAAGCTCGCCGCTCTCCTCGTTGTAGTTGACCGAAATACCCAGTGCCGAGGCGTTGGAGCTCAGCTGGTCAGCCAGATCGGAGGTCGAAGTCGCACCGACGATGTTCGCCGAGGCGGAACCAACGTTGACGGTGAACGAAGCACCACTGGTTGCAGCGCCGCTACCGGTATCGATGCTCAGCTGTGCGGTCGTGGAGGCAGTGGCGCTCAGGCCGGTAATCGAGTTGTTCAGGCCCTTGGCGATGTCCTTGGCAGAAGCACCGGCTTCGATATCGACGTCCTTGGTCTTGCCGCCACCGGTAACGGTGATGGTGCCTGCACCAGCAGCGGAACCGCTGGCAACAACGGCAGCTTCGGCGGAAGCCTGTTGCGAACCGATTTTGCTGGCCGAAACGTTACCCAGGGTCAGGTTGATGGTTTCGTTGGCGTTGGCGCCGACCTGGAAGCTGGAAGTACCAAAAGAGCCGTCGAGCAGGTTGCGACCACCGAAGGTGGTGGTGCTGGCGATACGGGTCAGCTCAGTGGTGAGCTGCGAGTATTCGGCCTGCAGGGAATTGCGGTCTTCGTCGCTGTTCGAGCCGTTGGCCGATTGCAGTGCCAGTTCACGCATACGCTGCAGGATGTTGGTGGATTCCTGCATGGCGCCTTCGGCGGTCTGCGCGATGGAGATGCCATCGTTGGAGTTCTTGACCGCTACGTCCAGGCCGTTGATCTGGCTGGTCAGGCGGTTGGAGATCTGCAGGCCAGCCGCATCGTCTTTGGCGCTGTTGATTTTCAGGCCACTGGACAGACGTTGCATGGTGGTCGAAAGGGCGTCGGAAGACCTGTTCAGGTTCTTCTGGGTATTCAGTGCGGCAATGTTGGTGTTGACGGTAAGAGCCATGACGAGAACCTCGTGGTGTGGGCTTGTACGACTCCCGGCCTTGGCAACCGCCGGGATTGGCCTAGAGAGCTTTCGTGATGTTTATCGTCGTGCCGCCGGAAAGCTTTAACGTTTTTTCAAACTTTTTTGCTGCGGGGCTTGACCGCTCTCGCGAGGCTCCGAACATCACCACGGAGCCATGTTTCAGGCATCCAGGCTATCGGTCCGGGCTCGCGAAACTTTAGCGGTTTCAGTCAGGCAACCAGGCGTTGCGCCAGGCCAGCAGGTTGTCGCCTTCGAGCATCCACTCACTGCGTACACGCGCCTGCAATGCGTCGCCCATGGCCGCGGTGGCGTCGAGGTCCTGCAAGTGAGCGCGGATCGCGTTGAGCCAATCCTTGTACCTGTTCTTCACCAGCGTCACAGGCAGGTCGCATCGATAAGGATCGATATCGGTACACACGACCGGGAAGCCACAGGCACCGTATTCGAGGAGACGCAGATTGCTCTTGCACTCGTTGAAACGGTTCTGCTCGAGTGGCGCCAGAGCCAGATCGAGGTTGAGGCTGGCCAACCTTTCGGGATAACGGTCGAACGGGACGCCAGGATGGTACTCGGCAATGAACGGCAACCAGTCGTCCGGGCACATGCCCATGAAGACCCAGTCCACTTCACCAGCCAGCGCCTTGACCAAATCGCCGATCATTCTCAGATCGCCACCATGACCAAGCCCCCCTGCCCAACCCACCCGAGGTTTTCCACCGGTGCGGCGCTGGCCCTGCAAGCCCTTCCATGATTCGGGAGCGAGCGTGTTCGGGACCACGCGAATATCCGGATGCATATCGGCGAGAGCGGCTGCCAGCGGCTCCGTCGATACGACGAAGCGATCGCACAGCGACAGCACCTTGCGCAGCGAACGCACGACCTCGCGCGAGAAGTCAGCGCGATGCTGGCTGCCCAGCGGAAGCTCGATGACGTAGTCATCCAGCTCATACACCTTGAGTGCCGTGGAGAACTCCTTGAGCCGGCTGACATAGTTGATCTGCGGCTCGAGCAGCTGCCGCTGCAGGATCACCGAGTCCGGCTTGAAGCGCTCGACCTGGGCCGGCGTCAGCAGATAACGGCTGAAACCACCCTGCACGAGACCGGCCTGCGCCAGGGACTTGAACGGCTGCAGAACCCGGTACTGCCCACCGCCAAACGAATCCGCGGCGTGACACAGGATCGACGGCACGGCCTTTTGCGCGAACGGTTGCCAATAGAAGCGCTCACTTTCGGCAGCCAGCGAGAAACCGCCGTCATGCAGCGTGAGGTTCTTGTTGTAGGCCGGATCTTCCGCGATCTGTGGAAGCCAACGCGCGTACATCGCCATCTGCTCGCTGTTGAAACGCTCTTTCTTCGACGAGGCGTACTGCGAATCCAGATTTCTCTGGCTGACGCTGCCCTCATGCAACAGCACCGCATAAGGCGTCCATACCGTCAGATAGCCGGCGTAACGCACCTTGAGACCGAGATCGACATCGTTGTAGGAGACCTTGAAGTCGTCCTCGTCCAGCCCACCGACCTCGGCATAGACCGAGGCGCGGATCATCAGGCAGGCAGCGGTGACCACGCTGTAGTTCTGATCGACTTGCAGCCGATGCATGTAGCCGGGCGCCTCGGCCTGTTCGCCGATGAACGGATGGTCGGCAGGGCCACCCAGCCCAAGCACCACACCTCCGTGCTGGATGGTCCCATCCAGGAAGTGCAGCTTGGCGCCAACGATCCCGACCTCGGGCCGCCGGGCATGATTCAGCAAGGCGTCCAGCCAGCCGGGTTCGATGATCGCGGTGTCGTTGTTCAGCAGCACCAGATATTCGCCACGCGCCTGTCCCGCAGCGAAGTTGTTGATTGCCGAATAATTGAACGGCTGGGGATAGCGCAGGATGCGCACCTTGTCGCTGGCGAGCTGCTCCATGCCGGCCAGCCAGGCGACGGCCTCGGGCGTTTCGCTCGCGTTATCGACGATCAGCAGCTCGTAGTTCGCATACCGCGTCTTTTCGATAAGCGTTTCAACGCAGCGACGCAGAACGGGAAGTTGGTCCCGGGTAGGAATAATGATCGAAACCAGCGGCTGGCTGGAGTTGTGATAGGCCACCCGATTGATCATGGGTAGCGCACCGCTGGTAATGCTGTGCGCGATCCCCAGGCGGGTAAGGTGGTTGGACGTCAGGCGGGAGGCATTGGCTACCACCTCTTCCTCGGCGAGCCAATGCCCCATGTGTCTATCGCAGTGGACCAATACCTCGGCGATGTGCCCGATCGAACCCAGCCCCCGGCTTTCCACCAGCTTGAACATCACGTCATGCGGACTCAGCTCGCCAAAGGACGGATCGAATCCACCCACGGCGAGGAAGCTGTCTTTCTCAAAGGCCAGGGTGCGACCGCAATAAGGGTAACTTCTCAGGAAATCGAGATTGAAATCCGGCTTGAAGAAGGGGTCCCGATATTGCGCGCCCACCATCGAATCTTCGTCGGAGTAGATACTCGCCAAGGACGGCTCGGCATCGAGGCGATCCCTCAACAGCACCAGCGCATGCGGGTCCAGTACGTCCCCTGCGCGCAACAGATAGAACCAGTCACCACTGACGGATGGAATGACCCGGTTCATTTCCGACCATACATCGCCATGCTCGAGCCAGAGAATGCGATCCGAGAGCTCGTCCGGCTTCTTCTGCGCAGAGAAAACGACGATGGAAGCGGCCGGATAATACTGATCAAAAATACTCTGAAGGCTTCGACTCAGAAGCTCCGGGGAGCCTTCGCTATCGCTAATGACGACGATGAACTGCAAGGTCCCTGAATAACTTTCTATACGTGCCGGCAGGTTATCCGCCTCGCCGACCGACAGCGTTCTGCTGGCGACCCAGCGCCCATAATCCTTGACGAAGGAGTCGAGCGACGGATCGGGTTGCACGCATATTTCGTCGGCGACGCTTACGGCTTCGTTGACCGCGTCGCGCGTGGCCTCGAGGTAAGCCAGACCATGTTTGACATCCGGTTCGAGGTGGCAGCCCTCGCCCCATTCGTTCCAGGCGTTGATGAAGACCAGGCGCTCGTCGCCCTCGAATTCCTCCATCGTTTTTCTCAGCGTTTTGCCGAGCCAGCCCTTGTAAGCCTCGGGGCTGGCATTGACCAGCATGGTCGCGCCGCCTTTTCGACGACGCGCGCTGTTGTCCCAACTCGGCACCAGTCCGCGGAAGCGCTTGTAGTCCGCACGAGGACGCGACGACCAGAACTCGGCGAGCTTTTCATAATCGCCGATGGACTGGACGTGCTGCTTGGGATGTTTTAACGGTTCTTCCGGGGAGAGGATGGAAAAGTCCACCTGGTGCGGCAGGAACTCACAGTTCGCATCGAAGCCGGCGGCGTCGGGCGAGAAGAACTGGAAGCTCTCCACCCCGATCAGATAGGCCTCGCCTATACCGGCATCCCGCCATGTCTGGCGCCAGCTTTCCAGCGTCCGCTTGAGGTCCGGAATGATGTCGCTGCGATAAACGAGAAGTACCGGTTTGCCTTCGACCCGGATATAGCGCGGATCGGAAAAGTACGGAATCAGGTCCTCGGCAAACTTCTCATTCAGCTCGGGAGAGTAGCTCTGCGCTATCAAGATCTCCTTGTCTCCGCCATCCCAACGGCGCGTCCAGTTTTCGTTGGCCCAGCACAGGCAGAACGGCAGATCGATATCCGGATTGGCCAGCAGCAGATCCACCGGCTTTTCTAGAAGCCGCTTTCTGTCGAACCAGTAATAGTAGAAACAGAACCCATACACGCCGTGGCTGCGAGCCAGCTCTGCCTGGCGACGGAGCGCTTCGACATCTAGAAGGTTGTAGTAACCAAGCTCCGGGGAAGGCACGTGCGGCTGGTAATGCCCGTCGAACAACGGGGCACCCAGTTTGACGTTGTCCCACTCGGTGAAACCTTTACCCCACCAGGCATCGTTTTCCGGGATGGCGTGGAATTGCGGCAGATGGAATGCGATCAGACGCAGCAGTTCGCTTGCCTTGTCGACGGAGGGGCTTTTGNNACGGAGGGGCTTGGCGCTGGCGCCACAGGCACCAGCGCCGTTTCGCTCTGCTCAGGCTCTTGCCTGGCGACTTCCGCGGCCGCGCTAGCTACGACGGCAGACAGCGCCGAGCTTTCACCGAGGCTGCCACGCAGCACGCCTTCGAGGTTTGGCGTGCTGCCCTTCAAATAGGCTTCCTCAAGGCGGGCAAGCGTATAAACGGGACGGTCCCTGTCGAACGTGTCCTGCCCGACAGACAGGCAAAACGACTTGAACCAGTCGCCATCGTAGATGGACTCGAACAGCACGTAGTAGTGACTGAACAGCCAGTACAACGCGTGATCGCGCGTCGCATCGAAGCCTTTCTCCAATACGTCGCTCAGACGCTCAAGACTATGGGCATCGGCGAAGGGCGTCATGTAGGAGTCACCCAGCGCGATCAGGGGGCGCTGGTAGAACAGTGCATGCATGCCCACCGAAGAGGTGACGGTGACGACCGCATCGCATAACAACAGGACCAGCTGCGAGCAGGCATAGATATCCCGCCCCCGCGGATCCCAGATCAGATTGGGGTGCCTTGTCTTCAGATAATTGAAGATATCTTCCGTTACCGCCGGGTTCTCGGGGTGCTCGGTAACTACCACGGCGATGTCGGGAGACACGTTGCGCAGGACATGATGCAGATAATCGAACTGGGAAGAGAACTCGCAGTTGGCATCGAATGCGTAGTAGTCGGAAAACTGCAACGGCAACAGGACGCTCTGGGAAAAGTCCTTTAACCGATCACCGTAGATTTCCTCGGCAATCGGCAACAGCTTTCTGAGGCCCCCATCCAGGTAGTGCGTGCGTAGCTGCGATACGAAATGCAACTCTTCTGGACTGGCACGAAAGGCGTTGATCGCTTCGGCATGCCGGCACAGGTAGCTGTCCCTGAACATGCCACAGGCATCGAAATACAGCGTCATCGGAAAGGGCTTGCGGGAGAACATCCCCACTTCGATATTCAGGACCTGTGCATCCGGAAAAACCTGCTTCAGGAACGGCGCCGGAGAAAAGGAAAAGATCACGTCGGGTTTATAGTCGCCCAGAAGGCGACCTACATACGCCGCGAATACATCAAGAACCTCACCGCTTTCACCGTCATACCAGCGGGACGTAATGTCCAGATAATCGCGACCCACCTTGCCAATGAACGGCTGATAGTCCGCGATGTACAGCTCTTCTGGCGTGAACCCTCTCTTGAGTGCCTCGGGCTCCAGCGGCTCGCCAATCAACAGGCGGAAGTCACACCCGACATCTTTCAATGGCTTCGCGAATGTCTTCGCGAAGTCCAACCATCCCGCTTTCCAAAAAGGTCTCTGCCGTTCGATGAAGGGTTCGAGGTAATACAGAAAATTCATCAAAACTCCCCAATCGAATTGAATATTTCCTTGGCCGGAAGCCCCATCGCCACTGCCCTGCCGACTCGCCACTCCTTGTCGATGCCTTGCAGTACGGCGGCTTTGACCTCACTCCATTTTTCACGCGGAACCACGACGATCCCGTCTTCGTCACCGAACACATAGTCGCCGTTGGCCACACGTACTTCGCCGATCAGGACGGGCTTGTTCATCGAGCGGACGACTCCCCGATATTTGATATCGGAGCAGTAATGTCCATGGGAGAAGACCGGAAAATCCAGGTTGCGCACGGCGTTCACGTCGCGGGTCAACCCGTTGATGACGGCGCCGACCGAGCCGGCCCGCGACGCCAGACCGGCGTTCAGATTGCCGAAATAGGCGCTGTCCGGAACCGGGTTGTTGACCACGATGACATCGCCAGGACGGACAAACTCATAACTGCCCAGGGCGTCATAGATGCCCTCCCAGGATTCGCCGGGCTGGCAATGATCCAGCTGCAGGGTCTTGGCCAGACCGAAAACCCGTCGGCCCATGTTGGGCTTCAGTTCTTTGGGCAGCGTGCAATCGAACCCCAGTTGCCGGGTGATATCGGAGAGGATCGCGGAGGAAAGGAACGGCTTGAGTGCCTGCATCGCCAGGTTTTCCTGGGCGCGCTTGCCGGCGGACACGGTCTCGGCCAACTGCAGATCGGCAGGCCAGTTCACGTCCAGGCTTTCTTCCGGGCTAAGTTCGAAAAAAGAAGGCTTTTCGGTAAAGCGCCTGGTGATAGGCACATCACCGCGCTTGACCATGTAGAGACTCATCGCCTCGATATAGGTGGGCGGCAGATCGACGCTATTGGGGATGCGTCCCCAGCCGTAGTTGGGTTCGTCTTCTCCCCAGGTGTATTGCTTTTCCTTGCGAATGGCGATCAACGAGTCCGAACCACTGTCGCTCAATTGGCGCAGCGCGCGACTAATACATTCAGCATCGACGAATGGCGCGGTACAAAGCGTCTGTATGTAGATATCGGCCTCGACCTGCGCGCACTCGTAGGCGAACAGCTCATGCCCGTCCGTTTTATTGCTCGCCAACTCGCTCGGCCGCTTCAGAACCTTGACCGGCAAGTCATCGACCAATGCGGCCAGTTCATCCGAATCGGTATCGAGATAGACCTCGTCGATCTCCTTGCAGTCGAGCAACTGGCGAAGCTTCCGCTTGAAGAGATGCTCACCGTCCAGAACTGCCAGGTTTTTATTCTTGATTCGTTCGCTGCTGCCCTTTGCCGGCATGATGGCGACCACTTTTCCGGACATATCTGGCTCCTGTATTGAGCTATTGCTCAAAGGCAATCGAATACGAAGGCACGCCCGTGCCAGCCGTAGGATGAGAGTTCGTTCAATTCGAATCCGGGATTGGCGCGCAGCCATTCCGCGGTGGCCCGGCGCTCGCCAAAACGATTGGATGCATTGAAGCAGTTCCAGTCATCGAACAGCATCACCACGCCAGGACGCACATGACGGGTCACCGCCTGCAATACCCAGCCGCAGGACTCATAGAGGTCGACGTCGACGTGAATGACAGCCACCGGCGAGTCGCCGAGAACCTGAGTGACCTCGTCGGCGGTATCAGGCCCGAACCAGCCTTTCAGGAACGAAATGGGCGCCGCATCCGCAACTCCGTAGCGTTCCAGAAAAGCCTCGACGGCGGGCTGGTCGAAGGCATAGTCGCCGCGCTGGAACTGTCGGGAGCCAACGTCGACTCCTGTCAGTTCGGGCAGGCCTTCGAACGAGTCGCAAAGGATGTAGCGGTCGCACACATTTTCGCGGCGATAGGCGCGCAGTGCCGACACCGCAGAACGCCCCTTTCCTACGCCGAATTCGAGGTAAGCCCCCTGAGTTCGGCTGTCGGAGAGAAATTTCGCCACCAGGCTGTGGATGTCCACCCGGCCAGTCACCGAAAGCAGACTGGGATAGCCCTCCGCATAGGGCAACGGATCCAGCTCATCGCGACGCATGTTTCCTCCAAACGCCAAGGCGGCCTGCTTTCTGTCCATGTCCACTTGCTGAAGCCTTGAGGCTGCCGATACCTGTCGATGAAGCCATATGTCGTTCAGGCATGCTCGAATACTCGTTCATTCCGGCGCAGAACGAAAAGAGCCTGAGGCAGGACAGAGCGACTGTCTACGAAGTCCACCAGATCGAAGTACTTCAACCAGTGCTTCTCGATGTGTCCCTTCGGCACCAACGTTTCTCCGTACGTACCACCGTACTGGCCGAAGCCCGCATGCAACAGCACGCCGTCGTCGTAATCCCGGTAACTGGCCTCGACATCGACGAAGGAATTGATGAGCGATACGAACCACTCGTTGGAGCGGTCGTTACGCCTTCTGATGTCGGCGCAATAGTCGATGAACGAACGCCCTTGGGTCGTCATCATGACCAAGCCACCCGGACGGGTGATACGTGCGAACTCTTCGATCCAGGCATTCGCGCAATCCGGAGACAGGTGCGAAAAAACCGAATAGCCGAAGGTCAGATCCAGCAGTCCGTCGCGCAGATCACAGGGGGGAAACGCCTCTACCTTCAGGAAGTTGCCCAGGCCAAATGCCTTGCGGCAATGCTCGACCATGCCCCTGTTCACTTCGAGGCCATAGATGTTGTCCGGGCTGGCGTATTTGAGCAGGAAACGCGTGTAGCGGCCCCAACCGCTGCCGAAGTCGGCGATCTTGGTCTTTTCGTCGAAGGCGATGCCATTCGTCCTGGCGTACCGGAGTATGACCCGCATGAAGCGCATCGCTTCCTGAAGTGCCGCCCCGCCCGAAGAGCCGACGAACACGGCCTGGTCGGTCGCGCTGATGAAGCCGGGGAGAAAATGGTCCAGTTGAACGGGGTCGTCGACGCTTTTTAGAATGACCTTGAACCACTCTTCGTCTTCCAGCGCGGCGGCGGCCCGGTGCAGCGCGTACGGGCTGTCCTTGCGCCAGATTTCAAGGGCCTGCGTAGTCAGGCTGCGGCCCAGTTGGTCGAAGGCCGATGTCGCCGTCGATACCGGTGCGGGTGCGGCAACCGGCGCGGCTTTCTTCGCGGCAGCGCTTTTTACTTGCTCGTCGAGAATCTCGATAGCATTCACCGCGAGGAAATCCCCGCCACCCAGGCTCAGCGAATGACGAAACTTCTCGACCGCCTTTTCCGTCTGCCCGAGGCGGTAGAGGACGACAGCGATATCGTTCGCCAGCTCGGCGTCCTCCGCTTCCGTCTCCAGTTGCCTGAAGAGCTGCAAGGCTTTCTCTAAGTTGCCTTGGCTGAAATGCTCATACGCTTGCCGCCGAACGGCTTGTGCCTCTTCCATCATCGTCGCTGCCTCTTTGCTCTCGACCGCGTGGCGGTTTTTTGGCGGATGCTAAGGTGTGACTGCTAATTTGCAAGCTTGATGCCTGTTTCTACTGAATTTATTCAGGAAAACAGAATAGAACGAATAAGCGCGCCATTCCGGGCGCGCCTGTTCGTGAGTTGCAGAGATACTGCCGCCGAAGCCTTACATCTTATCGAACAGACTCAGCTGGCTGATCTTGATGAACGAGGCCTGCGCCGCTTCGAGCATGGTTTGCTGCAGGACCAGCTGGGTCGTCGCGGCGGCCATGTCGGTGTCGCGGATGTCCGACTGGGTGGAGGCGTTGGTGATGGACAGGGTCTCGTTCTCGGTGGTGAGCACATCGACGGTGTTCAGTCGCGCGCCGATCGAGGCCTGGGTAGCGAGGACCTGGTTGGAGCCCTTGTCGAGGTTGGTGATCGCCGAGGCGACGGCATCGCGCAGGGCGAGTTGCGCGGCGGTATCGCCCGAGGTCGGCGTTTTCAGCGCCGCGGTCAGGTTGGAGATGGTTTCCAGGATGCTCTGGGTTTCCTGCGATTTCGGCTGCAGGGTGAACTGATCGCCCGTGGCCGGCGCGGCGCTGATACTCATGTCCACGCCGCCCACGGAAATGGTCTGCGGGAAGGTGGCGCCAAGGGTGCCGGTGGAGATCGCCGCATCGCCAGTCTTCATCGGCTGCGAGTACACCGAGTAACCGGTGGCGCTGGTGAACTGGACGATCACGCCGTTGGCCGGGAACTGCGTGGTGTAGTTGTTCTGGTTGGCGACGCTGGCGGTCATCTGCGCGCCGGAGGTGTTGGTCGCGCTGCGGGTCACGGCGAATTCGTCGGGCGCCATGCCGAAGTCGAAGCTGTAGCCGGTGAGCAGGTTGTCCAGCGAGGAATCCGCCGAGTTGTCGCCATCCTTGAGGGCCACGTCCAGTTCCAGGCTGACGCCGCGGAAGGTCACCGTGTTGCCGTCGATGGCGGTCGGATCGAAGCTGCCGTTGGTGCTGGAAGCCTCGCTGGTGACGTCATTGCCGTCCTTGTCGGTGATCTTGAACTGGGTACTGCTGACCAGCTCCAGGGTGTACGGCGAACCGGCGCGGAAGCTGCTGTTGTACTTGCTGTCGCTTTCCACCAGTCCCTGGGAAAGGAACACGCGCTGGTCATCCGCCGAAACCGCGCCGGTCACGGCCACGCCGGTATCCGGGTCGGTGTAGTCGCGGGTCGGGGCATCGGCGTAGGTACGGCTGGCGTTGGTGACGTTCTCGAACACGCTCCAGCCGCTGTCGTTGATCGACATCCGCGTCGAACTGGCCACCTGCAGGCCCAGAGAGCCCTGGTCGCCCTGGTAGGTGTAGGAGCCATTGGGATTCTGCACGTAGGGCTGGGTGCCGCTGTTGGAGCCGCTGAACAGGTACTGGCCGCTGGAGTCCTTGCTGTTCATCAGGTTCATCAACTGGGTCTGGATCTGCTCCAGTTCGCTGGAAATCGAGGTGCGGTCGTTGTCCGACAGCGAGCCGTTACCGGCGCGCACGGCCAGTTCCCGCGCGCGCTGAAGCACGTTGGTCACCGAGGTCAGCACGCCCTCCTCTTGGGTCAGGCTGTTGGTGGCCGTGGTCAGGTTGGTGCTGTACTGGCTCAGCTCGGAGCTCTGCTGCTCGAGCTGCAGCAGGCGTGCGGCGCCCACCGGGTCGTCTGCCGGGGTCTGGATGCGCACGCCGCTGGAAAGCTGCTGCTGCGTCTTGACGATCTCCGAGTAACCCTTCTGGTAGCCGGAAACGTTGGAGGTGAAGACCTGCGATGTGGAAAGGCGCATTACTCAGCCTCCTGCGTTAAAAGCTGTTGATCAGCGTATCGAACGTACTGCGCGCGATCTGGATGATCTGTGACGACGCGTTGTAGTACTGCTCGAACTTGATGAGGTTGGCGGCCTCCTCGTCGAGGTTGACCCCCGAATAGGAATCCCAGCTGCTCTGCGCCTGGGTCAGGATCGCCGAGGTCGCGCTGGCGTCCAGCTTGGCCTGGTTGGTCTTGGCACCGACCTGCTCGATCAGCGAGCTGTAGGCGCTGACCAGGCTCTTGCCCGAGCTGCCGGTGGAGCCGACCGTGGCCTTGGTCTGCAGGTCCAGCAGGCTCTGCGCGTTGCGGTTGTCGGAAGTGCCGTCGGCGTTGAATGAAAAGGTGAAGCTGTCGCCGGCCCCCGGCTTGCCGCTGACGGTGGTTTCGAAGCTGAACGCACTCGGCACGCTCGGCGGATTGGCCGCGACGTTGACCGTCACGGTGTTGTTGTTGCCGGGCACGATGGTGCCGGTGCCGATGTTGTTGCCGGCCGAGTCGTAGAGGTTGTAGCCCTGGGTGCCGGCGCCGGCGGCGTCGAACACCATCTTCACCGGCATGCCGCTCTGCAGGCTGGTTTCCATGTTGGCCTGGGCGACCGGATCGGTGATGTCGATCTTGGTCGTCAGCGTCGGCTGGGTGATCGCGCCGGTGCCGTAGTTGCCGGTGGTGACCACGCCGGCCAGCGGCGCGGAGAACGCCAATTGATCGGCGTCGGTCAGCGTGGTGCTGATCGAACCGGCGGCGGTACGCGTCGGGATGATGGTGAACTTGTCACCCATCGCCGCGTTGCCGCCAGTCAGTTCCAGGGAAAACCCGTCGATCACCGGCGCGGTGGCCGCGGCGGTGTCGTAGGTGCCGTTACCGGACGGAAACTTGGTGCCGTCCGAGGAACGGGTGACGGTGTAATGCGTGCTGTCGGTAAAGGTGACTTCGTAGTCGCTGGTGGTCAGCGCACTGGAGTCCTTGATGGTGACGTTGAAGTTCGAGGTCGTGCTGCTGTTACCCGCCTGCGCGAGGCTGCGCTGGGCGATCAGCGTGCTGCTGTTGACGTCGCCGAACAGCGAGGCGCCGAACTCGCCGTTCAGGTCGAGGCCCTGGCCGAGCTGGCTGTTGACGGCATCGGCGACGACCAGCGCCATGCGCCCAAGGTCGTTCATCGTCGAATCGAGCACGTCGGTGCGGTAGCGCAGCAGGCCGCCGATCTCGCCTCCGGTCACCGCCGCGGTGACATCCTGGGTCGAGGCGCCCTGGGTCAGGGTCAGCGCGTAGCGGGTCGGGTCGTCCTGGCTCGGCGTCGCGTTCAGCGTCGAAGTGCTGTTGCCGACGACCAGCGGCTGGCCGGAACCGATGTAAAGGTTGTAGTTGCCGTCCTGGTTCACCACGGACACGCCGATCAGCTCGTTGAGCTGGCGAACGGATTCGTCGCGCGCATCGAGCAGGTCGTTGGGCGTGGCGCCGGTGGCCGCCGCCTGGGTGATCGCAAGGTTGTACTGGGCGACGTTGGAGGCCAGCTTATTGACCTGGGTGGTCATGCTGCCGAGCTGCTCGTTGATGTAGCCGTTCTGGTCGGCGAGCTGGTCGTAGATCGCGTTGAAACGGCTCGACAGCGCGTTGCTCTGGGTCAGCAGCAGTTGCCGCGAGGCAGCATCGGTCGGGCTCGCGGCAGCGGTCTGCAGCGAGGTGAAGAAGCTCTGCAGCACGGTGCTGATGCCGGTGGTGCTGTCGGCCAGCAGCGAGTTCACCTGCTGGATTTGCGTGTAGTAGGACTGCGAGTCGCTGTTCAGCGAGGTGCTGGTGCTCACCTGGGTGCCCAGGTAGCTGCTGTACATGCGCCGCACGTCGGTCAGCGTGGTGCCGCTGCCAATGAATACGTTGCCGCTGCGCTGCGACAGCGCGGCCACTTGCTCGGTGGTCTTGCGCGTGTAGCCGGCGGTGTCGGCGTTGGTGATGTTGTTACCGGTGACGTTGAGCGCTGCCTGGCTGGCAGACAGTCCGGAGAGACCGATGGAAAGTAGGTTCGCCATTGCTCAGCGCCTTATATGCGAGTGGTGCCAGAGCCGACCGAAGCCAGCGTCTGGATCGACTGATAGGTGTCCATGCTGCGTGCGATCTGGTTCACCTTGCGGGCGTAACGCGGATCGGTGGCGTAGCCGGCTTCCTGCAGCTCAGTCATGAATTTCTCGGAATTGCCGTTGGTCTTCAGCGCGTCGCCGTAGCGTTCGTTGCTCTGCAGGAAGTCCACGTAGTCGTGAAAGCTGTCCGCGTAGGAGTCGTAGGTACGGAACTTGGCGACCTCCTTCACTTCCTTGCCGCCGACGTATTCGTTGGTCAGCGCATTCACCGAGCCGCCCTTCCAGCCGTGCGACTTGATGCCGAACAGGTTGTTGGCGTTGCTGCCGTCGGACTGGCGAATCATGTGCTTGCCCCAGCCGGTTTCCAGCGCGGCCTGGGCGACCAGGTAACGTGGATCGACGCCGATGCGCTTGGCGGCCGCTTCGGCCATCGGCAGCATGGTTTCGATGAAGTCTTCCTTGCTGCTGAAACGGGTCTTCTCGCTGGTGGTGGCGACCGCATCGGCCTTGCTGATCGACGCCGTGTTGACGTTGGCGCTCTTGTCGAGGCTGGCAATGCGGTTCTGGAACGGGTTGCCAGTCTGCGTCTGCGCGGTCTGCTGGACCTGCTTCCAGTCACTGCCGATCTGCTCGGCGATGCTGGCCACGGCGGCGGTCTTTTCCGCACTGTCGGGCACGATGCCGGCGGCGATGCGCTGGGAAATCGACGCCGGCAGCGACAGGCGACGCTGGTTGATCAGCTTGGAGTCGTCGCGGGTCGGATCGACGGCGGCGAGCTTCTTCGAGGACGACGGCCACACCGCAGTGCCGGACGAGGTCTTGCCCTTGTCGCCGCTGGCGGTGACTGCCGCAGTATCGCCAGCCTGGGCGAACGGGTTCTTGCGCCCGGCGCTGCTGGTGGTATGGCTGAGCTGACGCTCGAGCACGCCGGCCAGGCCGATGCCGCCCTCTTTGGACAGGTTCATCGCCAACTGCTGGTCGTGCATGTCCTGGTACTGTTTGCTGGTCTGGCTGGAGAACGGGCTGTCCTTGTCGGCCAGCACTTCGTTCGCCGAGCGCATGGACTTCATCATCTGGCTGAGGAACAGCGACTCGAACTCCTGGGCGACTTTCTTGACGTTCTCCGCGCTGTCCCGGTTCTTGCCTTTCATGGCCGCAAGACGGTTCAGATCGGTGACCGCGCCCGAGTCGGTGTTGTTGCCGTAGTTACCGCCCAGGCGTGAGTCCATCGCTGTAATCCCCGCTTAGATGACGATCAGATCGGCCTGCAAGGCGCCGGCCTGTTTCAGAGCTTCGAGGATGGCCATCAGGTCGCCCGGTGCCGCGCCGACCTGGTTAACCGCACGGACGATCTCGTCCAGCGTGGTACCCGGGCCGAACTTGAACATCGGTTTGGCTTCCTGTTCCGCCTTGATCTTCGAATTCGGTACCACCACCGTGTCGCCGCCGGCCAGCGCGTTGGGTTGGCTGACGATCGGGTCTTCGCTGATGGTTACGGTCAGGCTGCCATGGGTCACCGCAGCGGGTGAAACCTTGACGTTCTGGCCGATGACAATGGTGCCGGTACGCGAGTTGATGATGACCTTGGCAACCGCCTGACCCGGATCGACTTCGAGGTTCTCGAGGATCGATATGTAGTCGACGCGCTGGTTCGGATCTAACGGAGCATTGACGCGTACAGAGCCTCCATCAATGGCTGATGCAACGTCCGGGCCAAGCAGCTCATTGATCTTGTCGACGATGTGCTTGGCGGTGGTGAAGTCCGAACGGTTGAGGTTCAGCGTCAGGCTGTTGCCCTGGTCGAAGCCGCTCGGCACCGGCCGCTCGACGGTCGCGCCACCCGGAATGCGCCCGGCCGACGGAACGTTGACGGTGATCTTCGAGCCGTCGCGGCCTTCGGCGTCAAAACCACCGACCACCAGGTTGCCCTGGGCCACCGCGTAGACGTTGCCGTCGATCCCCTTCAGCGGGGTCATCAGCAGGCTGCCGCCGCGCAGGCTTTTCGAGTTGCCGATCGAGGAGATCGTCACGTCGATGGTCTGGCCCGGCTTGGCGAACGCCGGCAGGTCGGCATGGATCGACACAGCGGCAACGTTTTTCAGCTGAACGTTGCCGCCCGCCGGCACTTTTATGCCGAACTGCGCGAGCATGTTGTTGAAGGTCTGGATGGTGAACGGCGTCTGCGTGGTCTGGTCGCCCGTACCGCTCAGGCCGACCACCAGGCCGTAACCGATCAACTGGTTGCTACGCACACCCTGGATGCTGGCGATGTCCTTGAGCCGCTCGGCATGAGCGACGGTGGCGGACAACAGCAATGCAATCCCGACGAACATCGACTTGAACATGGTCATGCGCCTCAGAAGGGCCACAGCGGACTGGTGAAGAACTGGCTCAACCAGCCCGGCTGACTGGCATCGGCGAACGCGCCGGTGCCGGAATAGGTGATGCGGGCGTCGGCCACGCGGGTCGACACGACGGTGTTGTCGGTGGCGATGTCATCGGCGCGCACCAGGCCGGAGATACGCATCAGCTCGTTGCCGGTGTTCAGCGTCAGCCATTTCTCCCCGCGTACCGCGAGCACGCCGTTGGGCAGCACTTCAGCGATGGTCACGGTCAGCGAGCCGGTCAGGCTGTTGCCCTGCGCGGCCTGGGAGTCGCCTTTGTTCTCGCGGGTGCCGTTGAACTGCGCGCCGAGGTTGGCGCTGTTGCCGGTCAACGGGTTGGTCCCGGACACCGCACCGCCGAACAGCGAGGTCAGGCCGATGTTGGCCGAGCTGTCCTTGGAGATGTCCGAGCTGGCGTTCTTGCTCGCCTGAGTACGCTCCTGCAGCGTGATGGTGATGATGTCGCCGACGCGGAACGCCTTGCGATCGGTGTACAGGTTCTGGTCGAAGCCCGGCTGGTAGATCGAGCCGTTGGTGGCGGCCGCCGGCATCGGCGTGCGCGGCAGCACCGGCGCGTAGTACGGATCGTTGGGCTTGGCGGCCGGGGCCACGCATCCTGCGAGAAACAGCGCTCCGAGCGCGGGGACGATGACGGTAAGGCGGTTCATGGAGCGCTACCTCGCGGGTATTACAGGTTCTGGGTGACGAAGCCGAGCATCTGATCGGCGGTGGAAATGACCTTGGAGTTCATCTCGTAGGCACGCTGGGTGGTGATCATGTTCACCAGCTCCTCGACCGTGCTGACGTTGGAGTTTTCCAAGGTGTTCTGCAGCACGGTGCCGAGGCCGTTGAGGCCCGGAGTACCGGTCTGCGGCGCACCGCTGGAGGCGGTCTCCATGAACAGGTTGTTGCCGGTGGCCTGCAGGCCGGCCGGGTTGATGAAATTGGCGGTCTGGATGTTGCCGATCACGGTGGGCGTCGAAGTGCCGGCCACGGTGACGGAAACGGTGCCGTCCTCACCGACGGTGAAGGTCTGGGTTTCCGGCGGAACCACGATCGCCGGCTCCAGCGGGAAGCCGTTGGCGGTGACCACCTGGCCATCGGAGTTCAGGTGGAAGGTACCGTCGCGGGTGTAGGAGACGGTGCCGTCGGGCATGGTCACCTGGAAGAAGCCGTCACCGTTGACCGCCAGGTCGAGCGGCTGGTCGGTGGTCTGCAGGCTGCCTTCGGTGAAGTTCTTCTGCGTACCGACGATGCGCACACCGGTACCCAGTTGCAGGCCGGACGGCAGCTGATTGTCCTGGGTCGCCTGGGCGCCCGGCTGACGGCGAACCTGATAGAGCAGATCCTGGAACTCGGCGCGATCGCGTTTGAAACCGGTGGTCGACACGTTCGCCAGGTTGTTGGAAATGGTGGTCAGGTTCATGTCCTGGGCGGACAGACCGGTCTTCGCGACCCAAAGTGCAGAAAGCATGTGGCTTCTCCTCGCGTCGGTTTTTCGACGCTTCAATCACTTATCAGCTGAATTGCAAAACCTTGGCCAATGCGGCCGAGTCGTCCTCGGCGGTTCGCATCATCTTGATGTGCAGTTCGAATTGGCGGGACAGCGCCAGGATCGAGGTCATCTCCTCGGCGGCGTTGACGTTGCTCGCTTCGACGAAGCCGGAGGCCACGCGCACGTTGGCATCCACGTCCGGCGCGGGCTGGCCGGCCTTCATGTGGATCAGGCCATCGGTGCCCTTCTCCATCTGCTTCTGGTCCGGATTGACCAGCTTGAGCCGGTCGACCTGAGCGATGACGTTGGCGCTCTGGCCCTGGGAACGGATGCTGATGCTGCCGTCCTGACCGATCTCGATCTTGGTCGCCGGGGGTACGGAAATCAGCCCGCCGTTACCCAGTACCGGGAAACCGCTGGCGGTACGCAGGATGCCGACGGCATCCACTTCGAGGCTGCCGGTGCGCACGTAGGCTTCGCCGCCGCTGGGCGCCTGCACGGCCATCCAGCCATCGCCTTCGATGGCGACGTCGAGGTCGCGACCGGTTTCCTGCAGCGCCGCCGGGGTGAAATCGGTGGCCGGACGCTCGCTCATGGCGTAGACCCGCGACGGCATGCTCTCGCCGAAGACCTGCATGGAGCGGGCTTGCTCCAGGTCCTTGCGGAAGCCGGACGTCGAAACGTTCGCCAGATTGTTGGCGTGCGCGCGCTGAGCCATTTCGTTCTGGCTGGCACCGGTCATGGCGACGTAGAGAAGTTTGTCCATGAATCACCTCGAAGCGACGGAGGAGCGCCGTCATTGAATCGTTCGAGAGTGATAAAGCAAGCGTTGTGCCAAAAACAAAATATTGATTTAGGCAACTGATTTTAAAAGAAAAAGCCTCGAGCGAGGCTTCTTTGCAGCAAACCAGGCGGCAGTTATCTGCCGCCTGGAGCCGCAGCGGGATCAGGTCATCTGGATGATGGTCTGGGAGATGGTGCTTTCGGTCTCGATGGTCTTGGCGTTCGCCTGATAGTTGCGCTGGGCGACGATCAGGTTGACCAGCTCGGCGGTCAGGTCGACGTTCGAGTCTTCCAGCGAACCGGAAGCCAGCGTGCCCAGCGTGCCCGAACCCGGTACGCCGATCACCGGCTCGCCGGAGGCGAAGGACTGCGCCCAGTCGGTGTTGCCGACCGGCGTCAGGCCCTGCATGTTGGCGAAGGTCGCCAGCACGGTCTGGCCGATCACTTTCGACTGGCCATTGGTGTAGGTGGCGAACAGGCTGCCGTCGTCAGCCACTTCCAGACCGGACAGCTGGCCGGTGGTGTAACCGTCCTGGCTGACGCTGTTCACCGCGAAGCTGGTGTTGGTCTGCGACGAACCGCGCATGTCCAGGGTCAGGCCGGTGGCGTTGGCGGTGGCGCCGTTGGAGCCCCAGGTAACCGGGTTGGTGTTGCTGTTGGTAATGGTGGCGGGCACCCAGTCCGCCAGCGAAATGACACCGGCCGGCGAGGTGGCAACGCCATCGAAACCGGTGGTGCCGGTCAGGTTGCCCGAGGCGTCGAAGTTCAGCGTCGAAGCATAGGGCGTGGTGCCCAGGGCTTCGGACGCGGCAGCGACCGCGGAGGCTACGCTGGCAGCGGTGGCGCCGGTAGCGGCGGCAGCGGCCGTCGCGGCGGCGCTGACACTGGCGGCCGTGCCGGCAGGCCGGGACGACCCCACACTCGCCCGGGTCGAGCCGGGGGCG
>DIEE01000128.1 GCA_002418465.1 Pseudomonas sp. UBA5782 | reverse complement strand
CGCGTCGTAGCGACCTGCGCGGATCGCCGCGGCCAGCGCTTGGGGTACCGACGGCGACGGCTGCGGGTCATCCAGCAGCGCACGCAGTCGCTCGCCCTCCGCCGCGTCGGCACGGCTGCCGGCCTGGTGTTCGCGGGCGGCGATGGCCATGGCGTTGGCCACCATCAGGGTCAGGTAGCGCTTGTCGGCGGGCAGCGCGGGGAGCAATTCCTGCAACAGGGTCTGCCGGGCGATTTCCAGCAGCTCGCGGGCATCGGGACGGCTCATCGGGCGGCTCCCGTGGTCAGGCGCAGAACGTCCAGTTCCAGCTCCGGCAGCAGGCGCCCGGTCAGGGCCAGCTCCAGCGAAGGCTCCTCGCCGGAGAGGTGACGTTGCGCCTGCTGCAGGGCGATCACCGCCCAGCGCAGGGTCGCCATCACCTGCCAGTAATCCAGCTGTTCGCGGTCGATATGCAGCGAAGAAATCTCGCTATAGCCGCGCAGGAAATCCTCGAGCCGGCCGATGCCGCCGGCTTCCAGGTCCGGCCGGGCGAAGCGCCAGCAGCGCGCGGTGAACCAGCCGATGTCTTCGCGGGCGTCGCCCCAGCCGGTGAATTCCCAGTCCAGCACCGCCTTCAGACCCTCGTTGTCTGCCAGGTAGTTACCGCTGCGGTAGTCGCGGTGCAGCAGGCAGACCACGCTGTCGCGCGGCGCATTCAGCTCGCACCAGCGCAGGCCCCACTCCAGCACGGGATGGGCACGCTCGTGGCGATCGAGGAACTCGCGATAGACGTCGATGGCGGCCAGCGCCGGCGTGGCGCTCGGCGCGGGCAGGAAACCCAGTTCCGCGATCGGCGGACGCAGTCGATGCAGCCGCGCCAGGTTGGCGCCCAGCTCGGCGGCCAGGCGCGGATCGCCGTCGACAGCGGCCTTGCTGCTGAGCAGATGGCCGGCGGCGACACCAGGCACCCGCTCCATGAGGAAGAAGGACCGGCCGATCACATCAGTGTCGCGGCACAGCCACAGCGGCCGCGGCACCTTCACCCCGGCGGCGTGGACCAGGCCGAGTACGGCGAACTCCTCGGCGCGACCGAGGCTGGCTGGCAAGGCGGAAAGCGCGTCGCTGCGCAGGACCCAGCTTCGCTGGCCGGCCCAGGGCCCGCCGTCGATCTGCAATTCGAGCAGCCAGTTTTCCTGGATCGCGCCGCCGGAAAGTTTCTTGCGTTGCAGGATGACCACCTGCTGCGCCCCGGCCCGCTCGCGGATGAAGGCCAGCAGGTTTTCGTCGTTCGCCGCGTCGCTGGGCACGCCAGCGGCGGGAGATGCTGTGTTGAGACTGCTCATGAATCGATGCGCCCTGCCCTTTGGATTTTTTATCGGGAGTTGCGTATGGCGTGGTAGGCAGAGCAACTGCCGGGCCAACAATCGGCCGGAATTCGATGATCCGGCGCGATGCCCTGCCACGCCTGCGTTACAGGGCATATGCCGGTGGCACGAAGGAACTCTGGCGACGGGTTGGCGTTTCAGTCATGCGGTAAATCTGTTCAACTCTGAAAACAACAATTTCATCCTTGAAAAGGAGTCGGACATGCCACTGCCTCGCGCCCGGATCGTCGTGCTCATCAGCCACCTGCAACGACCCGGCCAGCAAAGCCGACTGGCG
Organism: Pseudomonas sp. UBA5782; assembly: GCA_002418465.1. Taxonomy (GTDB): domain Bacteria; phylum Pseudomonadota; class Gammaproteobacteria; order Pseudomonadales; family Pseudomonadaceae; genus Pseudomonas_O. Next base: position 49,552 of record DIEE01000128.1, on the reverse strand, counting down.
CAGGTGGTCGGCGGGCTGATGGGCGATTACTCCGACGAGACCAGCATCCAGGTGCTCGACACCTCGGTGGAGGAGGCGCTGCAGGTGGCGCGCGAGCTGGAGCGGCGCGGCGAGGTCGACGTGTTCGTCTGCGCCGGCGCCACCGCGGCCTACCTGCGCAAGCACCTGACGCGTCCGGTGCTGTCGATGCGCATCGGCGGCGCCGATCTGCTGCGCGCGCTGGAGCAGGCGCGGGCACATTCCTCGCAGGTGGCGATCGTCAGCTACAACCGCATCAACGCCGAACTGGAAGCCATGGCCGCGCTGTTCACCGTGCAGCTGCATCAGGCGTCCTACACCACTCTGGAAGAAGCGCGTCAGGCGGTGGAACAGGTGGCGAAACTCGGTTGCCGCAGTGTCATCGGTTCGTCCACGGTGCTCGAGCTGGCGGAGCAGGCTGGCCTGCACGGTGTGCTCTCGCTGAGCGCCGACACCGTGCGCAAGGCGCTGGAGGAAGCCCTCGGCATCCTCCACAGCCAGCGCATCGAAATCGCCAAGCGCCAGCACCTGAATGGCGTCCTGCAGCACATTCCGGCCGGCGTGGCGGCGGTGGACAACCAAGGCATCGTGCAATCGATCAACCCGGCGCTGGCCTTGCTGCTCGACCTGCCGGCCAGCGCCGCGCTCGGCCGGCCACTGCAGGAGCTGTGTCCGGAACTGAACCTGGAACAGGCTCTGCGCGAGGGCCTCGGCGAGGAAAACCGGGTGATCCGTCTCGGTGCCCACAGCGTGGTCAGCAACTTGCTGCCGATCCTGGAGAACGGCCAGCGCACGGGCATGGTGCTGACCTGCCAGGACACCTCGGCGGTGCAGCGCGCCGACCAGCGCATCCGTTCCTCGCGGCGCCCCGGCGCCTTCACCGCCAAATACCGGCTGGAACAGATCAGCGGCAACAGCCTGGCCAATCGCGACCTGCTGCGTTTGGCCGAGCGCTACGCGCTGAGCGACTCGACCATCCTCATCACCGGCGAAAGCGGAACAGGCAAGGAACTGCTCGCACAGGGCATCCACAACGCCAGCCATCGCCTGCGCGGGCCCTTCGTGGCGATCAACTGCGCGGCGTTTCCCGAGTCGTTGCTGGAGAGCGAGCTGTTTGGCTACGAGGAAGGTGCCTTCAGCGGCTCGCGCAAGGGCGGCAAGCCCGGCCTGTTCGAGGCCGCACATCGCGGCACGCTGTTCCTCGACGAGGTGGGCGACATGCCGGTGTCGCTGCAGACACGCCTGCTGCGCGTGCTGCAGGAGCGCGAAGTGCTGCGCCTGGGCGGCACCGAGCCGATCTCCATCGACGTGCGGATCATCGCCGCCACCCACCAGGACCTGCGCGGCGCCATCGAGGCCGGACGCTTCCGCACCGACCTGTACTACCGGCTGAACATCCTCCGGCTGCGCACCCTGCCGCTGCGCGAGCGCCGCGAAGACATCGTGCTGATCGCCCGCGGCATCGTCCAGCGCCTGCTGGTCAGCGGCCAGCCGCAGGGCGCCGGCGCGCTGCCGGCGGAGCTGCTGCCGTACCTGATGGGCTACGCCTGGCCGGGCAACGTCCGCGAGCTGGAAAACATCGTCGAACGCGCGGTGCTGTCCGCCGACGAGCTGGCGCGGGACGGCGAAATCGACGAACAGCGCCTGGCACGGCTGATCCCGGTACTCTTCGAACAACGAGCCAACACCCCCGCCAGAGCGCAACCAGCGAGCAAAGACCTGCGCTCGTTGAGCAAGGCGGCGGAACTGGACCATGTGCGGCAGACCCTGGAAGCCTGCGGCGGCAACATGGAGGACGCTGCGCGCAGCCTCGGCATCAGCCGCTCGACGCTGTGGCGGCGGCTGCGTTTCGCACACTAGAGGCATCCATCAGGCCACCACCCAATAAAAAGCCCCGGCAGTGCCGGGGCTTCTTGTTAAAACGTGGACATGGGGCCGAGTCGCCAGTGCCGGATATCAACTACGGCTTCCGCCGCGATACGCCAGACTGAGGATACGGTTCGCGCTGCGCAACTGGCGCTCTACCAGGAGCAGTTGCGTCGCCTTGGCTTTCCGCTGCGCCGCTGGGTACCTTCATTCGAAGATCAACACCAGGCCGATGGTGAAACCGGCCAGCACGATATGGAAGCGACGCTGAGGGCGAACTGCAGCCGCGCCAGCTCATTCGACAAGGTCCCGCCTGCCTTGGGGCCGATGCCTAGCGCACCGCCCGAGCAACTAATCGTCCGACGAGGCGAGCTTCTTGCTCCTCGCCGTCGAAACCGCCAGGTACTGGCGTGCTTCGAGCACCACCTGGCTGATCCCGCGCATGTTCTCCAGCTTGCTCAACGGCAGGAGCACGATGTACGGGTCGATGTTGGGCGCATCGTAGACACGCAGCTCGACCATGCGTCCCTTGACCACGTACTCGGCGGTAAGGGGACGCAGCGCTTCGCGCAGCGATTCGAGGGATTGCTCGGCAGACGGTTTCATTATGAGTTCTTCTTCGAAAGGTGTTGGTTTGCTTCTGTTTGGAGCGCCGCCGGCGTTGCCGAGTTCATGCCGCCGGGCGCATGGGGCGTCCGATTGCGGACGGACCGTTTCGACGCTCGCATGCCGCCGCAACCGGACCTCAACTGGCACAACCCCGAGGCCGTCGACGCGATGCATGCCGTACGGCGATTTTTAGCTGGAACACGGCGTGCAAGGCTTATGCATCGATAAGAAATCGGTGACGGTCGCTACCAGGTGCCGGGTCTCGACTGCTACACCGTACTCGCCATGCGCCAGGACGGCTCGACCACACCGCTGATGCGCCTGCGCCTCGACCCCTACGAATACCGCCAGCGTTTTCCTCGGTTGAAGCGCTCGTTCATCGGCAAACGCAGCGCCTGCATCGCGCGGCGAAACGTTTCGTTGTTAGGCTGTCTATAGCTCACCTCCTGATTCCCGACTTACAGGACTTGCCATGACAGCCCTGCACGCTGCCTGCCCGGTAGAACCTCTCCCCGCTCCCGGCGAGTCGCCGGAAGACGACCTTTCCGACATCGAATTGCTGCACCGCATCAGCGTCGAGCTGATCGGTGAGCAGGATCGCGAAGCGCTCTACGGCAAGGTCGTGGATGCGGCGGTATCCATCACCGGATCGCAGTTCGGCACCATGCAGCTGCTGTGTCCTCGAGGGCACAGCTCGGGGCACGGCGGCGAGCTGCAACTGCTCTGTTCGCGCGGGCTGCCGCCCGAGGCGATCGGCTTCTGGCAGTGGGTCAGCCCCACCGCCTACAGCAGTTGCACGATGGCCCTGAAGATCGGTCAGCGGGCGATCATTCCCGATTTCGAGCAATGGGACGACATCGCCGGCACCGAAGACCTGCTGGCCTTCCGCCGCTCGAACATCCGTTCCGCGCAGACCACCCCGCTGCGCTCGCGCAACGGCAATCTGCTGGGGATGATCTCGACGCACTGGAGCCAGCCGCATCAGCCCTCCGAACGCGACCTGCGGCTGCTGGACATTCTCGCCCGGCAAGCCGCTGACCTGCTCGAGCGCACCATCGCCGAGGAGTCGCTGCGCCAGGCCGAGGCCGAGCTGCGCGAGCTCAACGAGTCGCTGGAACAACGCGTGGCCGAACGCACGGCCAAGTTGATGCAGGCCGAGGAAAAGCTCCGTCAGTCACAGAAGATGGAAGCGGTAGGCCAGCTGACCGGCGGCCTCGCCCATGATTTCAACAATCTGCTGGCGGGCATTTCCGGCTCGCTGGAGATGATCAGCCGGCGAATCGACCAGGGCCGCCTGAGCGACATCGACAAGTACATGGTCGCCGCACAGGGCGCTGCCAAACGCGCGGCCGCGCTGACGCATCGCCTGCTGGCCTTTTCCCGGCGGCAGACGCTGGAGCCGCGTCCGACCAACGTCAACACGCTGATGTACGGCATGACCGAGCTGATTCGGCGCACCGTCGGGCCGGCGGTGCGCGTCGAGACCATGGGGACCGAAGACCTGTGGCCGGCCTGCGTCGACGCCAGCCAGCTGGAAAACGCGCTGCTCAACCTCTGCCTGAACGCCCGCGACGCCATGCCCGACGGCGGACGCATCACCCTGGCAACCAGCAACCAGTGGCTGGATCGCGAAGCGGCTCGCATCAACGAGGTGCCGGAAGGCCAATACCTGTGTCTGAGCGTGAGCGACACCGGCAGCGGCATGTTGCCTGAAGTGATGGCCCACGTGTTCGAGCCCTTCTTTACCACCAAGCCGATCGGCCAGGGCACCGGCCTCGGCCTTTCGATGATCTACGGCTTCGCCCAGCAATCCGGCGGCCAGGTACGCATTCAGTCGACCCCCGGCGAAGGCACCACGGTGTCCATCTACCTGCCCCGCCATCACGGCGATGCGCCGCCTGACGAACACGCGCCGGGCGACGCCTGCGTAGAGGTCACCCGCTACAGCGAGACGCTGTTGCTGGTGGACGACGAGCCGACGGTGCGCATGCTGCTGGCGGACGTACTCGGCGAACTCGGCTACACGGTGATCGAGGCTGCCGACAGCGCAGCCGGGCTCAAGCTACTGCGCTCGGACGTGCACATCGACTTGCTGATCACCGACGTTGGCCTGCCCGGTGGCATGAACGGCCGGCAGATGGCCGATGCCGGGCTGGAGCTGCGCCCCGGACTGAAGACCCTGTTCATCACCGGCTATGCGGAGAACGCCGTCATCGGCGAGGGCCAGCTGCAGCCCGGCATGCAGGTGCTGAGCAAGCCGTTCGCAGTCGATACCCTCGGCAGCCGCGTGCGCGAGCTGCTGGCGAGCTAACCTCACCCCGCAAAACCGCGGGGCGATGACTCGCCCCGCGGCTCCCGTCTTACTGATTGCGGGTTACCCGCCACACGGTGTTGGACAGGTCGTCGGCGATGATCAGCGCGCCGCGCGGGTCAACGGTGACACCCACCGGCCGGCCTCGGGTCTTGCCATCCTCACCACGGAAGCCGGTGGCGAAGTCCACCGGTTCGCCTGCCGGGCGCCCGTTGCTGAATGGCACGAAGAGCACCTTGTAGCCGACCGGATTGTCGCGGTTCCAGCTGCCGTGCTCGCCGACGAACACCCCGTTGGCGAACCTCTCGCCCATCGCCGGCATGGAGAAGTCGACGCCGAGCGCGGCGACGTGCGAGCCCAGGCTGTAGTCCGGCTTGATCGCCGCGGCGACCTTCTCCGGATTCTGCGGCTGCGCGCGCGGATCGACGTTCTGCCCCCAGTAGCTGTAGGGCCAGCCGTAGAAGGCACCTTCGCGCACCGAGGTCAGGTAATCCGGCACCAGGTCCGGCCCCAGTTCGTCGCGCTCGTTGACCACCGCCCAGACCTGCCCGGAATCGGGCTGGATGGTCAGCGCCGTCGGATTACGCAGGCCGGTCGCGTAGGGTTTGTGTGCGCCGGTCTGCGCGTCGATCTGCCATACCATGGCGCGGTCGATCTCGACCTCCATGCCACGCTCGGTGACGTTGCTGTTGGAGCCGATGCCGACGTACAGCGAACGCCCGTCGGGGCTGATGGCCAGAGACTTGGTCCAGTGGTGATTGATCTCCGACGGCAGGTCGGTGACCTTGGTCGGCGCGCCGCTGGCCTGGGTCTGTCCCTCCACGTAATCGAAGCGGACCAGCGCGTCCTGATTGGCCACGTAGAGCTTGCCGTCGGCGAACGCCAGGCCGTAGGGCGCGTTGAGGTTCTCGGCGAACACCGTCTTCAGCTCGTAGGTGCCGTCGCCGTCGGCATCGCGCAGCAGCGTCAGGCGGTTGCCGCCTTTGACCTTGGTATTGCCCTGAGCCTTGATGTAGCTGGCGATCACATCCTTGGGCTTGAGCTGTGCCGCGCTGCCGCCACGGCCTTCCGCCACCAGGATGTCGCCATTGGGCAGGACCAGCGTCTGCCGCGGGATCTTCAGGTCGGTGGCGATCGCCGTGACGCTGTAGCCCTCGGGCACCGTGGGTTTCTGATCGCCCCAGGCGACCGGCTGGGCGATCTTCATGCTCGGCAGCAGGCCGCGCTGGGCGTCCGGCATCTTCGGGTCCGGCCCGTGCGCCTGAGTGCTGTCCGCTTCGCCGCCGCAGGCACTCAGGAGCAGTGCCATGCTCAGGCCGGTCAGGGCCGTCAGTGCACTCAAAGGCTTCATTGGGCACCTCCCGAGCGCAGATTGCTGAGCCCTGTCCAGGCAGAGAGGCAGGCCAGCAGCGTCACCACGACCGAAAGGACCAAGCCGGCGGGCATCACCGCCCAGGCGTCCTTGGCATGCTCGAAGGCGTTGACCAGCCCGAGTACCCAGGTGAGCAGCAGCAACAGGAAGTACATCACCGGCCGCCCCGCCTTGTGCTGGGCACGGAACAGGTTGACCAGGGCGAAGAGCAACGCCAGCCCACAGAACAGCAGCCCTCCGGCAATCAGCCAGGAGGCGAAGTTGCTCCATTGGATCTGGTAGGTCCTGAAGTACGCGATGTCGCTCAGCAGGCCGCCGAGAAACAGCGGAACGGTCCCGCCAAGCAGAACCGCGTGCAGCGGGCCCGGCGTGCAGCGGTAAGTGATGGAATGCGTGGTAACGGTCACGGTGGCTCCTTATCGTCCAGTAACTTACTGAGTGCGCATAAGAAAGGAGCGTCCCGCGGAATCGATAGTTCAGCGCGAATTTCGCGCGGAAGCATCTTGCAAGACTTGCGGCCGGCCGGCGCCTAGGGAACGCGGCGATCCAGCAGATGGAAACTCGGCAGCGACAGATGCCAGCGGATCGCCGCCAGACGGATCGCCAGGACCACGCCCATGGCGATCCCGGTATCCAGCCAGTGCGGCATCTCCAGGGCACGCAGGCCGAGGAACGCCAGCGAACCGACGATGCACGCGGTGGCGTAGATTTCCTTCTGGAAGATCAGCGGAATTTCGTTGCACAGCACATCGCGCATCACCCCACCGGCGACGCCGGTCATCACGCCCATGATCACCGCGGTGCTGGCCGGAACCTGGTGCGCCAGAGCCACCTCAGTGCCGATCACGGTGAAGACGGCCAGGCCGAAGGCATCGGCGATCAGCAGGCCGTTCTCGTGGATCGGCCGTGTCAGCTGCACCCATACCACCGTGCTGATCGCCGCCAGCGAAGCCACCAGGATGTAGGTGTCGTCACGAATCCAGCTGACCGGATGGTTGCCGAGAATGATGTCGCGCAGCGTGCCGCCGCCCACCGCGGTGATAATGGCGATCACCAGCACGCCGAACAGGTCCATGGACTTGCGCCCGGCCATCAGTGCGCCGGTGATGGCGAACACCGCAACGCCGAACAGATCGGAGAGGTAGAAGAAGGACGGCATGCCGCGACTCAGGTCCGTACCGGCGTGCGCATGGTCACGAACTCTTCGGCGGCGGTCGGGTGGATGCCGATGGTTTCGTCGAAATGCTGCTTGGTCGCACCGGCCTTGAGCGCCACCGCCAGCCCCTGGACGATCTCCCCGGCTTCCGGACCGATCATGTGGCAACCCAGTACGCGATGGGTTTCCGCGTCGACCACCAGCTTCATCAACGTGCGTTCGGTGCTGTCGGTGAGGCTCAGCTTCATCGGCCGGAAGCGCGCCTCGTAGATGCGCACATCGTGCTTCTCGCGCGCCTCCTCTTCAGTCATGCCGACGGTGCCGATGTTCGGCAGGCTGAACACCGCCGTGGGGATCTGCGAGTAATCCACCGGGCGATACTCCTCCGGCTGGAACAGCCGCCGGGCCACGGCCATGCCCTCGGCGATCGCCACCGGCGTCAGCTGCACGCGGCCGATCACGTCGCCGATGGCGAGGATCGAAGGCTCGTTGCTGCGGTATTCCTCGTTGACCTTGATGAAACCCTTCTCGTCCAGCTCGACCGCGGTGTTTTCCAGGCCCAGGTTGTCCAGCATCGGCCGGCGCCCGGTGGCATAGAACACGCAATCGGTCTCCAGGGTCCGACCGTCCTTGAGCGTCGCCAACAGCGAGCCATCGGCCTGTTTGTCGATGCGCGCGATATCGGCGTTGAACTGCAGGTCCAGGCCTTTCTTCAGCATCTCGTCGCGCAGGTGCTCGCGCAGCGAACCGTCGAAACCGCGCAGGAACAGTTCTCCGCGATACAGCAGGGAGGTCTTGCAACCCAGGCCGTTGAAGATCGAAGCGAACTCCACCGCGATGTAACCGCCACCGATCACCAGCATGCGCTTGGGCAGCTCCGGCAGGTAGAACGCTTCGTTTGAAGTGATGGCGTGCTCGCGTCCGGGCACATTGGGAATCACCGGCCAGCCGCCCGTGGAGATGAGGATGGTCTCCGCGGTGTAATGCGTGCCGTTGACATCGACGGTGTGCCCATCGACGAGGCGCGCGTGGCCTTCGAAGAGCTTCGCCCCCGAATCGTCCAACAGCTTCTGGTAGATGTTGTTCAACCGCAGGATTTCGCGGTCCTTGTTGGCGATGAGTTTCTTCCAGTCGAAACCGGTTTCACCGCACGACCAGCCGAAACCCTTGGCCTGGTGGAACTCTTCCTCGAAATGCGCGCTGTAGGCCAGCAGCTTCTTCGGCACGCAACCGACGTTGACGCAGGTACCGCCCAGATAGCGGCTTTCGGCGATGGCAACGCGAGCACCGAAACCGGCGGCAAAACGCGCCGCGCGAACACCGCCGGAGCCGGCGCCAATGACAAAGAAGTCGAAATCGTAGGGCATGCAATTCTCCTCGTGATGCGCGAAGCATAACCCAGCGCATGCCGTCGGGCGGCGAAGGATGTGCCTCCGCCCTCTCCCGCTGCGGCGTACCGGTGATTTCATCGCTCCACGAAAAAGCCGCCCGGAGGCGGCTCTTTCATCGGCAGGCAGGGTTCGTCAGAACGCCATGCCGGTCTTGTACAGGTTCTCGAAGCAGAAGTTGGTGGCGTCGATGTAACCCTCGGCGCTACCGCAGTCGAAACGCTTGCCCTTGAACTTGTACGCCAGCACGCAACCGTCCTGCGCCTGCTTGAGCAGTGCGTCGGTGATCTGGATCTCGCCACCCTTGCCCGGCTCGGTATCTTCGATCAGCTTGAAGATATCCGGCGTCAGGATATAGCGGCCGATGATCGCCAGGTTAGACGGAGCATCTTCCGGCTTGGGTTTCTCCACCATGTTGTTGACGCGGTAGATGTCATCGCGAATCAGCTCGCCGGCGATCACGCCGTACTTGGAGGTCTCTTCCGGCGGCACTTCCTGGATGGCGATGATCGAGCAGCGGAACTGGTTGTACAGCTTGACCATCTGCTTGAGAACGCCGTCGCCTTCGAGGTTGAAGCACAGGTCATCGGCCAGAACCACGGCGAAAGGCTCATCGCCGATCAGCGGACGACCGCAGAGGATGGCGTGGCCCAGGCCCTTCATCTCGACCTGGCGAGTGTAGGAGAAATTGCACTCGTCGATCAGGCGGCGGATACCGACCAGGTACTTTTCCTTGTCGGTGTTACGGATCTGGTGCTCCAGCTCGTAGCTGATGTCGAAGTGGTCTTCCAGCGAGCGCTTGCCGCGCCCGGTAACGATGGCAATTTGCGTAAGCCCCGCATCCAGCGCTTCTTCCACGCCGTACTGGATCAGTGGCTTGTTCACCACCGGCAGCATTTCCTTGGGCATGGCCTTGGTAGCGGGCAGAAAACGGGTTCCATAACCAGCAGCGGGAAACAGGCATTTCTTGATCATGAGAGTCCTTAGGGCAATACGAAAAAGTGCGGCGACCAGTCTATCAGGCCGTTGTGGGCTTACAACGGCCGACCAATCTTTCCTTGGTCTTCCTTCATCCGCCCCGTGCCGAGGCTTTCCATGAGCGTCTTGCCATTCTTCCTGTTACCAAACCTAGCTCGCCCACGTGAACACTTCGTTACGCCAGGTGATAGGTAGGCAAACCCGACTCGCGCAGCCTGCGCAGCGACTCTGCGGGTGGTACCTCACCAACTTGCTGGGCCATGTCCCGGCGCATCGTGCAGATGAGCCATTCAATACGCGGGGCCGTACCAGTTTGGTCCGCGCTCACCACGCGTTTCATCTCGGTGCCATCCGCGTGACGAACGGTCAGCAGACAACCGCCATCGGGGCGAGCTTTGCTGGAGATTTGATAGTCAGGAAAAGCAGCGGCAATTGTTTCCAGGGCTTGATGCATTACGGCGTCCTAGTGACGACTGAATAGTCGCCTATGAAGAGCAGCCTTCATGCCAAATCAAAGCAGAATTAAAGGTGATTAAAATCAATAGGTTAGAATCAACGCACCACCCATTTACCGTGCAACTTGCATGATAACAAGCGTTGTGACTTGCAATATGCAGGATGGTTCAAGCGCAGGCGACGTGCGGTATTCTGAGCGTCCTGCCAAACCGGCTGAGTTTTAGGACCGCGGACAGCCAGCTAGGTTCGGAAAACACCAAGCTCCACCTACCCGCTCACGGCCGGAAAAGAAAATGCCCGCATCTTTCGATGCGGGCATTTTCAGGAGCCGATTTCGAGTTCAGGCCTTAGGGGTCAGAAACGCTCGATCTTGGCATCGGTTTCCAGCTTCTTGCGGTAGGCAGCGAAATCCTGCTGGCCACTGCGCGATGCCAGGAAACGGCTGTACGAAGTCTTTTCATCGGCAGACAGCTCCTGCTCCGGCTCGCTCACGCCATTGAGCCGAACCACCACGTAGCTGCCGTTGGGCAAGGCCACACCGGTGTAACTTGGCGTGGTCGCGTCACTCGGCTTGGGCATGCGGAATGCCGCCTGGAGAACCGCCGGATCGACGCCCTCCTGGTTGCGCGTAGCCGCTTCGACGGGCTGCCAGGTATTCGCTGCGCCCGCCTGCTGTACCGGAGACTTGCCGTCGCGCAGGCTGGCGAGCGTTTCCTCGCCCTTGGCTTTCGCCGCCTCGGTGGCACGCTCCTTCGTCAGCTGCTCGCGAATAGAAGGTGCAACCTGCTCCAGAGCCAATTGCTCGGGCATCCGATGCTCCTTCACCCGAATGACCAGGCTGGTTTCCGGATCGAGCTCGATCACGCCGCTGTTCGCACCGTCCTCCAGCACCTCGGGAGTGAATGCTGCCTGAACGACTTGGCGATTGGCCGCGATCCCTTCGCCACCCTCGCGACCGAATGGCGCGCTGGTCTGCACTTTCAGCCCCAATTCCTGGGCCGGCTGGGCGAGATCGGACGCTTCGAACGAAGCATCCTCAAGCTGCTTGCTCACATCGACGAAACGCTGCTCGACTTCCTGCGATTTCAGCTCGTGCTCAAGCTTATCCTTGAGGCTGGCGAAGCTGGGCACGTCGGGAGCCTGCACATCGAGAAGCTTGATCAGGTGCCAACCGAACTCGCTGCGAACCGGCTCGGAAACCTGCCCCTGGTTGAGTGCATAAAGAGCCTTCTCGAACGCGGGGTCGTAGACGCCCGGACCGGCAAAACCGAGGTTACCGCCTGCGGCAGCGGAGCCGGGATCTTCCGAGAACTCCTTGGCCTGGGCAGCGAAATCGGCACCGCCATCGATGCGCGCCTTGATCTCTTCGATCTTCGCCTTGGCCTGGGCATCGGTCTGCTTGTCATTCACCTCGATGAGGATGTGGCTCGCCTCGCGCTGCTCGGCCAGGCTACCGATTTCCTTCTGATACAACGCTTGCAGGTCTTCGTCTTTCACCTTCGCCTGGGCGAAGAACGCCTCTTTCTTCAGCTCGACGTATTCCAGCACGACCTGCTCAGGGCTCATGAACTGCGCCGCGTGTGCGTCGTAATAGGCCTTCACGTCGTCTTCGCTGACGCTCACACCTGCGCCATCGGCCGGTACGGTCAGCGTGGCAAAATCACGTGTCTGCTTTTCCAGGCGAGCGAATGCGCTGATTTCTGGCTCGGTAACGAACCCGCTACCAGCGATGCCGGCACGCAGCTGGCCGATGAGCATTTCCTGTTCGAGCATCTGGCGGAACTGCAGACGGGTATAGCCCATCTGCCGAATGACTTGGTCGAAGCGCTCAGTGCTGAACTGGCCTTCGCTCTGGAACTCCGGCGTACGCAGGATCAACTGATCGATAGCGGCCTGGGAGAAAGCGAATCCGGAATTTTCTGCACCTTGCAGCACCAGTTTCCGCTCGATCAACGACTTGAGAGCAGAATCGCGCAGCAGGTTATCGTCGAGCTGGGAGGCGTCGAAGTCCTTGCCCAGTTGCTGCAGCAGCTGACGGCGCTGCATTTCCACGGCTTGATTCAGCTCGGTGAGGGATACCTCGTCACCGTTCACCTTGGCAGCGTCCTGTTTATGATCGGTCGCTCGGAAAATGGCATCGAAGCCTGTCAGCGCCATGAGCAGGATAATGGCGCCGATGATGGTCTTGGCAATCCAGCCCTGTGAATTGTCCCTGATGTTCTGCAGCATGCGTCCCCCAGACAGCCATAACAAAAACGGCCGCGCAGCGTGGGTAGAATCCGGATAGAAGAAAGGCGCATCCGAGGATGCGCCTTCTCGTAAATGGCGGAGCGGACGGGACTCNNGGACTCGAACCCGCGACCCCCGGCGTGACAGGCCGGTATTCTAACCGACTGAACTACCGCTCCGCAGCCGGATCAGGCCAATGCCGATCCGAAGGGCAAAGCCCGAAGACGCTTGTTAGTTGACAGCGTCTTTCAGAGCTTTACCTGCTTTGAAGCCAGGGATCTTGGCAGCATCGATCTTGATCGGGTTGCCAGTCTGCGGGTTGCGGCCAGTGCGAGCGGCGCGCTCTTTCACAGCGAAGGTACCAAAGCCAACCAGCACCACGGAGTCACCAGCCTTCAGAGCGCCAGTGACGGATTCGATAACCGCATCCAGCGCACGGCCAGCGACAGCTTTCGGGATATCAGCAGATGCGGCGATGGCATCGATCAGTTCCGACTTGTTCACTCTTAAGTCCCCTTATTTCTATTGAGTATGTTTCTGTAATTAGGTATTTGCGAAGCGGGTGCTGGAAGGCCTGGCGACACAAGAGCCGCTTTATATCAAGGGCTAGAAAATAGTGTCAAGGACGCTTCCGGGCTAGTGAGTACTGATTCGCTCCTTGGGATCAGTCTCCCGCTTGTCATCCTTTGCTACCAGCTCGGGAGCCGCATCGGGCAAGGGCTCCGGCGCGTATTGCAGCGCAATTTGCAGGACCTCGTCAATCCATTTGACCGGTTTAATCTGTAGGTCTCGCTTAATGTTCTCCGGAATTTCCTTCAGATCGCGTACGTTCTCTTCAGGAATGATCACGGTCTTGATTCCACCGCGATGGGCCGCGAGAAGTTTTTCCTTCAGCCCACCGATCGCCAGCACCTGACCACGCAGGGTGATTTCGCCAGTCATGGCGACATCGGCGCGTACCGGAATCTGCGTCAGCGCGGAAACCAGCGCGGTACACATGCCCACGCCCGCACTCGGGCCATCCTTCGGAGTGGCCCCTTCCGGCATGTGGATGTGCACGTCTCGCTTCTCGTGGAAGTCCGGAGCGATGCCCAAACTCTTCGCGCGGCTGCGTACCACGGTGAGCGCTGCGGTGATCGACTCGACCATCACGTCACCGAGCGAACCGGTCTTGATCAACTGGCCCTTGCCGGGAACGACAGCGGACTCGATGGTCAGCAGTTCGCCGCCGACCTGCGTCCAGGCCAACCCGGTAACCTGCCCGATCTGATCCTGCTGCTCGGCCAGGCCGTAACGGAATTTCCGCACCCCGAGGAAATGCTCGAGCGAATCGGCAGTGACCTCGACGTTGAAACGCTTCTCCGTCGCGTGTTCCTTGACCACCTTGCGACAGACCTTGGCGATCTGGCGCTCCAGGCTGCGCACACCGGCCTCGCGGGTGTAGTAGCGAATCACGTCGCGCAGGGCGGCCTCGTCGAACGCGACCTCGGTCTTCTTCAGGCCGTTGGCCTGGATCTGCTTCGGCGCGAGGTACTTCTGGGCAATGTTGATCTTCTCGTCCTCGGTATAGCCGGGCAGACGGATCACTTCCATGCGGTCCAGCAGCGGCGCAGGAATGTTCATCGAGTTGGCGGTACAGAGGAACATCACGTCGGAAAGGTCGTAATCGACTTCCAGATAGTGATCGTTGAAGTTGTGGTTCTGCTCCGGGTCCAGCACTTCGAGTAGCGCTGATGCAGGATCGCCGCGCATGTCGCTGCCCATCTTGTCGATTTCGTCGAGAAGGAACAGCGGGTTGCGCACCCCAACCTTGGTCATCTTCTGGATCAGGCGACCCGGCATCGAGCCGATGTAGGTGCGCCGGTGACCACGAATCTCCGCCTCGTCACGTACGCCGCCGAGCGCCATGCGCACGAACTTGCGGTTGGTGGCGCGAGCGATGGACTCGGCCAGGGACGTCTTGCCGACGCCCGGCGGGCCCACCAGGCAAAGCACCGGCCCTTTGAGCTTCTTCACGCGCTTCTGCACGGCAAGGTACTCGAGGATCCGTTCCTTCACTTCATCGAGGCCGTAATGGTCGGCATCGAGGATGTCCTCGGCCTTGCTCAGGTCGAGGCGAACCTTGCTTTCCGCCTTCCAAGGCACGTTGACCAGCCAGTCGATATAGGAACGCACGACCGTAGCCTCGGCAGACATCGGCGACATCTGCTTGAGCTTGTTCAGCTCCGCCTGCGCCTTGGTCAGCGCATCTTTCGGCAGACCAGCAGCGTCGATACGCTTCTTCAGATCGTCGATTTCGTTGTGGCCTTCGTCGATATCGCCGAGTTCCTTCTGAATCGCCTTCATCTGCTCGTTCAGGTAGTACTCGCGCTGGCTGCGCTCCATCTGCTTCTTCACGCGGCCACGAATGCGCTTCTCGACCTGCAGTAAGTCGATCTCGGCATCCAGCAGCGCCAGGACGTGTTCGACGCGCAGCGCCAAGTCGGTAATCTCAAGGATTTCCTGCTTCTGCTCGATCTTCAGCGCCATATGCGCGGCCATGGTATCGACCAGACGGCTTGGCTCATCGATGCTGTTGAGCGAGGAAAGCACTTCCGCCGGTACTTTCTTGCCCAGCTGTACGTACTGTTCGAACTGGCTGAGCAGGCTGCGGGTGAAAACTTCCGCTTCGCGATCGGCCGCGTCCTGTTCTTCTATCAAGGCGACATCGGCGCGGTAATGATCATCGACCTCGTGGAACTGCTCGATCACGCCCCGCTGCTCGCCTTCGACAAGGACCTTGACGGTGCCGTCGGGCAGCTTCAGCAGCTGCAGGACGGTTGCGACCGTTCCCACGCGATAGAGCGCATCTTCACGCGGATCGTCGTCTGCCGGGTTCTTCTGTGCCAGCAGGAGAATCTGCTTGTCCCCGGTCATCGCCGATTCCAAGGCTTCGATGGATTTATCGCGCCCTACGAACAGCGGGATCACCATGTGCGGATAAACCACGACATCGCGCAGCGGCAGGAGTGGCAAATCGATGGTTTTCTTCATGATTTTCGCTCTACGGCGGCCATGCGGCCATAAAATGAGATAGCCCTTGAAACTTAAGATGGGGCTAGGGGCATGAAAAAACAAGCCAGCAGAAAAAAGCGAAGGGGCCCGCAGGCCCCTTCGTTGTCTTACGCCTCCGGTGCCGCCTTGGCTGGCGGCTCGCTGCTCTCGTAAATGAGCAGCGGCTTGGAGGTGCCTTCGATGACGCTTTCGTCGATGACCACCTTGCTGACGTCACTCTGCGACGGAATCTCGTACATGGTGTCAAGCAATACGCCTTCGAGGATCGAACGCAGGCCACGTGCACCGGTCTTGCGCTCCAGCGCGCGATGGGCAACGGCTTTCAGGGCATCCTGACGGAACTCCAGATCGACGCCTTCCATCTCGAACAGCTTGCCGTACTGCTTGGTCAGCGCGTTCTTCGGCTCGGTGAGAATCTGCACCAGAGCAGCTTCGTCCAGCTCGTCCAGCGTAGCGATGACCGGCAGACGACCAACGAACTCGGGAATCAGACCGAATTTCACCAGATCATCCGGCTCGACGCCGCGCAACGCTTCACCGACCTGCTTGCCGAGTTCCTTGGAGCGCACTTCGGCGTTGAAACCGATCCCGCCACGCGTCGAACGGTTATGGATGACCTTCTCCAGACCGGAGAACGCACCACCGCAGATGAACAGGATGTTGCGGGTGTCGACCTGCAGGAATTCCTGCTGCGGATGCTTGCGGCCGCCTTGCGGCGGAACCGAAGCCACGGTGCCTTCGATCAGCTTGAGCAGCGCCTGCTGCACGCCCTCACCCGATACGTCACGGGTGATGGACGGGTTGTCCGACTTGCGCGAAATCTTGTCGATTTCATCGATGTAGACGATGCCCATCTGGGCCTTTTCCACATCGTAATCGCACTTCTGCAGCAGCTTCTGGATGATGTTCTCGACGTCCTCACCGACATAACCGGCTTCGGTCAGAGTCGTCGCATCGGCGATGGTGAAAGGAACGTTGAGCAGTCGTGCCAGCGTCTCGGCGAGCAGCGTCTTGCCCGAGCCGGTCGGCCCAATGAGCAGGATGTTGCTCTTGCCAAGCTCGACATCGTCTTTCTTCTCGCGCTGATTCAGACGCTTGTAGTGGTTGTACACCGCTACGGCGAGAACCTTCTTGGCGCGCTCCTGGCCGATCACGTACTGATCCAGGATCCCGCTGATTTCTTTAGGAGCCGGCAGTTTGTGCGAACTACTTTCGGCCTGTGCTTCCTGCACCTCCTCGCGGATGATGTCATTGCACAGGTCGACGCACTCGTCGCAGATAAAAACGGAGGGGCCGGCAATCAGTTTGCGCACTTCGTGCTGGCTCTTGCCGCAGAAGGAGCAATAAAGCAGTTTGCCGTTGTCCTCGCCATTGCGGGTGTCAGTCATTCGATCAATCCAATCCGGGTAGGCTTGAAACACAAGATGAAGGCAATTGCGGGCATTTTCAACCCCGCGGACGGCCGGACATCGCCCGGCCGCATCGGAGGGCGCTGTTTAGCTCGCCATCTGGCGCTGAACGAGAACCTGGTCTACCAGGCCATATTCGGCGGCGCGCTCGGCGCTCATGAAGTTGTCGCGGTTGGTGTCGCGCTCGATGGTTTCGATGTCCTGGCCGGTATGGAAGGCCAGCAATTCGTTCAGTCGCGCACGAATCGAGAGGATTTCCTTGGCGTGGATATCGATGTCCGAGGCCTGGCCTTGGAAGCCGCCCAGCGGCTGGTGAATCATCATCCGCGAGTTGGGCAGACAGGAGCGCTTGCCCTTCGCGCCACCGGCGAGCAGGAACGCCCCCATGCTGCAGGCCTGGCCGATGCAGATGGTGGAAACGTCCGGCTTGATGAACTGCATGGTGTCGTAAATCGACATGCCCGCAGTAACGGAGCCGCCCGGCGAATTGATGTAGAGGTGGATGTCCTTGTCCGGATTCTCGGCTTCGAGAAATAGCAGCTGAGCCGCTACCAGGTTGGCCATGTAGTCTTCGACCGGACCGACGAGGAAGATGATTCGCTCCTTGAGCAGGCGCGAGTAGATGTCATAGGCGCGCTCGCCGCGAGCGGACTGTTCGACGACCATTGGCACCAGGCCGCCGGCTGCTTGGATGTCAGGCACTTGCATAAATGGATTACGGGACATGTCCTGCGATCGCTCCTAAATGGTCAGATCCAAAAACGCATAAGCCAGCTCGACGGCTGGCTTATGGTGTACTCGAACGAAAGAGAGAATCAGGCGGCCTGCGGAGCTTCCGCTGGCTTGACAGCTTCTTCGTAGGAGACCTGCTTGTCGGTCACCTTGGCCTTCTGCAGGACAGTATCTACAACTTGCTCTTCCAGCACAACCGAGCGGACTTCACCCAGTTGCTGGTCGTTCTTGTAGTACCAGGACACGACCTGCTCGGGCTCCTGATACGCCGAAGCCATTTCCTGGATCATCTCGCGAACGCGTGCTTCGTCCGGCTTGAGCTCGAATTGCTTGACCACTTCGGCAACCACCAGGCCCAGCAGAACGCGGCGCTTGGCCTGCTCTTCGAACAGTTCAGCCGGCAGCTGATCAGCCTTGATGTTGCTACCGAACTGCTGCACGGCTTGTGCGCGCAGACGGTCGATTTCGTTGGCGATCAGCGCCTTCGGCACTTCGACCGGGTTGCCGGCCAGCAGCGCTTCCATGACCTGGTTCTTCACCTTGGACTTGATCGCCTGGCGCAGTTCACGCTCCATGTTCTTGCGAACTTCGGTGCGGAAGCCTTCCAGACCGCCTTCCTTGATGCCGAACAGCGCGAAGAACGCATCGTTCAGCTCGGGCAGTTTCGGCGCTGCGACGCTGTTGACGGTCACGGTGAACTCGGCGGTTTTACCGGCGAGGTCGAGGTTCTGGTAGTCGGCGGGGAACGTCGGGGTGATGACGCGCTCTTCGCCAGCGGTAGCGCCAACCAGGGCTTCTTCGAAGCCGGGGATCATGCGGCCGGAGCCGAGAACCAGTGCAGTGCCTTTCGCCGAACCGCCGGCGAAGACTTCGCCGTCCAGCTTGCCGACGAAGTCGATGTTCAGCTGATCGCCATCTTCGGCGGCGCGCTCGACGGGTTCGAAGGCGGTGTTCTGCTTGCGCAGGATGTCCAGCATGTTGTCGACATCGCTGTCCGCGACGTCAGCCTGCAGACGCTCGATTTCGACGTTGTCGAAACTGGCGACCTCGAATTCCGGGAAGATCTCGAAGGTGGCGACGTATTCCAGATCCTTGCCCTTCTCGAACACTTTCGGCTCGACGGCCGGCGCACCGGCAGGGTTCAGCTTCTGCTCGACGATGGCTTCGTAGAAAGTCGACTGGATCAGATCGCCCAGCGCTTCCTGGCGTGCCGCCGACTCGTAGCGCTGACGGATCACGCTCATCGGCACCTTGCCCGGACGGAAGCCGGCGACCTTGGCACGACTGGCAGTCTGCTGCAGACGCTTGTTGACTTCGGTCTCGATGCGCTCGGCGGGCACGCCGATGGTCATGCGGCGCTCCAGAGCGGAGGTGCTTTCAACAGAAACTTGCATGGATATTCCTCGTTGCACAGACATGGCCGGGCGTTCCGACCCCAGAATCAAGGGCATGCATTCTAGTGGCTCGAAAGGCAGAAGTCACCCGTCGGCACTTCGCGACACATATATAAGGAAGGATATAGCGAACGGCGAATGAGTTTTCCCCTGCCACATGAATCCGCGTACGGCATATCATAGGACCGTTTCGATGCCGGCCACTGCTGCCAAGGCAACCAACGCCGCTTCCCAGCTCGCTACTCTCACGGATTCGACCAAGCATGCCAGAGCAAACTCCCCCCAGTTGTTTTCTCGTCGGTGGCGGGCAAATGGGCGACGAGGTACGCGCGCACGACTGGGCTTCCACTCCGCTGGGGGCGATCAGCGACTGGCCCGCGGCGTTGCGGGTAGCCGTGCAGATGGTATTGAACTCCAAGTTTCCCAAGTGCCTGCTCTGGGGGCATTCGTTCACCGCGATCTACGATGATGCCTTCCGCCCCATCCTCGGCGACAAGCCCCAGCCGCTGGGGCGCTCCTTCGAGCAGATATGGGAAGAAGCCTGGGATGTGCTGAGCCCGATCATGGACGCCGCCTTCGCTGGCGAAGCGACGTACATCGAAGACTATCCGCTGACGGTCGACCGGCACGGCTATCCCGAGCAGGCCTACTTCACCTTTTGCTATAGCCCGGTACATGACGAGAACGGCAGCATCGTCGGCGTGATCGATACTGTCGTCGAGACCACCCAGCGCTTCGTCGTCGAACGCGACCTGCACTCACTCGCCGCCTCGCTGGAAACCCAGATCGCCATGCGTACCGCCGACCGCAACCGGCTCTGGCAACTGTCCACCGACCTGATTCTGGTGACGCGCTTCGATGGCATCATCGCGGCGATCAATCCGGCCTGGAGCAGCGTGCTCGACTGGGATGAAAAGCAGCTGGTCGGCAACTATCTGCTCGATCTGGTGCACGCCGACGACCTGGCCGAGTGGAAGGATGCAGTAGCCGCGCTGCGCGACGGCACGCAGCTGAAGCGTTTCGAAAGCCGGCTACGACATCGCGACGGCAGCTATCGCTGGATCAACTGGACGGTCGTGCCCGGCGATGGACTGATCAATGCGGTCGGCCGCGACTTCACCGCCGAGAGACAACAGGCGCAGGCGCTGCAGCACACCGAGGAGCTGCTTCGCCACAGTCAGAAGATGGAAGCCGTCGGCCAGCTAACCGGCGGCCTGGCACACGACTTCAACAACCTACTGGCGGGAATATCCGGCAGCCTGGAGATGCTCGACACACGCATCAGCCAGGGCCGCATCGGCGAACTGGATCGCTACCTGACTGCTGGAAAGAATGCAGCGCAGCGGGCCGCAGCGCTGACACACAGGCTACTGGCCTTTTCCCGCCGACAAACGCTCGATCCCAAGCCCACCGATATCAACCGACTGGTCAACGGCATGGAAGAGCTGATACGGCGCACCATGGGGCCGAAGATCGAGGTGGGCGCGGTCTGTGCCGAAGCCCTGTGGCCAGCACTCGTCGACACCAACCAGCTGGAAAATTCGCTGCTCAACTTCTGCATCAACGCCCGCGACGCCATGCCGGACGGCGGCCAGCTGACCATAGTGACGACCAACCACTCGTTCGATACGGGTGCAGCACGCGAGCGTGGCCTGACGCCGGGGGAGTACATATCGCTCTGCGTGATCGACACCGGCACCGGCATGCCGGCGGAAGTGATCGAGCGCGCTTTCGACCCGTTCTTCACGACCAAGCCGATGGGCCAGGGAACGGGGCTTGGCCTGTCCATGGTCTACGGCTTCGCCCGGCAGTCAGGCGGACAGGCACACATCACCTCCGAACCAGGCCAGGGCACGACGATGTGCCTGTACCTGCCCCGTCACCACGGACAGCCGGAAGCCGGCGACGAACCGCTCAACGCCAAACCACCACAGATGAAGCAGAGTGAAACCATCCTGGTGATCGACGACGAACCGATCCTGCGCATGCTGATCGTCGAAATCCTCCAGGACCAGGGGTACAACGTCCTGCAGGCACCGGACGGCCCCGCCGGGCTCGGCGTGATCCAGACCGGCACGCCGATAGACCTGCTGATTACCGATGTTGGGCTTCCTGGCGGCCTGAATGGCCGGCAGGTGGCCGATGCCGCGCGCCAGCTGCGCCCAGGGCTCAAGGTACTGTTCATCACCGGCTACGCCGAGAACGCCGTAATCCGTAGCGGTCAGCTCGACCCGGGCATGCAGGTGCTGACCAAGCCGTTCGCGATGGACGTTTTCATTACACGGATCAGCAGTTTTCTGAAGGAAAGCTGACGAAGGCGACCGAGGGGCGGGCCTCCCCTCCACCCCCGCAACATCCTGAAAGCCAAACGGCTTTTGTATCCTGCGCAGCTGTGTATGATTGTCACAGGGTGTCATTCGCGCGCGTCGCGCGGTGCAGGTCAATCAGCGCAGGTCGGGCCGCCACGCGGAGTGCGCTCGCCCATGAATCAATCTCCCCCCTCCTCGCCCGTTCCACGCGCCCAGGTCCTTGCCGAACGCGCCTTCTGCGCAATCGAACGCTTCATGCATATCGAAGCCGTCAGTGGGATCGTGCTGCTCGCAGCCGCGGCGCTCGCGCTGATCTGGGCCAACAGTCCGGTGTCGGGCAGCTATCACGCGCTCTGGCACACGCCGCTGTCGATCAGCTTCGGCAGCCTCTCGGTATCGCAATCGCTGCACTTCTGGATCAACGACGGACTCATGACCGTGTTTTTCCTGGTGGTGGGAGTGGAAATCCGCCGGGAAATACATGAAGGCGCCCTTTCCAGCATCCGCCTGGCTTCACTACCCCTGGCCGCCGCGCTCGGCGGGGTGCTGGTTCCCGCCATCATCTATGCCTGCCTGAACAGCGACCCTCTGCAGATCCGGGGCTGGGCGGTGGCGACCGCCACGGATATCGCCTTCGCCGTGGGCGTGCTTGCCCTCCTCGGCCGAGCGATACCGAGCAACGTCCGCGTGCTATTGCTCGCCCTAGCGATCATCGACGACATCGTCGCCGTATTGATCATCGCCGCGTTCTATGGCGAAGGGCTGAATTACAGCGGATTGCTGGTCGCCGGCCTCGGCGTGCTGATGGTTTTGGGCCTGCAGCGAATCGGCATTGGCAATGCCTTCGCCTATATCGTCCCCGGCATCGTGCTGTGGATCGGGCTGTTGCAGACCGGCGCGCACCCCACGCTTGCCGGCGTGGTGCTTGGCCTGATGACGCCGGTGCTGCCACGCCGCTGTCAGGAACGCCCCATCGACACCATGACCCAGGTCGTCGGCGACCTGCGCAAGCAGGCGCAGCAGCCGACAGTGGAGTCCGGCGTACTGAAGAACCTCAAGCTCGCACAACGCGAACTGATGCCTCCGGTGGCCCGCATACAGGGCGCCCTGCACCCCTGGGTCGCGTTCGGCATCATGCCGCTGTTCGCGCTGGCCAACGCGGGCGTGACGCTGGGCGGCGTTGACCTCGACAGCAACGGCTCGCAGAGCGTACTGCTGGGTGTGCTTGTGGCCCTGGTGCTGGGCAAGCCCATCGGCGTGATAGCCGCCAGCGCGCTGGTCGTGCGACTGGGCTGGTGTCGTCTCCCGCCGAACGTCACCTGGCCAGGCGTATGCGTCGTCGGCCTGCTCGCCGGCATCGGCTTCACCATGTCCATCTTCATCGCCAACCTGGCGTTCCATGACGAGAGCCTGCTGAACGCGGCCAAACTCGGCGTACTCCTCGCTTCGGCGACGGCGGCAGTGATCGGCCTGACCTGGGGCATCTTCTACACCAGGCGCGGCAGGGGCACGCCGAATGGCCGCGCCACCGAAGCGGGCGCCTGACACGAACGAGCCCGCGACGCGGAACATATGGCGCAGATCGCTGTCCAGACAGTTCACGTCGCATCCGCGGCATTCGCAATTGCCTTTTTAACGAAACGCCATTGGCGCTGACGAGGAGATGCAATTGGACACCAAGAGCGCATTCTTCAAGATAAACCTGGTATTCCTGATCGTCGCGGTGGCAGTGGGCAGCTATGCCTACCTGGCCCGCAGCGGAGCCGGCGAAACGCACGACGCCGCACTGCAGGCCTGGGCGAGCTTGAGCGCCACCACGGCGCCAGTGACCGGGGAAGCCTGCGAGCCGGGCAAACCCAATGCGGCCGCAGGAGAGGAAAACCCCGATTGCCTGATTCAGCATCAGGCGAACTCCACCTACCGGGACATCATCGGAAGTCCAGCAGCCGGCACCGAGCAGAAGGCCATCGTGAAGAAGTAGGCCGCCAGCATTTTCTCCAGCGCCAGAAACGACAAAAGGCAGCTCCATTGAGCTGCCTTTCTCATTCCGGCGCTTCGAGAACTCCGCCAATCCGTTCGGACGCCTGGTGAATTCCCTCTCGCAACGGCTTACTTGGTGCGGACGGAGAGACTCGAACTCTCACACCTTGCGGCGCCAGAACCTAAATCTGGTGTGTCTACCAATTCCACCACGTCCGCATGACGCTGAAACGAAAACGCCAGGTACTGGACCTGGCGTTCTCTCGAATATGGGGTGGACGATGGGAATCGAACCCACGACACCAGGAGCCACAATCCTGTGCTCTACCAACTGAGCTACGCCCACCATATTGCGTTTTGCCTGTGCCTGAGCGGCCAAATGGCGCACCCGGCAGGACTCGAACCTGCGACCATCCGCTTAGAAGGCGGATGCTCTATCCAACTGAGCTACGGGCGCTTAATCATCTGCATTCTAAAGCGAAGCGCGGACTTAAAAGCGTTGGCTTGAAAGGGTCAGCTTCAACCCTTTTTGCCATCTTACCCAGCGGCTGGCTGTGCTCGACAAGCGGGGCGAATCTTATAGAGAGGTCCTGGGTACGTCAACACTCCGAACGAAAAAAAATTCAGCGATATAAAGAGCTTACGGGAAAACGCCGATCAGCCGACTTTGCCCGCCCGCGGCGCCATGCGAGAATGCGCGTCCTTTTTCAATCCTTTCCGATGGTTAACCAAGCGTAATGACAGCACAACTGATCGACGGCAAAGCGATCGCCGCCAGCCTCCGCCTGCAGATCGCCGAACGTGTCGCCGAGCGGCGCCGGCAGGGCCTTCGCGCCCCTGGCCTGGCGGTGATTCTGGTGGGTAGCGACCCGGCCTCCCAGGTCTACGTTTCACACAAGCGCAAGGACTGCGAGGAAGTCGGTTTCGACTCCCGCGCCTACGACCTGCCCGCCGAAACCAGCCAGGAGGAACTGCTTGGCCTGATCGACAGCCTCAACCAGAACCCGGAGATCGACGGCATCCTCGTGCAGTTGCCGCTGCCGGCGCATCTGGACGCCTCGCTGCTGCTCGAGCGCATCAGCCCGGACAAGGACGTCGACGGTTTCCACCCGTACAACATCGGCCGCCTGGCGCAGCGCATGCCGATGCTTCGTCCGTGCACGCCGAAGGGCATCATCACCCTCCTCGCCAGCACCGGCGTCGATCTCTATGGGCTCAATGCCGTAGTGGTGGGCGCGTCCAACATCGTCGGTCGGCCGATGGCGCTGGAGCTGCTGCTGGCCGGTTGTACGGTCACCGTCACCCATCGCTTCACCAAGGACCTGGCGGCGCACGTCGCCAATGCCGACCTGCTGGTGGTGGCGGTCGGCAAGCCGGGGCTGGTCAAGGGCGAGTGGGTCAAGCCGGGCGCGATCGTCATCGACGTCGGCATCAATCGCCAGGAAGACGGCAAGCTGGTCGGCGACGTGGAATACCAGCCGGCGCTACAACGCGCCAGCTGGATCACCCCGGTTCCCGGTGGCGTCGGCCCGATGACTCGCGCCTGCCTGCTGGAAAACACCTTGTACGCCGCGGAACACCTGCATCCTTGAGGACGGCTCCGCTGCAACAGAATGAAGGGCACCCACGGGTGCCCTTCTTCATTTCTGACGGCCCGCTCGCCGCCCGAGCAGCGCCGCTGCACCTTTGGGCTTGTCGGTGAACCAGATCACCCGGCTGACGCCACGGGTGATCGCCACGTAGGCCAGGCGCAGGCTTTCGTCCTGCATCGCCTGGTCGTAGCTGTTGCGGAAGAAGCCCGAGTGGCGGTAGAGCGCGTTTCGCAGCGGGTGCGCCGGCGCGGTCGCACCATCGTCGAGGATGATCGCCACCTCGGCCTGCAGCCCCTTGGCGCGATGGATGCTGTAGGCCTTTACCGGCAGGCGCCAGTCCAGCTCGGCCTGGATCGCCCGCAGCGGCTGGTTGCGCCGGCTGAGCACCAGTACCGCATTGCGATCCGCACCCTCACGCGCGGCGACGTGCTCGCACTGCGCCTCGATCTCCCCGATCAGGCGCGGCAGGTGCCGCCTGATATCGAAGCCGCCCTCCAGCCGAACGCCGTGGTCGCCTGGCTGCTCGCGCTTCACCGCACGACTGAGTTTCGCCTGCTTGATCGCCACGTCGGCGAGCCCCGCCTCGCCATCGCGGAGCACCGCTTTGATCGAGCGATAGTTGGTTTCCAGTAGCAGTACGGTGCTCTTGCGCGAACGGCCGCGACTGGGGAAATGCCGATCGAAATCCATGAACAGCTCCGGCGAGCTGCCGCGCCAGCCGTAGATCGACTGCCAGTCGTCGCCGATCGCCATCAGGCTGGGCGAACCGCCCTCGCCCGCCAGGCGCCGATGCACGGCCTGCAGCCAGAGCACGATCTGCGGCGAGATGTCCTGGAATTCGTCTATCAGCAGATGCCGCAGCGTTTCCAGTCCGGCGCTGGATTGCAGCGTCGGCAGCCGCTCGGTCAGCGCCTGGAACGCGCCGTCGAAGCTCATCAGGCCGCGCGCCTGCAACTGCGCCTCGAACGCACCCCAGAACAGCAGCAGCGCCTCGATGAACAGGCGCTCCCCGGCCGAGCAGTCGAGCGCCTTGGAGTCGAGCCGGTCGATACGGATGCCGATGCTCTGGATGAATCCGGCCTGCTGGTAGAACACCTCGAACAGCAGCGCGGCGGAAAACTCGCCGGGCAGTTGATAGGCGTCCAGCGGCGCCTTCGCCGGTGGAACGCCTTCAACGGCGGGAGGAATGCCCAGCAGCCGGTGCACCGCGTCGCGAAAGACAGGCTGCTCGGCATAGCAGCTCTCATAGGCCTGCTTGAGCACGGCGCTCTGCGCCGGTTTCAGACGCGAGGCGGTCAGCGGGTTGTCCGGCTCGCTGTCGCCAGCGCGCTCGTCGAGCTGCTCGAACCAGCGCGGCGCGCCCCACTGTTCGCGGGCCAGGACGCCCATCGCCGAATGGAAAGTGCGCACGCACTGGCGCGCCTGGGCGGCGTCGAAGGGAAATTTCCAGAACGCCAGCACGCGCCCCAACTGCTCACGCAGTTGCGCGCAGGACGCGCTGGTGAAGGAGATCACCGTGAGGCTGCCGGGGTCGATGCGCAGGTGGCAGAGCATGAACACCACGCGCAGCACCAGCGTGGTGGATTTCCCCGAGCCGGCGCCGGCGAACACTCGCGTCGCCGCGCCGCGGGAGAGGATCATCGCCCACTGCTCCTCCGACGGCGCGCTGATCACCCCGGCGCTGACTGCCTGGCGCACTCGTTCGCGCATCGCGGCGATCTGCTCTTCATCCATCGCCAGCGCGCCGGCGGAATAGAGGCCACCCGGCGCGGGCTTGCCCTTGGCCGGCTTGGCGGCCTTGGGCTTGCCGGTTCTCGTCGCGGGGGCCTTCTTCGTCCGTGGAGCAGGTTGCTGCAACCGCGGTGCGTCGGCGCGCTCGGCCTCGAGGTAGGCGGTGGTTCGGGGGAAGTAGCGCGCCAGAGCGCCGGAGACCAGCAGTTTGTAGCGTCTTACGGCAGACAGCATTCGGTGATTCCAACCGCATCGTGTGGCAGGGCGTCGAAGGATAGGTCGTTCTTCGTGCAACAAGGGCCAGCCGCAGGGATGGCCCGAGCAAAAAATGAAAAAGGCCGCTGAGCGGCCCTTTTCATGGCGGCCGGGATTATTCCGCCAGGCGCCAGGTGGTGCCGCCCTTGCCGTCTTCCAGGATCACGCCCATGGCGCTGAGCTGATCACGAATGCGGTCGGATTCAGCCCAGTTCTTCTCCGCGCGGGCCTGCAGGCGCGCGGCGATCAGCGCATCGACTTCGGCGGCATCGACCTTGCCCTCGGCGCCGGCCTGCAGGAAGGCATCCGCCTCCAGCTGCAATACGCCCAGTACCCTGGCCAGTTCCTTCAGCCTTGCGGCAAGCGCTGCGGCGGCCGGCAGATCAGTCTCGCGCAGGCGATTGACCTCGCGGACCATCTCGAACAGCACCGCGCAGGCTTCCGGCGAGTTGAAGTCGTCGTTCATCGCCGCGGCGAAGCGCTCGACGAATGCTTCGCCACCGGCTGCCGGAGCATCCGGCAGACCCTTGAGCGCGTGGTAGAACCGCTCCAGCGCGCCCTTGGCTTCCTTGAGGCTGTCTTCGGAATAGTTGATCGGGCTGCGGTAGTGGCTGGATACCAACAGGTAGCGCACCACCTCCGGGTGGTACTTCTCCAGAACTTCGCGGATGGTGAAGAAGTTGCCCAGCGACTTGGACATCTTTTCGCCGTCCACGCGCACCGCGCCGGCGTGCATCCAGGAGGCGGCGTAGAGCTTGCCGGTGGCCGCCTCGCTCTGCGCGATCTCGTTCTCGTGGTGCGGGAACACCAGGTCCGGGCCGCCGCCGTGGATGTCGAAGGTCTCGCCCAGGCAGCAGGTCGACATCACCGAGCACTCGATATGCCAGCCCGGCCGACCGGCGCCCCACGGCGATTCCCAGCTCGGCTCGCCCGGCTTGGCACCTTTCCATAGCACGAAATCCAGCGGGTCCTGCTTGGATTCGTCGACCTCGATGCGCGCACCGATACGCAGGTCCTCGATCTTCTTGCGCGACAGCTTGCCGTAGCCGACGAACTTGCCGACCCGGTAGTAGACGTCGCCGTTGCCCGGCGCATAGGCGAAGCCCTTGTCGATCAGCGTCTGGATCATCGCGTGCATCCCGGCAATGTGGCCGGTGGCGCGCGGTTCCTGATCCGGGCGCAGCACGGCGAGGCGCGCCTCGTCCTCGTGCATCGCGGCGATCATGCGCTCGGTCAGCGCCTCGAAGGATTCACCGTTCTCCTGCGCGCGGCGGATGATCTTGTCGTCGATGTCGGTGATGTTGCGCACGTAGTTCAGCGCGTAGCCGGAGTGACGCAGCCAGCGGGCGATCACGTCGAACGCCACCATCACCCGCGCGTGGCCGATGTGGCAGAAGTCGTAGACGGTCATCCCGCAGACGTACATGCGCACCTGGTTGCCCAGCAGCGGCTTGAAGGGTTCCTTGGTCTTGCTCAGGGTGTTGTAGATCGAAAGCATGGTTCAGGTCCTGAAAAAACGGGCCACTTTCGCGTGGCCCGTTTCGAGATCGACGACGCGTTACTGAAAACTCAACCCTGGCCCCACGAATCACGCAGCGTCACCGTACGGTTGAACACCGGGCGACCCGGGCGGGAATCCTTGAGGTCGGCGCAGAAGTAGCCTTCGCGCTCGAACTGGAAGCGTTCTTCCGGCTCGGCCTGGGCCAGTGACGGCTCCGCGCGACAACCGGTGAGCACCACCAGCGACTCCGGGTTGATGTTGTCGAGGAAGCTGGCGCCCTCCTCGGCTTTCTCCGGATTGGCCGAGCGGAACAGACGATCGTACAGGCGCACTTCGCACTCGACGCTCTCGGCGGCCGGCACCCAGTGGATCACGCCCTTGACCTTGCGGCCCTCGGGATTCTTGCCCAGGGTGTTCTCGTCGTAGGAGCAGCGCAGCTCGACGATATTGCCGTCGGCATCCTTGATCGCCTCGTCGGCGCGGATCACGTAGCTGCCGCGCAGCCGTACTTCGCCACCGGGGATCAGGCGCTTGTAGCCGGCCGGCGGGACTTCTTCGAAGTCGCTGGCGTCGATGTAGATCTCGCGGCCGAATGGCAGCACGCGCACGCCCATGTCCTGCTTCGGATGACGCGCCAGTTCTAGGTTTTCCACCTGGCCTTCGGGGTAGTTGGTGATCACCACCTTGAGCGGCTTGAGCACGCACATGGCGCGCGCAGCGTTGGCGTCGAGGTCCTCGCGGATGGCGAACTCGAGCATGCCGACATCGACCACGCCGCCGGCGCGGTTCACGCCGATCATGTCGCAGAAGTTGCGGATCGAGGCCGGCGTGTAGCCACGGCGCCGGAAACCGGAGAGCGTCGACATGCGCGGGTCGTCCCAGCCCTGGACGTGCTTCTCGTCCACCAGTTGCTTGAGCTTGCGCTTGCTGGTGATGGTGTAGTTCAGGTTGAGCCGGGCGAACTCGTACTGGCGCGGCTGCGCCGGTACCGGCAGGTTGGCCAGGAACCACTCGTAGAGCGGACGGTGATCCTCGAACTCCAGGGTGCACACCGAATGGGTGATGCCTTCGATGGCGTCGGACTGGCCATGGGTGAAGTCATAGCTCGGGTAGATGCACCACTTGTCACCGGTCTGGTGGTGGTGGGCATGGCGGATGCGGTAGAGGATCGGGTCGCGCAGGTTCATGTTCGGCGAGGCCATGTCGATCTTCGCCCGCAGCGCACGCGCGCCATCGGGGAATTCGCCGGCCTTCATGCGCGCGAACAGGTCGAGGTTCTCGGCCACCGAGCGCTCGCGGAACGGGCTGTTGCGGCCCGGCTCGGTCAGCGTGCCGCGGTACTCGCGCGCTTCGTCCGGCGAGAGGTCGTCGACGTACGCCTTGCCGGCCTCGATCAGCTCGATCGCCCAGGCGTGCAGCTGGTCGAAGTAGTTGGAGGCGTAGCGCACCTCGCCGGACCACTGGAAGCCCAGCCACTTCACGTCGCTCTCGATGGCGTCGATGTATTCCTGGTCTTCCTTGGCCGGGTTGGTGTCGTCGAAACGCAGGTGACAGTCGCCGCCGAACTCCTTGGCCAGACCGAAGTTCAAACAGATCGACTTGGCGTGGCCGATGTGCAGGTAACCGTTGGGCTCCGGGGGAAAGCGCGTGACGATTTTCGCGTGCTTGCCGGCGTCGAGGTCGGCCTGGACGACCTGGCGGAGAAAGTTGCTGGCGATGGGAGTCTCTGGCTTGCTCATAGGGTCCTTGATCTTATGGTCTGTCGCCGCCTCATTCGCGATGAAACGGCAATAGCCCCTTGGGGTGCGCCGCGCAGGGTAGGCCGGCCAAATCAAAGCCCGTATGATAGCGAACCCGTCAACCCCCTGACAGCCGCAAAGCGGCCGCGCTCGTTGATAGTGGATCGAAAGCCTGGCGACGCCTGCGCTGCGCGCGGCCAGACGCTGCGATTCGACGACCCGCCCCTTTGCCCGAACAAGAGTGGATTCCCATGATCAAGCTGCACACCAACCACGGCGTCATCACCCTGAACCTGTTCGAAGACAAGGCCCCGGAAACCGTGGCCAACTTCAAGGAATACGTGAAGGCCGGTCACTACGACAACACCGTGTTCCACCGTGTCATCGGCAACTTCATGATCCAGGGCGGCGGTTTCGAGCCGGGCATGAAGCAGAAAGCCACCCGCGCCACCATCAAGAACGAAGCCAACAACGGGCTCTCCAACAAGACCGGCACCGTGGCCATGGCCCGCACCATGGAGCCGCACTCGGCCTCCGCGCAGTTCTTCATCAACGTTGCCGACAACACCTTCCTCGACCACAGCGCGCCGACCGTGCAGGGCTGGGGCTACGCGGTGTTCGGTGAAGTGACCGAAGGCTTGGACGTGGTAGAGAAGATCAAGGGCGTATCCACCACCATGAAGTCCGGCCACCAGGACGTGCCGGTGGACGACGTGATCATCGAGAAAGCCGAAATCGTCGAGTGATCCCTTGATCCTGCTGATCTCCGATCTGCACCTCGAAGAACAACGCCCGGACATCACCCGGGCGTTTCTGTTTTTCCTGCAGGATCGCGCCGCACACGCCGATGCGCTGTACATCCTCGGCGACTTCTTCGAAGCCTGGATCGGCGACGACGCCATGACCCCGTTCCAGCGCACCATCGCCGGCGCCCTGCGCCAGCTGAGCGACGGCGGCACGCGCGTCTACCTGATGCACGGCAATCGCGACTTCATGATCGGCAAGGACTTCTGTCGCGAGGCCGGCTGCACCCTGCTGGCGGACCCGAGCCTGGTGGACATCCAAGGCGAGCGCGTGCTGCTGATGCATGGCGACAGCCTGTGCACTCGCGACATCGCCTACATGCGCCTGCGCCGCTGGCTGCGCAACCCGCTGGTGCTGTTCGTCCTGCGCAACCTGCCGCTGGCTACGCGGCACAAGCTCGGTCGCAAGCTGCGCAAGGAAAGCCGCATGCAAACCCGGCAGAAAGCCGCCGATATCGTCGACGTCACTCCGGAAGAAGTGCTTCGCCTGATGAGTGAGCACGGCGTGCAGCGGCTGATCCACGGCCACACCCATCGCCCGGCGCAGCACTCGCTGCAGGTCGATGGCCAGCCGGCCGAACGCATCGTGCTCGGCGATTGGGACGCGCAAGGCTGGGCCTTGCAGAGCGACGAGCAGGGTTATCGGCTCGACGCCTTCCCCCTCGGCTGAGTGCTTCCGGAGCGCGCTCAGTAGACGTCGCGCAGGTAGCGTTTCTGCTCGGCCAGGCCGCGAATGAACTCCGCCGCACGTTCCTCGTCCAGCCTGCCGTGGTCGCATGCGACTTCGCGCAGCGCCTGGTCGACGTCTCTGGCCATGCGGCTGGCATCGCCGCACACGTACAGGCTGGCGCCCTCTTCCAGCCAGCGCCACAGCTCGGCGCCGTTCTCGCGGATGCGCTCCTGCACATAGACCTTCTGTACCTGATCGCGGGAGAACGCCAGGCTCAGGCGCGTGAGCAGGCCATCGCGCTGCATCTCCTGCAGTTCGTCACGGTAGTAGAAGTCCGACTCCTCGTGCTGCTCGCCGAAGAAAAGCCAGTTGCGGCCCTTATCACCGCGCATCCGCCGCTCCTGCAGAAAGCCGCGAAACGGCGCCACGCCGGTGCCGGGGCCGATCATCACCATCGGCGCATCGCCATCGGCAGGCGGCCGGAAATGCTTCGAGCGCTGCACGAACACCGGCACTTCGCCGCCCTGCGCGCGGTCGGCGAGGAAGGTCGAGGCCACGCCCTTGCGCTTGCCGTAGCGCACCGCGGCGACGGTCAGGTGCACTTCATCGGGGTGTGCCTTGGGGCTGGAGGCGATGGAATACAGCCGCGGCTGTAGGCGCCTGAGACTGCCGAGCAACTCGTCGGCGCCATAACTGGCGGGGAAACACTGCAGCACGTCGGCGAGTTGCCGATCCCATAGCCAGTTGCCCAGTTCGGCCCGGCGCTCGCCCAGCAGCGCCTTCAATTCGTCGCTGTGACTGCGCTCGGCGATCAGCGCCAGGGCTTCCTGGCTCGGCCGGGCGATCTCGAAATGGCTGCCCAGCGCCTCGCGCAGCGGCATGTCGCCGACCCTGGCGACATTTACCAGCTGCTCACCTTCCAGCCTGGTCAACGTCAGCACTTCTTCGACCAGTTCGGGGCAGTTCTTCGGCCATACGCCGAGTGCGTCGCCGGCCTGGTAGCTCAGTCCGGAGTCGCCCAGACCAAGGGCGAACAGGCGGGTTTCCTTGCTGGAACCGGCACCGTTGAGCTTCAGGTTGACCAGCAGCTCGGCCGCGACGGGCTGCTGCCTGCCGGCACTGTCGATCGCTGGTTCGGCCCTGGCGACAGCGGGCGCCGCATTCGCCGTTGGGGTGACGACAGCCTGGAATCGCAGCAGCGGTAACAACTCTTCCAGCCAGGCGGCGGCGGGCTCGTCGAAGTCGCTGTCGCAGGCCAGGCAGGGCCTCAGCGGCGTGGCGCCAAGCTCGGCGAGGCGGTGATCGAGATTCTTGCCGTGCTGGCAGAACCGGTCGTAACTGGCGTCGCCGAGGGCCAGTACCGCGTAGCGCAGGTTTTCCAGGCGCTCTGCCGCCCTCTGCAAAGCGTCCCAGAACACCTGCCCGTTATCCGGCGAATCGCCGTCGCCGAAGGTACTACTGAGCATCAGCACCGTGGCGGCTTGCGCCAGTCGCTGGACCGGGAACTCGCTCATGCAGTGCAGCGCCACGCCCAGCCCGGCATCGCCCAGGCGCCGGGCAAACCGTTCGGCCAGGGCTTCGGCGTTACCGGTCTGCGAAGCCCACAACAATGTGATCTGCGGCCGCGCGGCGGTTTCATTCATGGCTGCGGGCTGGGTGCGGCTGAACAGCCCGGCGAGCATGCCGTCGAGCCACAGCCGGGTGTCCGCCGCCAGTGGAGCCTGCGCCGGCAGGCTGGGCACGCCGGTCCCCTCGCTGGACCGCAGGCCGCTGACGAAACCGGACAGGTAAACACGCTCGCTGTCGGTCAGTACTGGCGGCGTGCGCTCGCCCTCGCCGACCACCGCGGCGAAGGCTTCCACGGACGACATGGCCGTGTCCTTCTGCAAGATCGGTCTCGCAATCGGCTCGGCTGCCGGTGCGGCGAGCATGCGGTGCTCGATCAGCTCGGTCTTGCTCAGCGCCACGGCGCTGAACTTGAACGCGGGCTGCTGGGATATCGGGTCGATGGCGTCACTGGTCACGGCGTTGATCGCCAGGCGCTCGCCGTGGACATCGCTCCAGTGGAACGGCGAGAAACAGTTGCCCGGCAGCACGCACTCGCTGACCCGCACCGGCAATACGGCTTCGCCGCGCCGCGAGCGGATCTGCAGCGAATCCTTGTCGCCTACGCCGAGCCGCGCGGCGTCTTCACGGTGGATTTCCACGAAGGGGCCGGGGTTGAGCGTGTTCAGGGTCGCGACCTTGCCGGTCTTGGTCAGGGTGTGCCACTGGTGCTGCAGGCGCCCGGTGTTGAGCACGAAGGGGAAATCGTCATCGGGCATGTCCGCCGGATTCAAATGCGGGCGGGCGAAGAAGCGCGCCTTGCCGCTGGGCGTGGCGAAGGCCAGCCGCGGGACGCTGCCGTCGTCGCCACGAAGCAGACGCTGGCTGATGCCGTCATTCAGGTAACGCTGCGGATGACGTTCATGGCCGCCTCCCGGCGGGCACGGCCACTGTTGCGGCGCTTGGCCCAGGCTGGCGTGGCTGACCCCGCGGATGTCGTAACCGGTGGCGGGATTGTGGAAGCGCCTGATTTCCTCGAACACCTCGCTGGCCGAAGCGTAGGTGAAGGCTTCGGCGTAGCCCATGGCGCAAGCCACGCGGGCGATCAGCTGCCAGTCGGCCATCGCCTCTGCGGGCGGCTCGACCGCCTGCGGCGCCAGGCTGATGTTGCGCTCGGAGTTGATCATCACGCCGTCGGCCTCGGCCCAAAGCGCGCCGGGCAGGAGGATGTCGGCGTAGCGGTTGGTCTCGGTATCGAGAAAGGCGTCCTGGGCGATCACCAGTTCGGCGGCCTGCAAGCCGGCGATCACCGTATCGCGGTTGGCCACGCTGGCCACCGGATTGGTGCAGATGATCCAGCAGGCCTTCACCTTGCCGGCCCGCATGTCCTCGAACAGCGCCACGGTGCCGCCACCCAGCTCGCTGCGCAGGGTTCCGCGCGGCACGCCCCAGGCATCCTCGACGAACGCACGGTCCTCCTCCACCAGCACCGAGCGCTGCCCCGGCAGGCCAGGCCCCATGTAGCCCATGTCGCGCCCACCCATGGCGTTGGGCTGGCCGGTGAGGGAAAACGGCCCGCTACCCGGCCGGCAGATAGCGCCGGTGGCCAGGTGCAGGTTGCAGATGGCATTGGTGTGCCAGGTGCCTTGGGTGCTCTGGTTCAGGCCCATGGTCCACAGGCTCATCCATTCGCCGGATTCGCCGATCCAGCGCGCGGCCTGGTGGATAGCGGCTTCCTCCAGCCCGGTCAGCGCAGCGACCTGCGCCGGCGTGTAGTCCTCGAGGAAGGCCGGCAGCGCGCCCCAGCCTTCGGTGAACTCGGCAATGAAGGCGTCATCGCAGTGGCCGTTCTTCCACAGCAGGTGTAGCAGGCCGTTGAGCAACGCCAGGTCGGTGCCCGGACGGATCTGCAGGAACAGGTCGGCCTTGTCCGCCGTAGCGGTTCGCCGGGGATCGACGACGATCAGCCTGGCGCCGGCCTTGAGCCGGTCGAGCAGGCGCAAGAACAGGATCGGGTGACAGTCGGCCATGTTCGCGCCGATGACGAAGAACAGCTCGGCGCGCTCGAAATCCTCGTACGAGCCCGGCGGCGCATCCGATCCCAGGGACAGCTTGTAGCCGCTGCCGGCGCTGGCCATGCACAGCCGCGAGTTGGATTCAATGTTGTTGCTGCGCCAGAAACCCTTGCCCAGCTTGTTGGCCAGGTACTGCGCCTCCAGCGACATCTGTCCGGAGACATACAGGGCCAGCGCGTCCGGACCGTGTTCGTCGAGGATCGCCCGCAGTCGCGAAGCGGCGGTGAGAATGGCTTCGTCCAGTCCGACTTGCGCCGGCTCCAGCTGGCGCCCGGCGCGCAGATAAGCGTGCTGCAAGCGGCCCGGCGCCGTGATTGGCTGGGCGCAGGTAGTGCCCTTGGTGCACAGGCGACCGAAGTTGCTCGGATGCTGCTTGTCGCCGCTGACCTTGAGCACGCGGTTGTCCTCGACCTCCATGAGCAGGCCGCAACCCACGCCGCAATAAGGGCACACACTCCTGACCGTCCTGCTCGCCATACCCAAACCCCGAATCGCAAAAACAAAAAAAGGCGCCGTATCGCTCTTCCGTTTTCAACGGGAGCGGCACGGCGCCTTTGTCGTGAGGCTGCGCAATCCTTTCTGATCACGCGCAGACAAGTCGGTGCAAGGCACACGCCAGTTTTGTCGTCGCCTCGAAGATGCCCTCGCAGACAGCGGTTTCTTTGGCTTTCGCGTCTGCTGATGGCTGCCAGGACTATCGGCGCACACCTCGCCAATCAGCCCCACAACGAAGCACGCCCAAGGACCAAAGCCCGTCATTGGGGCAATTTCGAACGCAGCGCTCGCCGAACTGCAGAGCCGTCGACAGCAGCTTTCGAGAGAACCGGAGAGGCCGTTGCTCCTGGCCTGCGCGGATATCGCGAGAGTGGAACACGGGCCCGAATGACGTTCTGGCATGGCCGCTGCATCGGCCCCCTCGCCGCAGCGTGCTGTCGATGACCGCAGCGCTCCGCCAGAAAACCTGGCGAACGGCACCACAATTCATGTGAAGAACAGGCAAAGGCGCCCGCGGACCGAAAGGTCCCGGGCGCTTTTTTTTGCCTCCAGCAAACCGCATCGGTCGGGGTAACCCATGAACTCAGCCACCTCTTTCAACCCCGTGCAGACGCTGATCGTCATCGGCAACGGCATGGTCGGCCACCACTGCGTCGAGCAACTGGTCGGCATGGGCGCCCTGCAACGCTACCGCATCCACGTATTCGGCGAGGAAGGCCAGCGCGCCTATGACCGCGTGCACCTGTCCGAATACTTCACGGGCCGTGATGCCGAATCGCTGGCCATGAGCGGCGCCGAGTTCTACCAGCAGCCCGGCCTGACTCTGCACCTGGGCACGCCGGTGCTGGAGATCGACCGCGAGCGTCGCGAAGTGATCACCGCCGACGGCTGCTTTCCCTACGACAAGCTGGTCCTGGCCACCGGCTCCTACCCGTTCGTCCCGCCGATAGAGGGTGCCGCAGGCAATTCCCGACTGGTCTACCGCACCCTCGACGATCTCGACACCATCCGCGCGGCGGCTGGCGGGGCACGCCGTGGCGTGGTGGTTGGTGGCGGCCTGCTCGGCCTGGAAGCGGCCAACGCCCTGAAGTCTCTCGGACTGGAAGCGCATGTCGTGGAGTTCGCCCCGCGGCTGATGCCGGTGCAGCTGGACGACCTCGGCGGCTCGGCGCTTAAAGCACGCATCGAAGCGCTGGGCGTGAGCGTGCACCTGTCGCGCGGTACCCAGTCGATCAGCGACGGGCGCGAATACCGCTACCGGATGAACTTCGCCGGCGAGGCTGATGGTAAAAGCGAGTGGCTTGAAACCGACCTGATCGTGTTCTCCGCCGGCATCCGCCCGCAGGACGCCCTCGCCCGCCAGTGCGCGCTGGAGCTGGGTCCGCGCGGCGGTATCGCCGTCGACGAGCATTGCCGCACCAGCGATGCCGACATCTACGCCATCGGCGAATGCGCGGCCTGGAACGGCAGCATCTTCGGCCTGGTCGCGCCGGGCTACCAGATGGCCCGCAAGGCCGCCGCCGAACTCTGCGAGCAGCCCTGCGACCCCTTCCTTGGTGCCGACATGTCGACCAAGCTCAAACTGCTCGGCGTCGACGTCGGCTCGATCGGCGATGCCCACGGCGCCATGGCCGGTTCGCGCAGCTATCGCTACATCGACGAAGCCACTTCCAGCTACCGTCGCCTGGTGGTTTCCGCGGATGGCAAGCAGGTGCTCGGCGCCGTGCTGGTCGGCGACAACAGCTACTACGACACCCTGCTGCAATACGCGCAGAACGGCATCACCCTGCCCGCCGACCCGGCCAGCCTGATCCTGCCGCGCGGCGAGTCCGCACCGGCGCTGGGCGTCGATGCGCTGCCGGCGACGGCGACCATCTGCTCCTGCCACAACGTCAGCAAGGGCGCGATCTGCTCCGCCATCGACGAAGGCTGCGGCGACCTCGCCGGGCTCAAGGCCTGCACCAAGGCGGCCACCGGCTGCGGCGGCTGCTCGGCGCTGCTCAAGCAGGTGTTCGAGCATGAACTGAGCGCCCGCGGCGTGGTGGTGGACAAGAGCCTGTGCGAGCACTTCGCCTTCACCCGCCAGGAGCTGTACGGCATCGTCCGCGTCGAGGGCATCGAAACCTTCGAGGAGCTGCTGACCAAGCACGGCAAGGGCCACGTCGGCTGCGACATCTGCAAGCCGGCCGTGGGCTCGATTCTCGCCTCCTGCTGGAACCGCCCGATCATGGAGCCCTCGCTGGTGCCGCTGCAGGACACCAACGACACCTTCATGGCCAATATGCAGAAGAACGGCACCTACTCGGTGGTGCCGCGCATTCCGGGCGGCGAGATCACACCGGACGGTCTGATCGCCATCGGCGCGGTAGCGAAGAAGTACGACCTCTACACCAAGATCACCGGCGGCCAGCGCATCGACCTGTTCGGTGCGCAGCTGCACGAACTGCCGGATATCTGGGGCGAACTGATCGCCGCCGGCTTCGAAACCGGCCACGCCTACGGCAAGTCGACGCGCACGGTGAAATCCTGCGTCGGCAGCACCTGGTGCCGCTATGGCGTGCAGGACAGCGTGAAAATGGCGCTGGACATCGAGCACCGGTACAAGGGCCTGCGCTCGCCGCACAAGCTCAAGTTCGCCGTCTCCGGCTGCACCCGCGAATGCGCCGAGGCGCAGAGCAAGGACATCGGCGTGATCGCCACCGAGAACGGCTGGAACCTCTACGTCTGCGGCAACGGCGGCATGCGCCCGCGCCATGCCGAGCTGCTCGCCACCGACCTCGACGATGAAACCCTGATCCGCACCATCGACCGCCTGCTGATGTTCTACATCCGCACCGCCGACAAGCTGCAACGCACCTCGGTGTGGCGCGAATCGCTGGAAGGCGGGCTGGACTACCTCAAGGCCGTGGTCATCGACGACAGCCTCGGTTTGGCGAGCGAACTGGAAGCGCAGATGCAACTGGTGGTGGACCGCTACGAATGCGAGTGGGCCAACGCCCTTAGCGACCCGGACAAGCTCAAACGCTTCCGCACCTTCGTCAACGACCGCAGCGGCGACCCGGACATCCGCTTCGTCAAGGAGCGCGGCCAGCGCCGCCCGGCGCGCGACAACGAACTCGAACTGATTCCCCTGACCGTGGAGAACCTCTGATGAGCCTGCACAGCGAAGCGACTGTGGCGATCGACTGCAACGAATGGCGCGAAGTCTGCCGCCAGCAAGACCTGGTCGCCGACTCCGGCGTGGTGGTGCTGCTCGAGGGTAAGCAGATCGCCCTGTTCTATCTGCCGCAGCAGGCCGGCCGGCAGCTCTATGCCGTCGACAACCGCGACCCGAAATCCGCCGCCAACGTCATCGGTCGCGGCATCCTTGGTCAGCTCGCCGGCGAACTGGTCATCGCCTCGCCGCTGTACAAGCAGCACTTCCGCCTGGAAGACGGCAGCTGCGTCGAGTACCCGGAACAACGCCTGCGCACCTGGCCGGTGCGCGTGCGCGGGCACACGGTGGAGGTGTTCGACGGGGAGTGAGGATGGCGGAATCCGCAGCCCAGCCTGGCGCGGCGCGATCCTCCTGCGCTATCCACGGAAGATGAAAGCTGGCCGTGGGGCGATCCCTTTTGCACTGGAGCTTGCCTCCCGGCGACGCGCCCATTCCCCCAGCGATTGTCTGGTAAAGTCCCGGGCGCGCCATAGGGCCCGAGGCGCTTGAGCGCCAGTGAACACCTGGGGAGCGCAGGTATGAACAGCGAAATCGCGATCTATGAAAGCGCCAACGGCCAGATCGCCGTCACCGTCGAGCACGACAGTGTCTGGCTGAGACAGGAACAACTGGCCGAGCTGTTTAGTGATCGGCCGGCATATTCGCAATGTATTCGCCGAGGGCGAGTTGGTGCGTGAAAGCAATGTGCAAAATCTGCACATTGCCGGTTCCGACATCTATCAGCGCTTCAAGCCGGGTGGCGACATGGCTGCGGACTTTCAGGCACGCTTCGGCGCACTGCTGGAGGCCGAGGCGCTGAATCAGAACCATCAGATCGTCATCGTCGCCGCCGAGCTGGATGCCAGCAGCGAGCGCATCGTCGGCTATCTGAGCGAGCGCGATATCGCCATCAACGTGCTGTGCTTCCAGGTGTTCCAGTTGGGCGAACAACAACTGATCAGCCGCGCCTGGCTGCTCGACCCGACCGAGGCGCCGCAAGCCACCAGCGCGAGCAAACCCGGCATGCCGGCCGAGCCCTGGAATGGCGAGTTCTAAGGATCCTACGGCCACAGCAGCACGCGCGACTGGGCCGAGGCGCGGCACTTCGGTTTCATCTGCGGTGGTGGCGGCAGTTGGTACAGCAACAGCCTGAAAATGCTCGCTCCCGGCGACCGTGTGTGGGTCAACGTGCCCGGCGCCGGTTACGTGGGCGTGGCCAAGGTCACCGGGCATGCCACGCAGGCCAGGGACTTCTGCCTGCTGCACAACGACGAGGAACGCCCGGCGCTGGAGCTGCTGCGGGCGGATTACCACCGCGAATACCTCGACGACCCCGAGCGCTGCGAGTACTTCCTGCCGGTGCAATGGCTGCGCAGCCTGGCGCTGAACGAGGCAGTGAAGGAGGTCGGCCTGTTCGGCAACCAGAACACCATCTGCCACCCCACCACGCCGAAATGGCGGTGGACGGTCGAACGGCTCAAGGAGCGATTCGGAGTCGTCTGACCAGGCCATTGGCTCGCGTCCAGTGCACCAAAGTGAGGTCATGCGCACTACTTGGTGACAAAAGCGGCGGCCTATCTCCTCCGCGCTCAATCGTGACTGGGCACGTCACCCGCCGATAACCCGGAAGTTACGCCGCTCCTGGCGCGGGAATGCGTGCTTCGGCCCGCCCATTCGCGGTGAACGAGGCCATGGCCCGTTCCTTGCTATTACTACAGCGCGGATGATCCCATGGTCATCCACCTCCTGACAAAGGCGTCAGGGCATCCACCCCGTGAACGGGACGATGCTCTGGCGTTTTTTTTTGCGTCTGAAAAACATGAGGGGATTCACGATGAACTCCAGTTTCCTGAAAGCCGGCCACACGCCGACGCTGTTCGCGGCATTTCTGTATTTCGATTTGAGTTTCATGGTCTGGTACCTGCTCGGCCCCATGGCCGTGCAGATTGCTACCGACCTGCAACTGACCACCCAGCAGCGCTCGATGATGGTGGCCACGCCGATCCTCGCCGGCGCGGTGTTTCGCCTGATCCTCGGCTTTTTCGCTGACAGGACCTCGC
The DNA here is from genome assembly GCA_002418465.1 of Pseudomonas sp. UBA5782. Taxonomy (GTDB): domain Bacteria; phylum Pseudomonadota; class Gammaproteobacteria; order Pseudomonadales; family Pseudomonadaceae; genus Pseudomonas_O. The sequence goes on along the minus strand of DIEE01000128.1, from coordinate 8,629 downwards.
CCAAGACTGCCGGCATCTTCGGCCAGTGCGTGGTCATCGCCGCGCTGGCGGTGGCCTGGCTGGCGGGTGTGCGCAGCTACGAGCAAACACTGCTGCTCGGTCTGTTCCTCGGCTTTGCCGGTGCCTCGTTCGCCGTCGCGCTGCCATTGGCTTCACAGTGGTATCCGCCGCAGCACCAGGGCAAGGCGATGGGCATCGCCGGGGCCGGCAACTCCGGCACGGTGTTCGCCGCGCTGTTCGCGCCGGCGCTAGCGAAGATGTTCGGCTGGAACGACGTGTTCGGCTTTGCCCTGATTCCGCTGGCGATCACCCTCGCGCTGTTCGTGCTCTGCGCCCGTAACGCTCCCCAGCGGCCGGCACCGAAACGGATGGCCGATTACGCCCGCGCCCTCGGCGACAAGGACAGCTGGTGGTTCATGTTCTTCTACAGCGTGACCTTCGGTGGCTTCCTCGGCCTAGCCAGCGCCCTGCCCGGCTACTTCCATGACCAGTACGGTCTCGACCCGGTGACCGCCGGCTACTACACCGCCGCCTGTGTATTCGGCGGCAGCCTGTTCCGTCCGCTAGGTGGCGCGCTGGCCGACCGCATCGGCGGCATCCGCAGCCTGCTGGCGATGTACACCCTCGCCGCCATCTGCATCGCCGCGGTGGGCTTCCACATCGCCAGTTCGCTGGTCGCTCTGAGCCTGTTCGTGGTCGCGTTGCTCAGCCTCGGTGCGGGCAACGGCGCGGTCTTCCAGCTGGTGCCGCAGCGCTTCCATCGCGAGATCGGCGTGATGACCGGATTGATCGGGATGGCCGGCGGCATCGGCGGCTTCCTGCTGGTGTCCGGCCTCGGCGCGGTCAAGCAGGCGACGGGCGACTACCAGCTCGGCCTGTGGCTGTTCGCCAGCCTGGCGGTGGTCGCCTGGTTCGGCCTGTGTGGCGTGAAGCGCCGTTGGCGCACCACCTGGGGCTCCGCGGCCTCGACCGCGGCGCGGGTCTGAGTCACGCACATGTCGCTCAAGCTCGTCATCGGCGAAGCCAGCGCAACCGGCCCGCGCGAGGAGAACCAGGACGCCTTGCGCAGCGTGCTCCCGGAGCCCTCGCTGGCCGGTAGCAAGGGCTGCCTGTTCGCCCTCGCCGATGGCGTGAGCTACTGCGCCGACGGCCGGCTGGCGGCGCATTCCAGCGTGCAGGGATTAGCGCAGGACTACTACGCCACACCGGAAACCTGGAGCGTGGCACAGTCGCTGGAAAGGCTCCTGCAGGCGCAGAACCGCTGGCTGCAGACCGCCGGTAACGGCCAGCCCCTGCTGACCACGCTGTCGGCGCTGGTATTGCGTGGGCGGCGTTTCACCCTGGCGCATGTTGGCGATTGCCGGGCCTACAGCTGGCGCGACGGCTTACTGCGTCGGCTGAGCCAGGACCATGTCTGGCAACAGCCGGGCATGCAGCATGTGCTGACCCGTGCCCTGGGCCTGGAAAGCCATCTGGTGGCCGACTTCGGCGAGGGCGAGCTGAACGTCGGCGAAACCCTGCTGCTGCTCAGCGATGGCGTATGGAGCACGCTGGGCGATGCCGGCGTGCGCAGCGTGCTGCAGGCCGCGAACGACCCTCAATCGGCGGCGCAGTCACTGGTGCACGCGGCGCATTGCGCCGGCAGCCAGGACAACGCCAGCGCGCTGCTGATCCGCGTGGAAACGCTGCCGGAAAGCGACTGGCAGGACCAGGCCGCGAGCTGGCCGCTGGCACCGACGCTCAAGCCAAGTCAGCTTTTCGAAGGCTGGCAGGTGCTGGCACTGCTCAACGAATCGCAGCAGTCGCGGCTGTATCGGGTCACCGACGAGCAGGACCGGCACTGGCTGCTGAAAACCCTGCCCGCCGCGCTGGCCGATGACGGATCGGCGGCACAGGCGCTGATGATGGAGGAATGGTTGCAGCGCCGCGTGCCGGGCCGCGCCTTCGTCGAGATCCATCCGCTGCCGCAGCGCCGGCATCTCTACTACGTGCAGCGCGAATACCCCGGCCGCACCCTCGCCGAGCAGCTCGCGGCGGACGGCCCGTTGCCGCTGGCCGATTGGCTGGATTGCGCGACACGCCTGCTGCGCGCGGTCGGCCAGTTGCATCGGCGCAACATCCTGCACCGCGACATCAAGCCGGAGAACCTGCACCGCGGCGTCGACGGCGAGCTACGCCTGCTGGATTTCGGCCTCGCCCATTGCCCCGGCCTGTCGCGCGACATCGCGCATGGCGTGCCGGGCACGCCCAGCTACATCGCCCCGGAGTGCTATCACGGCGCCGATCCAGAACCGCGCCAGGACTTGTTCGCCGTCGGCGTCACCCTGCATCGCCTGCTCACCGGGCAGTTTCCCTACGGCGAGGTCGAGGCTTTTCAGGTTCCGCGCTTTCACTCGCCACCGGCGAGCGCCGCGCGACGCTGCCCGGAGGTGCCATCCTGGCTGGATGCCTGGCTGGCGCGCTGCCTGGCCTGGGAGGCCGAGCAGCGCTTCGAGACCGCAGAGCAAGCCTTGCTGCAACTCGAACAGGGCGAACGCCAGCCGGCCCCCACGCCTTATCCGCTGCTGCAACGCGAACCGCTGAAGACCTGGCGGACGATTGCCGCGGTGTCGTTGCTGCTCAACCTGGTTCTGATCCTGACTTGGCTCTATCGGCACTGAGTCCGACGGCCAACCCTGACGAGGTAGATCGAATGAATGCGAAAGTCTGGCTGATAGGCGCCGGCCCCGGCGACCCGGAACTGCTCACCCTCAAGGCCGTGCGTGCCCTCGGCCAAGCCGAGGTGGTACTGATCGACGACCTGGTCAATCCGCAGGTTCTCGAACACTGTCCGCAGGCGCGGGTGCTACGGGTCGGCAAGCGCGGCGGCTGCCGCTCCACTCCGCAGGAATTCATCCAGCGCCTGATGCTGCGCTACGCCCGCCAGGGTCGCTGCGTGGCGCGCTTGAAGGGCGGCGACCCGTGCATATTCGGCCGTTGCGGCGAGGAAGCGGCGTGGCTGGCCGGGCATGGCGTGGCCTGCGAAATCGTCAACGGCATCACCGCCGGGCTGGCCGCCGCGACCCAATGCGGCATCCCGCTGACCCTGCGCGGCGTGGCCCGCGGCGTCACCCTGGTCACCGCGCATACCGAGGACGGGGCCAGCCCCGACTGGTCGGCTCTGGCGCGCAGCGGCACCACGCTGGTGGTCTACATGGGCGTGGCCAAACTGGGCGAAACCCGCAATCATCTGCTCGCCGGAGGCCTGCCCGCCGAAACTCCGGTAGCGATGATCGAGCAGGCCTCGCTGCCGGGCCAGCGCGAGTGCCGGTCTACGCTTTCACGCATGCATCGGGACGCCCACGCGTTCGCCCTGCAAAGCCCTGCCGTGCTGGTGATCGGCGAAGTGGCGGCATGCCACATGCATCAGCCGCTTCCAGCCGCCATGCCGGAAGCCGCCGCCCTTTGAAGGAGCAGACCATGACCGACGAGAGCATGCCCGCCGCCCTGCGCTTCATGCTCGCCGCCCGCCGTTGCGAGCTGCAGAGCCTTGAAAGCCTGGCCTTCACCTGCGAGCTGGTAACCCTGATCAGCGGGCTGGTGCATGCCCTGCAGAAGGAGCGCGGCTACTCGAACATGTACCTGGGCAGCCTGGAGGAACGCCTGCTGACGACCCTCGACGACCTCAGCGGCGCTGCCGAACGCAGCGAGAAGCAGGTGCGCGCCTGCCTGGAGCGGCTCGATCCGGGCGGATCGACGGACAAGGCCCGGCTGCTCAACCGGATCGCCTTCGTGCTCTACAGCCTCGACGACCTGCCGCGCCTGCGCCGCCGCGTCCGTGAACAGCGGGTGAGCTCGGGCAACGCCATGACCAACTTCACCCGGCTGATCGGCGGCCTGCTCGCCGTGGTCTTCGAGGCCGCCGATACCGCGCTGGACCCCGAACTCACCCGCGCCCTGGTGGCGATGTTCAACTTCATGCAGGGCAAGGAACTCGCTGGCCAGGAACGCGCGACCGGCGTCGCCGGATTCTCGGCCGGTTACCTCGACGAAGCGCAGCATGAACAGATGCGCCACCTGCTCGAAGGCCAGCAGCGCTGCTTCGAGATCTTCCGCGAATACGCCAATGCCTCGGCGCTGGCGCTCTGGGAGGAATTGCTGGTCGGCGACATGGAAGCCCAGGTCCGCTCATTGCGTGGCGTGGCGCAACGCACCTCGAAGAGCACGACGGTGGAAACCGGCCTCGGCGAGCTGTGGTTCGAGGTCTGCACCCGGCGCATCGATGCGATGAAACAGGTCGAGAACCTGCTGGCCAGGGACCTGCTGCAACGCTGCCGGCAGAGCATCGCCCAGGCCGGCGCCGATCTGGAAAACCATCGCACGCTGCTAAAGCGCCTCGTCGGGAATGCCGCGAACAGCCAGCCGGTGCTATTCAACGTGCAGGGCACCGCGCTCGACGGCGCACCGCAGGACGGCATTGGCAGCCAGCTGAACCGCTCGATCCTCGATCTGGTGCACCAGCAGACGCAGCGCTTGCAGGCACTGGGCGACGAATTGAAGGAGGCGCGCAGCACCCTTGGCGAGCGCAAGCGCATCGAACAGGCGAAACGGCTGCTGATGGAGCGCTACCAGTTGGGCGAGCAGGCCGCCCACGAGCAGTTGCTGCGCACGGCGATGGACAGCGGCAAACGCCTGGCCGAAGTCGCAGACCAGGTACTGGCGCATATGCACAAGGACACTGCCGGCGCAGCCGAACCCTCACGCAAGTGATCGCAACGTCCGCCGGCGGCTCGCTCCGGCGCGATGATCAGGCCGGCACGCCGCTGTGGAAGCGGAACTCGCTGTCCGGGCTTTCGATCAGTTTGGCTTCTGCCACCCTCACCCGCTCGACCGTCTGCTCGACGTCGGCGGCGTCTCCGTACTGGTAGGCGAAGCGCAGGTAGTTCTGGAAGTGCCGGCCTTCGGATTTCAGCAGTCCGTAGTAGAACTTGCCCAGTTCCTCGTCCAGATGCGGCACCAGCGCGGCGAAGCGCTCGCAACTGCGCGCCTCGATGAAGGCACCGACCACCAGCGTGTCCACCAGCTTCTGCGGCTCGTGGCTGCGCACCTCGCTGCGCAGGCCGGAAGCGTAACGGCTGGCGGAAACCGGGCGCAGGCCGATCTTGCGCTTCTTCAGCAGGCGCAGAACCTGCTCGTGGTGCACCAGCTCCTCGCGGGCCAGGCGCGACATGTAGTTGATCAGGTCGACATGCGCGTTATAGCGGGCGATCAGGCTGAGCGCCGTGGATGCGGCCTTGAACTCGCAGTTCTTGTGATCCAGAAGCATCACGTCCTGCTGCTGCAGCGCCGCGGCGACCCAGGCGTCCGGCGTCTTGCAGCCTAGGAACTCACTGATTTCAGGCAGCATGGGCGTGCCTCAGGGCGGACGGAAGGCAAACGGCGCGGCGACTGGAGAACGGACGGGAAGGCATGGCGGCTCGGGGCGGTTTCACGAAGCGCAGCATTATACGAATGCCGCGCCGCGCGGCCAGCCTGGCACGCTTGATATGCATCAAGCGGGGCGCCGGGGCCAGCGTCTAGAGTCATTCGGGTCGATAACAGGTACGAGGGACAGCACCATGCAAGCCATCCGCAGCATCCTGGTAGTCATCCAGCCCGACCAGACCGGCGACCTGGCGCTCAAGCGCGCCCGCCTCATCGCCGGCGTGACGCAGTCGCACCTGCACCTGCTGGTCTGCGACAACAAGCGCCAGCACACCATCTACCTCAACGAACTGGTCGGCGAACTCGAACGCGACGGCTACCGCGCCACCGCGCAGCAGGCCTGGCAGGAAAACCTGCACCAGACGGTGATCAACGTTCAGCAAGCCGAAGGTTGCGGGCTGGTGATCAAGCAGCAGGTGCCGGAAAACGCCCTGAAGCGCTTACTGCTGACCCCCGAAGACTGGAAGCTCCTGCGCCACTGCCCGGCGCCGGTGCTGATGGTGAAGACCGACCGGCTGTGGACCGGCGGCAAGGTGCTAGCCGCCGTCGACGTCGGCAACGCGGACGGCGAGCACCGCACGCTGCACGCCAGCATCATCAGCCACGCCTACGACATCGCCGGGCTGGCCAGCGGCTCGCTGCACGTCGTCAGCGCCCATCCGGCGGCGATGCTGGCTTCCGCCGACCCGACCTTCCAGCTCAGCGAAACCATCGAGGCGCGTTACCGCGATGCCTGCAAGGCGTTCCAGGCCGACTACGAGATTCCCGGCGAGCGCCTGCACATCTGCGAAGGCCCGGCGGACGTGGTGATCCCGCAGGTCGCCAGCCGGCTGAACGCTGTGGTCACGGTGCTCGGCACGGTCGCCCGCAGCGGCTTTTCCGGCGCACTGATCGGCAACACCGCCGAAGTGGTGCTGGATGCTCTGGACAGCGACGTACTGGTGCTGAAGCCGGACGACATCATCGATCACCTCGAGGAGCTGGTCGCCCAGCGCTGACATCCTTGCGCTACGAAAAAGCCGCCCTCGGGCGGCTTTGCTTTTTCATCGTCGCATCAGGGAAAGCGCTGCTCGACGCCCTCGCGGAGGAATTTCGGGGCGATATAGCGCTCGTAATGCGCTTCGGAAAGGATGAAGAACTCGCGGTCGATGGCGTCGCGCAGGTCCGGCAGCGTCCAGCCGCGGAACTCCGGCAGCAGCACCACGCCGTAGGCTTCCAGCTGGCTGATCACCCGCGCGCCGCGGGCGATCAGCTGGTAGGCCCAGCAATACGGCGACTGCTCCGCGACGAAACGGATCTGCCGCTGCTCCAGCTGCTGGCGCAGGCGCCCGGCGTCGAACACCTCCAGCTTGGCCTGCATCACCTGATCGAGCAGCACCTCCAGGCGCGCCCACACCGCACGCCGCTCGTCATCGGTGTAGGCATTCCAGTTGACCACCTCATGGTGGAAGCGCTTGCAGCCGCGACAGACCAGATCGCCGTAAACGGTGGAGCAGAGGCCGACGCAAGGCGTCTTGATGCGCTGATAGGACATGGCAGGAAACGAACGGCGGGCGGCAAAACAGGCCGGCATCTTAGCCCTTTGTCTAACCCCGGTCACCCTGTCCGACTACCGGTATGCGGCTTAACTTCGCACCCGTTTTCCGGTAGCATGAGCTCCGCCGTTTTCGGCGCCAATGTCCGTTCGAAGCTGTTTTCAAAGCGTCACGAGCACAGTAACTCCCGTCAGGACGATTCGTTGGCGCAGGCATATCGACCCTCTCGACCTGCCCTGCGCCAGCCCTCATCAAGCCCGTTCCTGCGGCGTAAAACTTTGAAAACAGCTTCTGGATGGAAACCGACGAACCCTGGCTGACCCGCCCAAGAAGCGGAGAAGCGCATGCGTATGCCGGTTTCCACAATGTGTCCCCCGGGACCACTGATGAGGGTAAAACTGTGCTTGAAGCCTACCGNNCGCAAACACGTACAAGAGCGTGCCGCCCAGGGTATCGTGCCCCAGCCGCTGAACGCCGAGCAGACCGCAGGCCTGGTCGAGCTGCTGAAGAACCCGCCGGCCGGCGAAGAAGAATTCATCCTCGACCTGATCACCAACCGCGTACCGCCGGGCGTCGACGAAGCCGCCTACGTCAAGGCCGGTTTCCTCTCCGCACTGGCCAAGGGCGAAGCCACTTCCCCGCTGATCGACAAGAAGCGCGCGATCGAACTGCTCGGCACCATGCAGGGCGGTTACAACATCGTCACCATGGTCGAGATGCTCGACGACGCCGACCTGGCCGCCACTGCCGCCGAACAGCTCAAGCACACCCTGCTGATGTTCGACGCCTTCCACGACGTGGCCGAGAAGGCCAAGGCCGGCAACGCCGCGGCCAAGGAAGTGCTGCAGTCCTGGGCCGATGGCGAGTGGTTCACCAAGAAACCGGCGATCGCCGACAAGTACAGCCTGACCGTGTTCAAGGTCACCGGCGAAACCAACACCGATGACCTTTCCCCGGCACCCGATGCCTGGTCGCGTCCGGATATCCCGCTGCACGCACTGGCCATGCTGAAGATGGCCCGCGACGGCATCGTTCCCGACCAGCCGGGCTCCATCGGCCCGCTGAAGCAGATCGAGGAAATCCGCGCCAAGGGCTTCCCGGTCGCCTACGTCGGTGACGTGGTCGGTACCGGTTCGTCGCGCAAGTCCGCCACCAACTCGGTGCTGTGGTTCTTCGGCGACGACATCCCCTACGTGCCGAACAAGCGCGCCGGCGGTTTCTGCTTCGGCTCCAAGATCGCGCCGATCTTCTACAACACCATGGAAGATGCCGGCGCCCTGCCGATCGAGTTCGACGTGTCGAACATCAACATGGGCGACGTGATCGACGTCTACCCGCACGCCGGCAAGGTCTGCAAGCACGGCACCGACGAAATCATCACCACCTTCGAACTGAAGACCCCGGTGCTGCTCGACGAGGTCCGCGCAGGCGGCCGTATTCCGCTGATCGTCGGCCGCGGCCTGACCGACAAGGCCCGCGCCGAGTTGGGTCTGCCGGCTGCCGACCTGTTCAAGAAGCCCGACCAGCCGATCGCCAGCACCAAGGGTTTCACCCTGGCGCAGAAAATGGTCGGCAAGGCCTGCGGCGTCGAGGGCGTTCGCCCCGGCACCTACTGCGAACCGAAGATGACC
>DIEE01000273.1 GCA_002418465.1 Pseudomonas sp. UBA5782 | reverse complement strand
GAGCACTGCCTCCGGCGCCCGTTGCGCCGTCAGCGGCACCGCCGTCTGCAACTCCAGCCGGTAGTCGGCCGCCGGCACACCGCTCAGCTGCAGGCGAAAGGCTCCGCTGGCCGGCGCGACCAGCATGAAGCTGCGGCGGCCGCTCTGCGCCGGCACCAGCCGTCGCAGATGAGCACCCTCGGTGTCCTGCAGGTCGAGGCCGAGACCGGCGCCAGGCAGCTCGCCGGCGAGGTAGTCGCCGGCATTCAGGCTCAGCGGGATGCGCTTGCCGCCCTGCGCATCCAACTGGCCGACGTAGGTGCGCTCGTCGGCGGCCAGCGGTTCCAGCACAACAAGCGCCAGCAGCCCGATCAGCAGCGGCCTCACCATGCGTAATTCACGCTGGCGGTGAGGGTGCGGCTGGAGCCGTAGAAGCAGGTGTCCACCGCGGCGCAGGAGGCGGCGTACTGCTTGTCGGCGAGATTGCTGGCGTTGATCTGCAGCGAGGCACCGGCGAGTTCCGGCGCCAGGTACTTCAGCTCGTAGCCGAGCATCGCATCGAGCAGCACTATCGACGGCACTTTGTAGGTGTTCGCCGCGTTGCCGTAGCTGGAGCCGACGTAACGCGCACCGCCGCCAATGGACAACCCGGCCAGCGGCGCGGCGTTGAAATGGTAGGTGGCCCAGGCCGACGCCAGATGGTTGGGCTGACGCGCCGGCTGATTGCCTTCGATGCCGGTCTGCTCCGACTTGCTGACCTTCGGCTGCAGGAAGGTGTAGGAACCGATCAGCTCCCAGTCCGGCAACACACGGCCGCGCGCTTCGAGCTCCAGCCCGTGGGTTTTGATTTCGCCGGTCTGGGTGTTGTAGCCGTTGACGCTGTCGTAGGTGACCACATTGCGCTGCGCCAGATCGAACAGTGCCGCACTGAACAGCGCCTCGCTGCCCGGCGGCTGGTACTTGAGGCCCAGCTCGGTCTGTTTGCCGGAGGACGGCTTGAACGGCGACGAACCTGGCGCACCGCTGCTCAGCACCGGCTCGAACGAGGTGCTGTAGCTGAGGTACGGCGAGAGCCCGTTGTCGAAGGCGTAGAGCAGCCCGGCGCGGCCGGTGAACTTGTCGTCGTCGACGGTCACGCGGCTGCCGCTGAGGTGGTCGTCGGTGACCACTTCGGAGCGGTCCTGGCGCCCGCCGACCATCAGGTTCCAGCCGCCCAGTTCGATCTGATCCTGCAGATAGATGCCCAGTTGCTCGGCCTTCTGGCTCTGGTCGGTATTCACCGTCAGGCTGCCGAGGGTGATGCCGTAGACCGGATTGCGGATGTCCAGCGGGTACTCGCCGGAATAGGTCAGGTCACGCGCCCCCCAGGTGTTCAGGTGGGTGCGCTTGTAGTCGGCGCCGGCGAGCAGGGTATGCGCTAGGGCGCCGGTCTGCAGGTCGAACTGCAGTTGGTTGTCGATGACGAACTGGTGCATGTCCTCGGTGTTATCCGCCGGTTGCCGTTCGAGGGTGTAGGCGTTACTCATGAACTGGAAGACCATCTGCCGGTAGTGGCCGCTCTCCTTGAGGAAACGGGCGTTCTGGCGGAAGGTCAGCGCGTCGTTGAGGCGATGTTCGAACATATAGCCGAGGGTGGTCTGCTCGCGGGTCGACTTGTACCAGTCCGGATCGCCGACATCCAAGTGCCGCGACAGGCGCCCGTAAGGTCCCGAGTTGGCGACGCCAGCGGTTGGCCAGAAGTTCCGATAACCAGCCTCGGGGTCGTTCTGGTAGTAACCGAGCAGGGTCAGGCTGGTGTCTTCGTCTGGGCGCCAGGTCAGCGTAGGAGCGAAAGCCTGGCGCTCCTCGTCGACGTGATCGACCTCGTTCTGGCCCTTGCTGACCACGCCGTTGAGGCGATACAACCAGTCGCCCTGCTCGTCCAGCTGGCCATTCAGGTCGAAGGCGCCGTTGACCAGCGAATCGCTACCAGTGCCCAGTTGCACGGCATTCTTTGCCGCCAGCGAGGGTCGCTTGCTGACCATGTTCAGCAACCCGCCAGGGGTTGCCTGGCCATAGAGCACCGAGGCAGGGCCGTGGATCAGCTCGACCCGTTCGAGCATCCAGGGGTCGATCTGCGAGTAGGATTCGCCGCCGAAGCTGAGGCCGTCGAGGTAGGTCGGCAGATAACCGAAACCGCGCGCGAAGACTTCGTCGACGCGGTGCGAGGAGCCACGGTACTCGGTGAATACGCCGCTGGTGTAGCGCAGCGCCTGGGCCACATTGGTCACCGCCTGATCGTCCATCTGCTCGCGGGTGACCACGGAAATCGCCTGCGGCGTCCTGATCAGCGGCGTGTCGGTCTTGGTGCCCGCCGCGCTGCGCTTGGCCAGGTAGCCATCGAGCGGACCGCTGGCGTCCTGCTCCGCCATGCCGGTGACGGTGTTTCCGCCCAGTTGCAGCGCCGAGGACTCGCCCAGAGGGCGCAGCACGAACACGCCATCGCCACTCGGCACTGCCTGCAGGCGGCTGCCTTCGAGCAACTGGCGGAACCCGTCAGGGGTCGTCCAGGTGCCGCGCAAGCCTGCACTGCGCTTGCCACGCACCTGGTCGGGCGAAAGCGTCAGGCTGACCCCGGCCTGCTCGGCGAAACGCGAAAGCGCTTCGCCCAGGTCGCCGGCGGGAATCGCATAGCTCAGAGTTTCGACCGGAGTCGCCTCGGCGGCGTGCGCCGCCGACATCGACACAGCGGCGCCCAACAGGCCGGCGATCAGCAGGTTGCGGCGCATCGCGCGGCGCAACGGTTCATGGCGCGCGAGGATCGCGGGAGGACGGAGCGGCTGGGTATTGTTCATGCGGTATCTCGTCTGATTGGCAGTGGAGTTCTGCCGCCTTGACACACGAGAACCGCAAAGGGGACAGCCGCGCCGAAAATTATCGTTCGCGGCCCGGCTCACGCCGGAACGACGCTCACCCAGTAGTGCGTGCGGTACTGGACGCGCACCGGCAGAGCGGCTGCCAGGCTGTCCAGCACCGGGCCGCTATTGTCCAGCTGGAAGGTTCCGGACAGGCGCAGCTCGGCAACCCGCGGATCGCACAGCAGCCAGCCCGGCCGATAGCGCGCCAGCTCGGCGACGAACTCGCTCAGGCGCATGTCGGCAGCGCGCAGCACGCCGCGGGTCCAGTCCGCCGCCTCGGCCGAGGCATGGCCCAGCGACCCGACTCCGCCCCGCGTCAGCAGCGCCTGCTGTCCGGCCTGCAGCCAGGCTCCAACGCGCGGCGCCTCCTGCGGCACCAGCTGCAAGGCGCCGGAGAGCACGCTGACGCGGCTGCCAGGCGCTATCTGGCGGATGATGAACGTCGCCTGTTCGGCGATCACTTCGCCGCCGCAGCTTTCAATCACCAGCGGCCGGCAGACGCCCGCGGTGCAGTCGCGCGCGGCGTCCACCTGCATCTCGCCGCGCAACAGGGTCACGCGACGGCAGCCGGCGTCGAAGCGCACGCTGATCGCCGAGCCGCTGTTGAGTTCGATGCGCGTGCCGTCCTGCAATTGCAGACGACGGCGCTCGCCCACCGCCGTGCGGTAATCGGCGAACCAGACCTGTTCGCGGGCCATCATCCACCCAGCGGGCAACGCGGCGCCGAGCACCAGTACGGATTTCAGCACGCTGCGGCGGCTCAAGCGGCGCGAGCGTCCCAGGGTCTGCATGCCCAGCGTAGAAGGCAGCGAACCGAAACGCTGGCTGACCTGCAGCGCCTGCTGCCAGGCGGCCTCGTGCTCGGCGTGGCTGGCGCGCCAGCGCTGGCAGGCATCGTGATCGGCGGGGCTGGCATCGGCGGATTGCAGTTGAACGAACCAGCACGCCGCCTCGTGCACCACCCGTGGGGAAACCGCGCCGTTCACGCGAGGGCCAGCATGCAGTGGGCCAGCCCCTGGGCGACGTAGCGCTTCACGCTGCGCTCGCAGACACCCAGGCGCTGGCCGATCTCGGCGTAACCGACGCCTTCGAGCTGAGCCAGCAGGAACGCCTGGCGTACCGCGCCGGACAAGCCGTCGAGCATGGCATCGACTTCGTGCAACGCTTCGATCAGCAGCCACTGCTGCTCGGGCGACGGCACCTCCGCCTCGGGCAGCAACGCCAGCGCCTGCAGCCACGCACGCTCCAGGGACTGGCGGCGGTAGTGGTTGAGCAGCACGCGCTTGGCGACGGTGGTCAGGTAGGCGCGCGGCTCGCGCAATTCGGCCTGGCAGAAGGCGGCCTGCCGCTTGCCGGCGGCGATCAGCACACGGATGAAGGTGTCTTGCGCCAGGTCTGCCGCCTCGCAGGTGTTGCCCAGACGATAGGACAGCCAGCCGCACAGCCAGCCGTGGTGACGCTGGTAGAGCGAACCGATTTCACGATTGAGCGCGGCTTGGGGTGTGGGCACGGCGATTTCCGGGCGCCCGATGGGACGCCAGTGCAGGTGTGAATTATTCTCAATTGTTACCTGCAACGGTATCGCAATGCAATTGGTGCGCTACGCACCGGATACGCTCAGTCGACGCGCTCGAACTTGAGGTCCCAGACGCCGTGGCCGAGGCGTTCGCCGCGGCGCTCGAACTTGGTCACTGGGCGCTCTTCCGGGCGCGGCACGTACTGCCCGTCGGCGGCCTGGTTGCGGTAGCCGGGCGCGGCGTTCATCACTTCGAGCATGTGCTCGGCGTAGGGCTGCCAGTCGGTGGCCATGTGCAGCACGCCGCCAGGCTTGAGCTTGCTGCGCACCAGTTCGGCGAACGCCGGCTGGACGATGCGCCGCTTGTGATGGCGCGACTTGTGCCAGGGATCGGGGAAGAACAGCAGCACGCGGTCGAGGCTGGCGTCGGCGACGCACTGGCGCAGCACTTCCAGGGCATCGCAGCTGTACACGCGGACGTTGTCCATGTGCTGGGTGAGCAGGCCGTTGAGCAGCGCGCCGACGCCCGGACGATGCACTTCGACGCCGATGAAGTCCTGCTCCGGCGCGGCGGCGGCCATCTCCAGGGTCGAATGGCCCATGCCGAAACCGATCTCGAAGGTGCGCGGCGCCTGGCGACCGAACACCTGGTCGAAGTCACGCAGGCCGTCGCTCAGTTCCAGGCCGAATCTTGGCAGCCCCTGCTCCAGGCCGCGCTGCTGGCCCTCGGTCATGCGTCCGGCGCGCATCACGAAGCTCTTGATGGTGCGCATCGGGCGTTCGGCTTCGACGGCGATGGGGCTTTCGGACGGTTCGCTCATGCGGGTTGTTTCCGTGGCACGGGTACGCGCGGCGCACCTTGTGGGGCGCCGCGTCGAAGGAAAGGACGCGCCGCGCGCGCCCGGGGAGTCAGCGGATCAGCCCGTCGAGCGGCGACGAGGCGCTGGCGTAGAGTTTCTTCGGCATGCGCCCGGCGAGGTAGGCCAGGCGCCCGGCCTCGATGGCGTATTTCATCGCCTCGGCCATCAGCACCGGCTTTTGCGCGTGGGCGATGGCGCTGTTCATCAGCACCGCCTCGCAGCCCAGCTCCATGGCGATGGTGGCGTCGGACGCGGTGCCGACACCGGCGTCGACCAGCACCGGAACCGGCGACTCCTCGAGGATGATGCGCAGGTTGTACGGGTTGCAGATGCCCAGCCCGGTGCCGATCAGGCCGGCCAGCGGCATCACCGCGATGCAGCCGATTTCTGCCAGCTGACGGGCGATGATCGGATCGTCGCTGGTGTAGACCATCACGTCGAAGCCGTCGGCGACCAGCGTTTCCGCGGCCTTCAGGGTTTCGATCACGTTCGGGAAGAGGGTCTTCTGGTCGGCCAGCACCTCCAGCTTGACCAGCTTGTGGCCGTCCAGCAGCTCGCGCGCCAGGCGGCAGGTGCGCACCGCCTCGACGGCGTCGTAGCAGCCGGCGGTGTTCGGCAGGATGGTGTAGCGCGACGGCGGAATCACGTCGAGCAGGTTCGGCTCGCCGGGGTTCTGGCCAAGGTTGGTACGCCGCACCGCGACGGTGACGATCTCCGCGCCGGAGGCCTCGATGGCCGCGCGGGTTTCCTCCATATCCTTGTATTTTCCGGTGCCGACCAGCAGGCGCGACTGGTAGGTGCGACCGGCCAGGACGAAAGGCTTGTCGTTGGGGACTGCGCTCATGGGGAAACTCCTCGTGCGGTTAACCGCCACCGATGGCATGGACGACCTCGACCCTGTCGCCTTCGGCCAGCAGCGTGCTGGCGTGCTGGCTGCGCGGGACGATGTCCAGATTGAGCTCGACGGCCACCCGGCGCCCGACCAGGTCGAGGCGCGCGAGCAGGTCCGCGACGGTCTGGCCGCCAGGGAGCTCGAAGGATTCGCCGTTCAACTGGATATGCATGGGCTGGAATGGTCGCGACTTTTGCGGGGTCGGCATTCTAGCCCGATCGCCCCGGTGGACCAAGGCCGGCGGGCACCATTCGTCCCGGAAGGACTCAGGCGCCGAGGCGCCAGGCGCTCAGACCCAGGCACAGCCAGCCGACCAGGAAGGCCACGCCACCGATCGGGGTGATGATGCCGAGCTTGCCGATGCCGACCAGGGTCAGCGCGTAGAGGCTGCCGGAAAACAGCAGGATGCCGAGGATGAAAGCACCGCCCGCGACGTTGAGCACGCGGCTCGGCGCGTGCAGCGAGAGCAGCGCCACGCCGAACAGCCCGAGGGCGTGAATCATCTGGTAATGCACACCGGTCTGGAACACTGCGAGGTATTCGGCCGTCAACCGGCTTTTCAGGCCGTGCGCGGCGAACGCACCCAGCGCAACACCGGTGAAACCGAAGAACGCGGAAAGCATCAGATGCAGGCGCAGCATGTGTAACTCCAGACGGCGGGAATGCGCCGCTATAATGGCGCGCTGCACCGATTATTCCTATTCCGGATCGGACCTGTCGCGACTTTGAGTCGCAGCCCTTCGACCGGCCCACAACGGATTGAGGCCAGCCCATGCTCCGAACGCTGTACCGTCGCCTGGCCAAGCTGCTGCTCGGCTTCGTCGCTCTCAGCGCCCTGCTGGTACTGGTGTTGCGCTGGATACCGCCGCCGTTCACCGCGCTGATGGTGGAACGCAAGATCGAATCCTGGATCGACGACGAGCCGATCGACCTGCAGCGCACCTGGCGGCCCTGGAAACAGCTGCCGGACGATCTGAAGATCGCCGTGATCGCCGGCGAAGACCAGAAGTTCGCCGAGCACTGGGGCTTCGATGTCGCGGCGATCCAGGCGGCGATGGCACACAACGAACGCGGCGGCTCGCTGCGCGGCGCCAGCACGCTGAGCCAGCAAACGGCGAAGAACCTGTTCCTCTGGTCCGGCCGCAGCTGGCTGCGCAAGGGCCTGGAGGTGTGGTTCACCGGCCTGCTGGAGCTGTTGTGGCCGAAGCAGCGCATCCTCGAGGTCTACCTCAACAGCGTCGAGTTCGGTAACGGCATCTTCGGCGCGGAAGCGGCCGCACAGCACCACTTCGGCGTCGGCGCACCCTACCTTTCGGCGCGCCAGGCCAGCCTGCTCGCCGCGGTGCTGCCGAACCCGCGCGAGTGGAGCGCCAGCCGCCCCAGCGCCTACGTCAACCGCCGCGCCAGCTGGATTCGCCAGCAGAGCCGGCAGCTTGGCGGCAGCGACTACCTGATGGCGCTGAAAGGCCGGTTGCCCTGAGCCTGCACACCGAATCGCAGACAGAAAAAAGCCGCACCCGGGTGCGGCTTTTTCATGACGCTGGAGCTTACGCCTGGATCGAGCCCTTGAGCTTGTTCATGGCGTTCTTCTCCAACTGGCGGATGCGCTCGGCGGAGACGTTGTACTTGGCGGCCAGGTCATGCAGGGTCGCCTTCTCCTCGGCCAGCCAGCGCTGCTGGAGGATGTCGCGGCTGCGCTCGTCGAGGCCCTCCAGCGCGTCGTAGAGACCGGCGGAGGAGCTGTCGCTCCAGTCGGCGTCTTCCATCTGCATGGCCGGGTCGTAGCGATGGTCTTCGAGGTAGTGCGCCGGCGACTGGAAGGCGCTGTCGTCGTCGGCGTCCGCCGCCGGATCGAAGGCCATGTCGTGGCCGCTCAGGCGACTTTCCATCTCGCGCACTTCACGCGGCTCGACGCCGAGGCTTTCCGCCACGCGCTGCACTTCGTCGTTGTTCAGCCAGGCCAGACGCTTCTTCTGGCTGCGCAGGTTGAAGAACAGCTTGCGCTGCGCCTTGGTCGTGGCGACCTTGACGATGCGCCAGTTGCGCAGGATGAACTCGTGAATCTCGGCCTTGATCCAGTGCACCGCGAAGGACACCAGGCGCACGCCCATTTCCGGGTTGAAGCGCTTCACGGCCTTCATCAGGCCGACGTTGCCTTCCTGGATCAGGTCGGACTGGTTCAGTCCATAGCCGGCGTAGCTGCGCGCGATGTGGACGACGAAGCGCAGGTGCGCGAGCACCATCTGCCGGGCCGCCTCGAGGTCCTGCTGATAGAAAAGGCGTCCGGCCAGTTCGCGTTCCTGCTCCAGGGTCAGCAGCGGAATGCTGTTGACCGAGTGCACGTATGCCTCCAAGTTCGAGCCTGGGACCAACGCACGCACAGGTTGCAATGAAGTGGTCATTCGAATCCTCCGATTCATCAAACGTCGGGCAGTTTATCACTGCTCGATTGGACTGCAAGACGGTCGCCGAGTTCCTCCTATACCGATTGCTACGAGGCGGTCAACCGTTTGATATATATAGGATTTATCTATCTAAAAAGTGAATCCTGATGATCGAATCAGCGCGGCGCGAGCTCGCGCAGATGGCGCGCCACGGCCAGCCAGGCACCGATGTAACCGAGGAACACCGCGCCCAGTAGCAGCGACAGGCCGTCGTCCAGCGGCACGCCGGCGAGGGCGAAATCGCTGTTGTACAGACCGGCCAGGCGCACCACCGCCTGGTTCAGCCAGTCCAGCCCGAAGGCCAGCACCAGCCAGGCCAGCAGCCCGGCGCCCAGGCCATAGAGCGCGCCCATGTAAAGGAAGGGACGGCGCACGTAACTGTCGGTGCCGCCGACCAGCTTGATCACCTCGATCTCGGTGCGGCGGTTCTCGATGTGCAGGCGGATGGTGTTGCCGATCACCAGCAGCAGCGCCAGCACCAGCAGCACGGTCAGGCCGAAGACGAAGCGGTCGCCGAGGCCGAGGATCGCCGTGAGCCGCTCGACCCAAACCAGATCGAGCTGCGCCTGCTGCACCTTGGGCAGCTCGGAGAGCGTCTGCCGCAGCGCTTCCAGCGCGGCCTTGTCGATCTCGTTGGGGGTCACCAGAACCACGCCAGGCAGCGGGTTGTCCGGCAGCTCCTTGAGCGCCTGGCCGAGGCCGGACTGCTGCTGGAACTCGTCCAGCGCGCGCTGCCGGCTGATCCATTCGGCATCCGCGACGCCCGGCATGGTGGCGATGTTGTCGCGCATCGCCTCGCCGTCCTTGTCGCTGGCGTCCATCTGCAGGTAGAGGGAAATCTGCGCGGCGCGCTGCCAGGAGCCACCCAGACGCTCGACGTTGCTCAACAGCAGCGACAGGCCCATCGGCAGGCTCAGGGCGATGGCCATCACCAGGCAGGTGAAGAAGCTGCCGATCGGTTGCCGGCCGAGGCGCAACAGGCTGTCCACCAGGCTCGCGCGGTGGCTTTCCAGCCAGGCGTGCAGCAGGGTGCGGAAATCCGGGCCGTCGTCGTGATTGTGCGGTTCAGGTTGCTGTTTGCGCGCGGCGCCGACGCGCTCGGACGGGTTCGGCGGCGGCATGCGGGTGGCGCTCATGCGGCCTCCCCGTCGCCGATCAGGCGTCCGCGCTGCAGGGTCAGCATGCGGTGGCGCATGCGCGCGATCAGCGCCAGGTCGTGGCTGGCGATCAGCACCGTGGTGCCGAGGCGGTTGATGTCCTCGAACACACCCATGATCTCCGCGGCGAGGCGCGGGTCGAGGTTACCGGTGGGTTCGTCGGCGAGCAGCAGCGCCGGGCGATGCACCACCGCGCGGGCGATGCCGACGCGCTGCTGCTGGCCGGTGGACAGGTCGGCCGGGTACAGCTCGGCCTTGTCGTGCAGGCTGACGCGCTCCAGCGCGGTGCCGACGCGTTCGGCGATCTCGTCGCGGCCGAGGCCGAGGATCTGCAGCGGCAGCGCGACGTTGTCGAACACCGTGCGATCGAACAGCAGCTGGTGGTTCTGGAACACCACGCCGATCTGCCGGCGCAGGAAGGGAATCTGCGCGTTGGTGATGGTCGACAGGTCCTGCCCGGCGAGCAGCAGCTTGCCGGTGGTGGGTCGCTCCATCGCCAGCAGCAGACGCAGCAGCGTGCTCTTGCCGGCGCCGGAATGGCCGGTAACGAAGAGGAATTCACCGCGCTTGACCCGGAACGACAGCTCGTGGATGCCGACGTGGCCGTTGGGGTAGCGCTTGCCGACCTGCTCGAAACGGATCATGCGGGGGTTTTCTCCGAGAACAGCGCCTTGACGAAGGCCTCGGCCTCGAAGTCGCGCAGGTCGTCGATGCCTTCGCCGACACCGATGTAGCGGATCGGCAGGCCGAACTGCTTGGCCAGGGCGAAGATCACCCCGCCCTTGGCGGTACCGTCGAGCTTGGTCAGGGCCAGGCCGGTGAGCGCGACCGCCTGGTTGAACTGCTTGGTCTGGTTGATCGCGTTCTGCCCGGTGCCGGCGTCGAGCACCAGCAACACCTCGTGCGGCGCCGCCTCG
The DNA here is from genome assembly GCA_002418465.1 of Pseudomonas sp. UBA5782. Classification (GTDB taxonomy): domain Bacteria; phylum Pseudomonadota; class Gammaproteobacteria; order Pseudomonadales; family Pseudomonadaceae; genus Pseudomonas_O. Next base: position 5,415 of record DIEE01000273.1, on the reverse strand, counting down.
TCGAGCTTGCCGATCACCCGGCGCACCTTCTTCAGCTCTTCCATCAGGTTGTCTTTGGTGTGCAGGCGCCCGGCCGTGTCGGCGATCAGAACATCGATGCCGCGCGCCTTGGCGGCCTGCACCGCATCGAAGATCACCGAAGCGGAATCGGCGCCGGTGTGCTGGGCGATCACCGCGATGTTGTTGCGCTCGCCCCATACCTGCAGTTGTTCGACGGCCGCGGCGCGGAAGGTGTCGCCGGCGGCGAGCATGACCTTCTTGCCTTCGAGCTGGAGCTTCTTCGCCAGCTTGCCGATGGTGGTGGTCTTGCCGGCGCCGTTCACGCCGACCACCAGAATCACGTAGGGACGGATCTGCGCGGGAATCCGCAGCGGCTGCTCGACCGGACCGAGCAGCGCGGCCAGTTCGTCCTGCAGCGCCTTGTACAGTGCGCCGCTGTCGGCCAGTTCCTTGCGCGCCACGCGCCTGGTCAGGCTCTGCATGATCGCGGAGGTAGCCTCGACACCGACGTCGGCGGTCAGCAGGCGGGTTTCCAGCTCGTCGAGCAGGTCGTCGTCGATCGCCTTCTTGCCGAGGAACAGGCTGGCCATGCCTTCGCCGAGGCTGGCGCTGGTCTTCGACAGACCCTGGCGCAGACGGGCGAAAAAGCCGGCTTTGTCGACGGGCCTGGCCACTTCAACCGGCGCAGCGGCGAGTGCGGGGATGATCGGCTCGGGCTCGGCGACGACCGTCTGCGGCAAGGGCGCGGGCGCAACCTCAGGCTCCGGTTCGGCCAGGCTTTCGGGCAGGTTTTCCAGCGCCACCGGCTGCGGCGCGCTGGCGCTCGGCAACGGTTCGGCGGGAGTTTCTTCGAGGCTCGGCTCGACCTCCGGCTGCGCCGCGGCCGGGGCCTGCACGGCCGGACGCGGCTCGGCGCTTTCCTGCGGCTTCTTGCGCAGCCAGCCGAACAGGCCTTTCTTCTCTTCCGGAGCGACCGGGGGCTTCTTGTCGTCGTTGGAACCAAACATGGGGACGGGTATCTCAAGGGAGCGCCGCGCCGGCGGGCTCGTCCAAACACAAAGAGGGCGTCGGCCGAACGGGGCGAAACGAAAGGGACGACACACCTGGCGACTCGAGCAGGCTTTCCGCCACCCGCGAACGCAGCGTCGCAGGGCGGCCCCGACAGGCATGGCCGCCGGGAAAATGGATGCGTATCCTAGCACCTCCTCGCCCGCTGAGGCTAAGACCCGGCGGCCCGCCCGAAAGGTCCATTCGATGAACAAAGCGCTTCTCCGCCGTGTCGCCGGTCTGCTCTTCGGCGTCCTCTGCATGCCGCTGCCGCTACTGGCCGCGGCCCCTTCGCCCACCCACGAATTCAGCCTCGACAACGGCCTCAAGGTGCTGGTCCGCGAAGACCATCGCGCCCCCGTAGTGGTTTCCCAGCTCTGGTACAAGGTCGGTTCGAGCTACGAGCAGCCGGGCCGCACCGGGCTCTCCCACGCCCTCGAACACATGATGTTCAAGGGCAGCCGCAAGCTCGGCCCGGGCCAGGCCTCGCTGATCCTGCGCGACCTCGGCGCCGAGGAAAACGCCTTCACCAGCGACGACTACACCGCCTACTACCAGGTGCTGGCGCGCGATCGCCTGAACGTCGCCTTCGAGCTGGAGGCCGACCGCATGGCCGGGCTCAAGCTGCCGGCCGACGAGTTCAGCCGCGAGATCGAGGTGATCAAGGAAGAACGTCGCCTGCGCACCGACGACAAGCCGACCGCGCTGGCCTTCGAGCGCTTCAAGGCCATGGCCTACCCGGCCAGCGGCTACAGCATCCCCACCATCGGCTGGATGGCCGACCTCGAGCGCATGCAGATCGACGAACTGCGCGCCTGGTACCAGAGCTGGTACGCGCCGAACAATGCCACCCTGGTGGTGGTCGGCGACGTCAGCGCTGATGAGGTCAAGGCACTGGCCCAGCGCTGGTTCGGCAACATCCCGAAACGCGCGGTGCCGTCCTCCAAGCGCCCGCTGGAGCTGGCCGAGCCCGGCGAGCGGCGCCTGACGCTGCACGTGAAGACCCAGTTGCCGAGCCTGATCATGGGCTTCAACGTGCCGGGCCTGGCGACCGCCAAGGACCCGCGCGAGGTCCACGCCCTGCGCCTGATCGGCGCGCTGCTCGACGGTGGCTACAGCGCACGGCTGTCGTCGCGCCTGGAGCGCGGCGAGGAGCTGGTTTCCGGCGCCTCCGCCTGGTACGAGGCCTATGCCCGCGGCGACAGCCTGTTCGTCGTCAGCGCCACGCCCAACGTGCAGATGGGCAAGACCCTGGCCGACACCGAGGCCGGCATCTGGCGCCTGCTCGACGAGCTGAAGAAAACCCCGCCGTCCGCCGAGGAGCTGGCCCGCGTCCGCGCCCAGGTGATCGCCGGACTGGTCTACGAGCGCGACTCGATCACCAGCCAGGCCAGCACCATGGGCCAGCTGGAAAGCGTCGGCCTGTCCTGGAAGCTGATGGACCAGGAGCTCGCCGATCTCGAAGCCGTGACCCCGGCCGATATCCAGGCCGCCGCCAGCACCTATTTCACCCGCACGCGGCTGAGCGTCGCCCACGTTCTGCCCGAGGAAGCCCACGATGAGTGAGTCCAACAACGACCTGCGCCACAGCCTGTTCGGCCTCGTCCTGATCGTCCTCATCGTCCTGCTGGCCGTGTTCATCAACCATGACCGCAAGCTCGCCGTACCATCCACTACTAGCCATGACGACGCGCCGGCCAAGGTCGAATCGCTCGCCGAGCTGGACAAGAAGGCGCCGAGCTATCGCAACCTGGACATCCAGAGCTGGCAGACCGCCGAGGGCGCCAAGGTGCTCTTCGTCGAGGCCCGCGAAGTGCCGATGTTCGACCTGCGCCTGACCTTCGCCGCCGGCAGCGCCCAGGACGGCGACGTGCCCGGTCTCGCCACGCTGACCAACGCGATGCTCAACGAAGGCGTCGCCGGCAAGGACGTCGGCGCCATTGCCGAAGGCTTCGAAGGCCTCGGCGCGGACTTCGGCAACGGTGCCTACCGCGACATGGCGATCGCCAGCCTGCGCAGCCTGAGCGCGGCGGACAAGCGCGAGCCGGCGCTGGCCCTGTTCGCCGAGGTGATCGGCAAGCCGACCTTCCCCGCCGACTCGCTGGCGCGGATCAAGAACCAGCTGCTCGCCGGCTTCGAGTACCAGAAGCAGAACCCCGGCAAGCTGGCCGGCGATGCGCTGTTCGAGCGCCTCTACGGCAACCACCCCTACGCGCACTCCAGCGATGGCAGCGAAACCAGCATCCCGGCGATCAGCCTGGAGCAGTTGCGCGCCTTCCACCAGAAGGCCTACGCCGCCGGCAACGTGGTCATCGCGCTGGTCGGCGACCTCTCGCGCAGCGAGGCCGAAGCCATCGCCGCGCAGGTCTCCGGCGCCCTGCCGAAAGGCCCGGCGCTGGCGAAGATGCCCGAACCGCAGGCACCGAAACCCGGCCCCAGCCACATCGAGTTCCCGTCCAAGCAGACCCACATTCTGCTCGCCCAGCTCGGCATCAAGCGCGGCGATGCGGACAACGCGGCGCTGTTCATGGGCAACCAGATTCTCGGCGGCGGCGGTTTCGGCACCCGGTTGATGACAGAAGTGCGCGAGAAGCGCGGCCTGACCTACGGCGTCAGCTCAGGCTTCTCCGGCATGCAGGCGCGCGGGCCGTTCATGATCAGCCTGCAGACCCGCGCCGAGCAGAGCGAAGGCACCCTCGGGCTGGTCCGCCAGATCGTCCGCGACTACCTCGCCGAAGGCCCGACGCAGAAGGAACTCGACGACGCCAAGCGCGAACTGGCCGGCAGCTTCCCGCTGACCACCGCGAGCAACGCCGACATCGTCGGCCAGCTCGGCGCCATGGGCTTCTACGACCTGCCGCTGACTTATCTGCAGGACTTCATGAACCAGGCCCAGGCGCTGAGCGTCGAACAGGTACGGGCGGCGATGGCCAAACACCTCTCCGCCGATGACTTCGTCGTCGTCACGGCCGGCCCCACGGTGGAGCAGAAGCCGCTGCCGGCGCCGACCGACCGACCTGCCGACCAGCCCCTCGGGGTCCCGGAGCACTGATGCGCGGACAGACCGTCAAACCCGCACGCAGCGCCGCCAAAGCCCACGGCGGCACGGGGTCGTTGCGCATCATCGGCGGCGAATGGCGCAGCCGCCGTTTCGCCTTCCCCAACGGCCCGGCCCTGCGGCCGACGCCCGACCGGGTGCGCGAGACGCTGTTCAACTGGCTGGCGCCGTACATCGAGGGCGCCCGCGTGCTGGACGCCTACACCGGCAGCGGCGCGCTGTTCCTCGAGGCGCTGTCGCGCGGCGCCGGGCAGACCCTGGCGCTGGACACCAACGGCGAAGCCCTCGCCGCGCTGCNNGCCAGCACCTCGACACGCTGAGCTGCGGACGCGGGCAGCTGGTCCAGGGCGACGCGCTGCGTTACTTGGAAAACCAGGCACCGCAGCCGTTCGATGTGGTCTTTCTCGACCCGCCGTTCCACCAGAACCTGCTGCAGGCCAGCTGCGAGCTGTTGGAAAACCGCGGCTGGCTGACCGAGCGCGCGTGGATCTACACCGAAAGCGAAGGCGCCCCGTCAGGCCTGCCGATGCCGGCCAACTGGCGCCTGCACCGCGAGAAGAACGCCGGCCAGGTGCATTACGCGCTGTGGGAGCGCGGCTAGCGAACCCTGAAGCCTGGCCGAGACGGCATTAACGGCTCAGCCAGCGCATCACCAGCCGGTTCATCCATGGCGGCGACAGTTGCCCGGCCCAGTAAAGCGCCTTGAACTGCGCGCCTATTGGCCGATGCGTGGCATCGCAGGTGGTGTGCCGCCAGGCCGCCTCGGCGACTGTCTCCGGGCCCATGCGCAGGCCCAGCCGGCGCAGCACCGGCGGCTCGCAGGCCTGCCGGGTGACCATCGGCGTGCGCACGAACGGCGGCATCAGGTCGGCGACGCGAATCCCGTGTGGCCGCCACTCCAGCTCCAGCGCTTCGGTCAGCCCGCGCACGGCGAACTTCGACGCCGAATAGCTGGCCATCTGCGGCACCCCGTAGAGCCCGGAGGCCGAGCCCATGTTCAACACCTGTGCGCCCGGCGTTCGCCGCAGGTAGGGGAACGTCGCATGGCAACAATTGATCAGCCCCTGCACGTTGATCGCGACGATGCGCCCGTGCTCCTCGGCGGCGATGTCGGCGAAGGCTCCGAAGCGCAAGATCCCGGCGCAATTGAACAGCAGACGCAAACGGCCACCATCGGTCTCGGCGAATGCCGCCACCGCGGCGCTCACTGCCGGCCCGTCCAGCACGTCCAGCTCGGTGTGCCAGGCGCCGTCCAGTTCGCCGGCCAGCGCAGCCAGGGCCTCGCCATCGCGATCGAGCAGGCCGACGCG
>DIEE01000130.1 GCA_002418465.1 Pseudomonas sp. UBA5782 | reverse complement strand
GAAACCGGCTGCAGCCAAAACCGTCCCGGCCAAGCCCGTCGCAGCGGCCAAACCTGCCGTCAGCGCCGCCAAACCGGCGCGTCCGGCCGCCAAGCGCGTGAGCAAGGCTGCGGTCAAACCGGCCGTTGCCAAGCCCGCTGCTCCGGCCGCTCCGGCTCCGCTCGCCGGCGTCGCTCCAACGTTGCCGGGCGACACGCTCTGAGGTACTGAAGGGGCGCGTCCCCTGCGTATCGCAGTGAAAAAGCCAGGCTTTCGAGCCTGGCTTTTTTGTGTCCGCCGTCTCTTGCAGTCACGGCGGGGTGGTTGTTTTTCGCGCCGGACGGCGGGGGAGTCCGCGTCGGCGANNGTTGATTGTTTTCCGCGCAGGACGGCGGGGTAGTCCGCGTCGGCGCAAATGGCGATCAGTCTGTCGTATCGCGCCACGGGCAATAGCAGCCCACCGCGAGGGTGTTGGTGGCATTCACCGCGCGGCCCTGGGCGAGCGCCTCCAGTACCGGCTCAATGAAGCTGTTGCCCGAGGTGCAGCTGGCGCCCTCGCTGTACGGGCCGAAATACACCAGCCGGCCACTGGCGTCCCAGATGCCTACCGCCGGGCTGGCCGGCAGGTCCGCCGCGCCGGGCAGCGTCTTCAGTGACTGCAGCGCTTGCAGTGTCTTCGGCAGGTGGCCCTGGCTGCCGGGCTTCTGCACCGCATAGAAGGCCACGCCACGGTTGGCGAAGCGCTCGATCAGTTCGGCGAGGTGCTGCTGGTTGCCGACGTTGCACGGGCAGGCCGGGTCCCAGAAATGCACCAGGCGAATCGGCCCTGGTCCGGTCAACTGAGCAGGCAGTTGCAGGCTGCCGCCGTCGAACAGCGTGGCGCGGTTGTCGAAGGGGCGGATGTAGCGCGCCTGGTACCACCAGATGGCGAACAGCAGGGCGACCACCCAGAGCAGGCCGAACAGGCTGGCGAGAACGATCTTGCGGCGCGGCGACATGGGCATGGAGGCGGTTTCCGAGGGTGGCATAGCTTGCCACGCCGGCGTGGCGGGTAGAATGTCGAACGTCAAGCGAACCCGGAGTAGTCATGTCGTCGCATCCGTTCCAGCCCGATAGCCTGCGCCTAGCGCTCAAGCGTCTGTCCGCCGACGAGGAGGACGCGCCGCAGGTGCTCGGCTACCGCAACTACTACGGGCTCGACCCGGTGTCGCGGCATCCGCAGGTGCGCAGCCGGCTGGGCTGCTTCCATGCCGACGACTACCAGATCGTCGTGCAGGCCTGGCTGCCGCTTAGGCCGGTCGCCAGCCTGTTGCTGCTGCACGGCTACTACGACCACATGGGGCTGTATCGGCACGTGATCGACTGGGCGCTGCGGATGAACTACGCGGTGCTCGCCTGCGATCTGCCGGGCCACGGACTGTCCAGTGGCACACGGGCGAGCATCGGCGACTTCGGCGAATACCAGACCGTGCTGCAGGGCCTGCTCGCCGAGGCGGCGACGCTGGATCTGCCGCAGCCCTGGCACCTGTGCGGGCAGAGCACCGGCGGGGCGATCCTGCTCGATCACCTGCTGCTTGGAGAACCCGTGGCGCAGCTCGGCGAAACCATCCTTCTGGCGCCGCTGGTGCGGCCGCGCTCGTGGGGCTGGTCGCAGTTGAGCTATCGGCTGCTCAAGCCCTTCGTCGAATCGATCCCGCGGCGCTTCAGCGTCAACTCCGGCGATGCGGAGTTCATCGACTTCGTCCACCGCCTCGATCCGCTGCAGCCGCGCACCCTGCCGACCGCCTGGGTCGGCGCACTGGCGCGCTGGGTGCCGAAGATCGAAGGGGCGCCGCGCAGCCGGCGCAGCCCGCTGATCATCCAGGGCGACGCCGACCTGACCGTGGACTGGCGGCACAACCTGGAGGTGCTGGAGGACAAGTTCGCTACGCCGCAGGTGCTGATGCTGGCGGACGCCAAGCACCATCTGGCCAACGAGAAGGAAGCGCTGCGCCAGCGCTATTTCGAGTTTCTCAGCCAGCGTCTCGAGGGCTGAGACGCGGCGCCGGGCGGGTCAGATGCCCTGGGCGGTCGCCTGACTCGCCGCCAGCCCCGCGCGCAACGCGGCCAGGGCCGCCTGGTAGTAGCGCGAACCATCCGGCGACTCGGCGAAGGTGACGTACTCCTCCAGTTCCGGATCGGACAGCTCGCTGTAGACGTGCAGCAGGGTGTTGTCGATGTTGCCCTCGATCTGCTGCTTCATGCGCTGGCGCTGGCCGTCGAGCATGCTCTGTGCCTGGCCGCCGCCGAGCAGGCCGGGAATCATCTGGCTGAGGCTGTCGGCCGCGACGCCGGCGAGCGCCAGGCTGACTTCCGCGGCGGCGTCGCCGATCGGGATCGCCTGCGCCAGGTGGCGTATCAGCAGGCGGCGGGTGGCGCTGGCCTCGATCGGTGGCAGGCCGTTGGCGTGGCGGGCGAGCTGGTCGCTGCGGGGGGCGAGCTGTTCGGCGGCGACGATCTTGCGTCCCAGCGGCGCCTGGAAGAACGCCAGCGCCGGCTGCGGCTGCGGCAGGTTCTGGCGCAGCGCGGCGATCGCCCGCTGATCCATCGCCTGCGGTGCGAAGCGCTGATTGCTGTTCTCCACCAGCGTCTGGTAGACCGCCGGCGGCAGGGTGCTACGGTAGCGCTGCTGGGCGGCGCCGAGGGCATCGCTGAAGTGCGCGCGCTGCTGCGGCCAGGCGGCGGGCTGGTACAGG
>DIEE01000012.1 GCA_002418465.1 Pseudomonas sp. UBA5782 | reverse complement strand
ACACGTTCGCCCCTACAGGGTGCGTATGGGGCGATAAACACAGGGTGCGTACAGTGCGTTTCGTAGAGTCGAACGTGTTCGCCTTTCGCCGCCGCGAGCTCAGCGCCCGCCCGCGGCCATCGCCACGGCGGCGGCCGCGGTGCGGGTTTCCACGCCAAGCTTCACGTAGACGTGTTCCAGGTGCTTGTTCACCGTGCGCGGGCTGAGGCCGAGGATGTCGCCGATGTCGCGGTTGGTCTTGCCGCAGGCGACCCAGTGCAGCACTTCGACTTCGCGGCAGGTGAGCTGGAAACGTGCGGCGAGGGCTTCGCGGACCTGTTCGTCGTCCAGGCTCGGGCTGGCGCCAGGAGCGTTGCGCGCGCTTTGCAGGATGCGTGCGGTGCGCAGGTGGGCGGCGACGCGGGCCAGCACTTCGTCCGGGCGGATCGGCTTGGTCACGTAGTCGATGCCGCCGGCGGCGAAGCCTTCGACGACGTGCTCGCTGTCGGTCAGCGCGGTCATGAACAGCACCGGGATGTCCGCGGTGCCGGCCTGCGCCTTGATCCGCCGGCAGGTCTCGAAGCCGTCCATGCCGGGCATCATCGCGTCGAGCAGGATCACGTCCGGGCGGCGGCGCTGCATGCGTTCCAGCGCGCTGGCGCCGTCGAGGGCGACCAGCACCATGTAGCCGGCTTCGTCGAGGGCGTCGGAGAGCAGGGCGAGGTTGTCCGGTACGTCGTCGACGATCAGGACCACGCCCTGTTCGTGGACCGGGCGGATAGCCTTGGGGGTGGATAGGGCGGACGGCTGGGGTGAATCAATCACGGCTGGCTCCTTCCTGTTCGGGCATGGGGCGGCGCCGGCTCTGGGCATCCTTGAGCAGGCGGTTGAAATCGTTGAGCTGGAAGCGCTTGACCAGCGGGCGCATGCCGGCGACGAAAGCGGCGGCTTCCGGTTCGCTGCCTTCCAGTGCGTCGAGGCGCTCGAGAATGCCCTTCACGTAGCCCAGCGCGCCCAGTTCGCTCAGCTCGGCGAGCGCTTCGCTGCTGGGCAGGCGCCAGGGTTCGGCGACGGGGGCGCTGTCGTCGGGGCGCTTGAGCCATTGCAGGCCGAGCTGCGCCTTGATCTTCTCCAGCAGCTCGGGGGTGTGCACCGGCTTGGCCAGGTAGTCGTTGCACTCGGCGCCGACGCTGCGCTCGCGGTCGTCGGCGAAGGCGTTGGCCGAGATGACGATGATCGGCGCCTGCGACATCACGTTGCGGCGGATCATCCGGCTGGTTTCCCAGCCGTCCATCAGCGGCATCGACAGGTCCATCAGGATCAGGTCCGGGTTGAGCAGGGCGACCTGGCGCACCGCCTCCTGGCCGTTGCTCGCTTCGGCGATGGCGAAGCCCAGCGGCGCGAGCATGCCGGAGAGCACCTTGCGGTGTTCCAGGTGATCGTCGACCACCAGGATCAGCCGGCGCGCGCCGTGGTAGCCGACGATGTCGTGCTCGACGTGCACCACCGCCTGCGGCACGCGCACTTCGGAGAGGAACAGGCGCACCTGGAAGCGCGTGCCCTCGCCGGGGCGGCTGGTCACCGACAGCTCGCCGCCCATCAGCGAGGTGAGCATGCGGGTGATGGTCAGGCCGAGGCCGACGCCGTTGTCCTGGCGCAGCGGATCGCCGCGCTCGAACGGCTGGAAGATCCGCTCGATCTGTTCCGGGGCGATGCCGATGCCGGTGTCGATGATCTCGAAGGTGGCGGTCTCGCGCAGGTAGCTGACGGCGAGCGCGACCTCGCCGCGGTCGGTGAAGCGCACCGCGTTGCCGAGCAGGTTGATGAGAATCTGGCGGATGCGCTTCTCGTCGCCGCGCACCACGCTGGGCAGTCGCCCGCGCACGTCGAGGCGAAAGCCCAGGCCCTTCTCCTGGGCCTGCGGGGTGATCATCTGCTGCAGCTGCTGGACGAACTCGGGGAAGGGGATTTCCACCTGTTCCAGGTTCAGCTTGCCGGCCTCGATCTTGGCCACGTCGAGCAGCCCGTCGATCAGCGAGAGCAGGTGCGAGCCGCTGCGGAAGATGGTCGCCAGGGCGTCCTTGTGCTGGCCGGGCATGGCGCCGTCGCGCTGCAGGATCTGCGTGTAGCCGAGGATGCTGTTGAGCGGCGTGCGCAGCTCGTGGGACAGCCCGGTGACGTAGCGGCTCTTCGCCGCGTTGGCCGCCTCGCTGGCTTCCTTGGCCTTCTGCAGCTCCTCGTCGGTGCGCCCGTGGGCTTCGATTTCCTGCATCAGCAATTGCGTCTGGCGGTGCGATTCCTCCTGCGCCACGCGGCGGCTTTCACGGGTCAGCACCACCCACCAGGCGAGCAGGCTGGCGAACAGGGTGAGCACCATGAAGGCCTTGAGGAACGCCTGGTAGAGCGTCTGCACCACTTCCGGCGAGGCGTCGCCGATACCCTGCGAGACCTGGCTGTAGACCAGCGCCAGGGCGCAGGACAGCAGCGCGACGATAACCGTCAGCACGCCGAGGTAATGCGCCAGGCGGGTGTGCAGGCGCGGGATGGAGACGTTGGGGAAGATCCAGTGGATCAGGTCGTCGAACTGATCGGCGAGGCGCGCGCGCGGTTTGCAGAGGTCGCCGCAGCGCGCGTCCAGCGAGCAGCACAGCGAGCAGATCGGCGCGCCGTAGGCCGGGCAGAAGGCGGTATCCGGCTCCTCGAAGGCGTTGCTGCAGAGCACGCAGGGCACCTTGCCCTTGACCGTGTACGGGTAGAGCAACTCCGGCTGGCGCTGCCGGGCGATGTAGTAACGGCCCTTGGTCAGCCAGGCGATCAGCGGCGCGACGATCAGCGCCGAGCCCAGCGCCACTGCCGGCGAGGCGGCCTGGGCGAAGGCGCCGAACAGGCCGCCATGCGCCGCCACACTGAGAAGCGAGGCGATCAGCATGGCGCCGACGCCGACCGGGTTGATGTCGTAGAGGTGCGCGCGCTTGAACTCGATCTGCTTCGGCGACAGGCCCAGCGGCTTGTTGATCACCAGGTCGGCGACCACCGCGCCGATCCAGGCGATGGCGATGTTGGAGTAGAGCCCGAGCACCTGCTAGATGGGCTCG
>DIEE01000081.1:9358-10341 GCA_002418465.1 Pseudomonas sp. UBA5782 | reverse complement strand
GCCGGCCAGCGCCGGTTCGACGCGGGCAATGCCGGCGCGGTCGAGCAGTTCGTAGGGCACGCCGGACTGTTCGAGCACGGCGATGTCCTTGGCCGCGGCATCCAGTTGCGCCTGGGTGCGGAACAGCTGGGTGGTGCCGAGCTGGCGGCCTTCGTAGGCGATGCCGGTTTCCGCGCGCAGTTCGTCGAGGCAGTCGCGGCTATATTCCGACAGCCGCACCATGCGCTCCTTGTTCACCGCGTAGCGCGCCGCCGTGCAGTTGCGCAGCATCTGTGCCATCCACAGGTACTGCTGGACGTCGCCGGTAGCCTTGATCGCCAGCGGGGCGTGCTTCTGCAGCAGCCACTTGATCGCCTTGAACGGCACGCCGGGCGCAGCCCAGGGCGAGGCGTATCCGGGCGAGACCTGGCCGGCGTTGGCGAAGCTGGTCTCCATGGCGGGGGGCGGNNGGCGGTCGATGACCGTCACCTCGAAGCCGGCGCGGGCCAGATAGTAAGCGCTGGCGGTACCAATCACACCGCTACCGAGAACCAGAACACGCATGCTGCCTCCTCGCCCGGACGCCATCCGAACGCTTGAGTTTGTCGAACCAGAATGTGCGGCAGTATATGGAGCAATAAGCAGTGTTTTTGACTATTTAAAAAGCTATATTTGGCGACAATTCTGGGCCAAAAGGCTTTTCATGGAGGGCTATCTCCTGTGAGAACTCAACACCAATCGCGCCGCGAGCTGGACAAGATCGATCGCAACATCCTGCGCATCCTGCAAGAAGAAGGCCGCATGTCCTTCACCGAGCTGGGCGAGCGCGTTGGCCTCTCCACCACGCCCTGCACCGAGCGGGTCCGTCGCCTGGAGCGCGAAGGCATCATCATGGGCTACTCGGCGCGGCTCAATCCGCAGCATCTGAAGTCCAGCCTGCTGGTGTTCGTACAGATCAGCCTGGACTACAAATCCGGCGATACCTTCGAGGAATTCCGCCGCGC
>DIEE01000081.1:0-9316 GCA_002418465.1 Pseudomonas sp. UBA5782 | reverse complement strand
CGAATCGAAGAGCTACATCGTCATGGAGGAGGTGAAGGAAAGCCTCAACCTGCCGGTGCCGGACTGATTTCGGGCACGTCTGTCTGTTGGGACGGCGCGCCGGCCGATCGGTTCGCGCGCTTTTTCCCCGAAAGCGCCCTGAACGCATCTCGAATCAAAGCCGGTGGCGCCGCGGCGAAGCGCCTCCAGCGGCATCCTGACCCTTTCGCCGTGCAGCCAAGGCCTTGATGCTCGGGTTGATTCGCCCCTATGCTGCGTAAAATTTTCCACACACACCTATCAGGATTTCACACATGAGCGCTCGCGTTCGGCTTCCGGTGCACACGGATCGGCATGCTCCCTCCTACTACGCCGCCACCGCCAACCAGGCGCTCGCCTATCCGCCGCTGCGCGACGCCCTGCGCGTCGACGTGTGCATCGTCGGCGGCGGTTTCAGCGGGCTCAACACCGCCATCGAACTGGCCGAGCGCGGCATCTCGGTGGCGCTGCTCGAAGCTCACCAGATCGGCTGGGGCGCCAGCGGACGCAACGGCGGCCAGTTGATCCGCGGCGTCGGACATGGTGTCGAGCAGTTCGCCCCGGTGATCGGCGAGGACGGCGTTCGCTCGCTCAAGCTGATGGGACTGGAGGCCGTGGAAATCGTCCGCCGTCGCGTCGAGAAGCACGCCATCGACTGCGACCTGACCTGGGGCTACTGCGACCTGGCGAACAAGCCCGCCGACCTGGCCGGCTTCGCCGAGGACATGGCGGAGCTGCAGGGCCTGGGCTATCGCCACACGCTGCGCTTGCTGCAGCCGGGCGAGATGCACTGCGTGGTCGGCTCGGAGCGCTACGTCGGCGGCCTCATCGACATGGGCTCCGGCCACCTGCACCCGCTCAACCTCGCGCTCGGCGAGGCCGCGGCCGCCGCCGCGCTGGGCGTGCGCCTGTTCGAGCATTCCGAAGTGGTGCGCATCGAGTACGGCGACGGCGTGAAGGTGCACACCGAACAGGGCCGCGTCTGCGCCAAGACCCTGGTGCTCGCCTGCAATGCCTACATCAATGACCTCGAGCCGCAGCTCGGCGGCAAGGTGCTGCCCGCCGGCAGCTACGTGATCGCCACCGAGCCGCTCTCCGAAGAACAGGCGCAGGCGCTGATCCCGCAGAACATGGCGCTCTGCGACCAGCGCGTGGCGCTGGACTACTATCGCCTGTCCGCCGACCGCCGCCTGCTGTTCGGCGGTGCCTGCCATTATTCGGGGCGAGATCCGGCGGACATCGCCGCCTACATGCGGCCGAAGATGCTGAAGGTCTTCCCGCAGCTGGAGAACACCCGCATCGACTACCAGTGGGGCGGCATGATCGGCATCGGCGCCAACCGCCTGCCGCAGATCGGCCGCCTCGCCGACCGTCCCAACGTGTATTACGCCCAGGCGTACTCCGGCCACGGCCTGAACGTCACCCACCTGGCCGGCAAGCTGCTCGCCGAAGCCATCAGCGGCCAGCAGGGCGGCGGCTTCGACCTGTTCGACAAGGTCCCGCACATCACCTTCCCCGGCGGCAAACGCCTGCGCTCGCCGATGCTCGCCCTCGGCATGCTCTGGTACCGCCTCAAGGAAGCCGGCGGCCTGCTGTAAGCCGCCGACGCCTCAGTCGCGCGACGGCTGCGCCGCGCGGCCGGCCTCGCGCCACAAAGTCCACAGCGGCTTGTCGGCTTCGGCCAGCGCATCGGCGCGGCTCAGGCCGATATCGCGCAACTGGTAGCTGTTCAGCCGCAGCAGCGCCTTGCGCGTGCGCAGGCTGCGCCAGAACAGCGTCCAACGTCCTTCCGCAGGTCGGGCCGCCGGCACCAGACGCAGCAGCGGGCGAGGCTCCTGCGGTATCCGCTCGGGTTCGCCAAACGCTTCGTAGCTTTCGATCGAGTCACGCATCGCGCTCTCCTTGTCTTCTTCTGTATGGGAAGACATCATTGCGCTCATCGAAAAAGCAATACAGATTCAGCAATCAGAAATTAACTCCATACAGGCAGTGGAAAAGCGCGTCTGAATTGAGAGTTTTTGCTGAATCTGTACTGATCAGCAATGGAGCCGCAGGCGCATGACCCTCTACCAGAACCTTGCCGAAGTGATAGGCGCACGTATCGAACAGGGCCTCTACCTGCCCGGCGACCGCCTGCCCTCGGTGCGCGCGCTGAGCATCGAGCACGGCGTCAGCCTGAGCACCGTGCAGCAGGCCTATCGGCACCTGGAGGACCAGGGGCTGGCGACGCCGCGCCCGAAGTCGGGCTACTTCGTGCCCGCCGCGCGGCAGGTGCCGGCACTGCCGAACATGATCCGCAGCGCACAGCGGCCGGTGGAGGTCTCGCAGTGGGACCAGGTCCTGGAGCAGATCGGCGGCGAGCCCAACGAGAAGATCATCCAGCTCGGCCGCGGGCGCCCGGACATCAGCAGCCCGACGCTGAAACCGCTGCTGCGCTCGCTGTCGCGGCTGGGCCGGCGGCAGGAACTGAACACCCTGACCTACGGCAGCATCTACGGCGACCTCGCCCTGCGCGAACAGATCGCGCGCCTGCTGCTGGACTCCGGCTGCCGGATTCCGCCCGCCGAGATCGTCGTCACCACCGGTTGCCACGAGGCGCTGTCCGCCGCCATTCGTGCGCTGTGCGAGCCCGGCGACATCGTCGCGGTGGATTCGCCGAGCTTCCACGGGGTGATGCAGGCGCTCAAGGGGTTCGGCATGAAAGCCCTGGAACTGCCCAGCGACCCGCTCACCGGAATCAGCCTGGAGGCGCTGGAACTGGCGCTGGAGCAATGGCCGATCAAGGCCATCCAGCTCACCCCGACCTGCAACAGCCCGCTCGGCTACATCATGCCGGAGGCCAACAAGCGCGCCCTGCTGACCCTGGCCCAACGCTACGACGTGGCGATCATCGAGGACGACGTCTACGGCGAACTGGCCTACCGCTACCCGCGACCGCGCACCATCAAGTCGTTCGACGAGGACGGCCGCGTGCTGCTCTGCAGTTCCTTCTCGAAGACCCTGGCACCCGGCCTGCGGGTTGGCTGGATCGCCCCCGGCCGCTACCTGGACCGCGTGCTGCACATGAAGTACATGGGCACCGGCTCCACCGCCCAGCTGCCGCAGCTGGCGCTCGCTGAATTCATCGGCGGCGGCCACTACGAGCCGCATTTGCGGCGCATGCGCGCGCAATACCAGCGCAGCCGCGACGTGATGATCGAGTGGATCGCCCGCTACTTCCCGGCCGAGGTGAAGGTCAGCCAGCCGCAGGGCAGCTTCATGATCTGGGTGGAGATGCCCGAGGGCTTCGACAGCCACCGGCTGAACCGCACGCTGGTTGCGCAGGGCATACAGATCGCCACCGGCAGCATCTTTTCTGCAGCGGGAAAATACAGGAACTGCCTGCGGATGAACTACGCCAGCAAGCCGAGCGCGTCGATCGAGCTGGCGGTGCGGGCCGTCGGCGAGGCAGTCGCGGCGCAGATGGCCGAGGGCTGATGGCGCCAGCGCCCGGCGCAGAGCCCGCGCCGCTTCGCTGAATCAAACCGCCGCAAAATCGTCTAAGCGCTAGGTTGAATGTAGCGGGAGGCTACTTTGCGTCGACATCTGCTGTTGCTGGTGGTGGTACTGCTGACCGCGTGCGCCAATCACGTACCGATCGAACCCTGCCAGGCGCTGCCGGCCAAGGATTCGCCGCTCGGCGCCGCACTGATCGCCCAGGGCCGCCAGCATCCGCCCGGACAGTCGGGCTTTCGCCTGCTGTCCTCCAGCACCGAGGCGTTCATCGCCCGCGCCGAACTGATCCGCGCCGCGAGGCAGAGTCTCGACCTGCAGTACTACATCGTTCACGACGGCCTCAGCACCCGCGCGCTGATCGACGAACTGCTCAAGGCCGCCGATCGCGGCGTGCGCGTGCGCATCCTCCTCGACGACACCACCAGCGACGGCCAGGACGACAAGATCGCCCTGCTCGGCGCGCATCCGAACATCCAGGTGCGGGTGTTCAACCCGCTGCACCTGGGCCGCGCCAACGGCATCACCCGCGCCCTCGGACGGCTGTTCGACGTCACCCTGCAGCACCGCCGCATGCACAACAAGCTCTGGCTGGCGGACAACGCCGTGGCGGTGGTCGGCGGGCGCAATCTGGGCGACGAATACTTCGACGTCGAGCCGAACCTGAACTTCACCGACATCGACCTGCTCGGCACCGGCCCGGTGGCCGAACAGCTCGGGCAGAGCTTCGATCAGTACTGGAACAGCGCGCTGAGCAAGCCGATCGAGCAGTTCGTCAGCTTCCCGCCCAGCGCCCGCGACCTGGCGAAGACCCGTCACGAACTCACCGAATACCTGCTCAAGGCGCAGGTCGAGCAGCGCGACAACTACCGGCGGCTGATGGATTACCAGGCCCATCCGCGCCTGGCCGACTGGCTCGACGAGCTGATCTGGGCGCATGGCAGCGCGATGTGGGACGCGCCGACCAAGATCCTCAAGAGCGAGCCCGACCCGCACCTGCTGCTGACCACGCAACTGCGCCCGGAGCTGGCCGGCGTCAGCCAGGAGCTGATGCTGATTTCCGCCTACTTCGTACCCGCCGAGGAAGGCCTGACCTACCTCACCGGGCGCGCCGACGCAGGTGTGTCGGTGAGCCTGCTGACCAACTCGCTGGAAGCCACCGACGTGCCGGCGGTGCACGGTGGCTACGCGCCCTACCGCAAGGCGCTGCTGCGCCACGGGGTGAAACTCTACGAGCTGCGCCGACAGCCGGAGCAGGAGGCGTCCTACAGCTTGAGCGGCTCGTCGGAGTCGAGCCTGCACAGCAAGGCGCTGATCTTCGACCGGCGCAAGGTGTTCATCGGCTCGCTGAATTTCGACCCGCGCTCGGTACTCTGGAATACCGAGGTCGGCGTGCTGGTGGACAGCCCGGAGCTGGCCGGCGAGGTCCGCCGCCTGACCCTGGAAGGCATGGCGCCGGCACTCAGCTACGAGGTGCGCCTGGAGAATGGCCGCCTGCTATGGATCGCCGAGGACAACCATCGCCTGCACCGCATCGACAGGGAACCGGGCGGCGCCTGGCGCCAGTTCAACGCCTGGCTGGCCAAGGTCATCGGACTGGAGCGGTTGTTGTAGAGCGGACCAGGCCACCCGACGAAACGAAACGCCGCGCCCCATCGGGCGGGTGCAACCCGGGCCGCGAATACCTCGCTGCCACGTGATCGCGGGTGGCATCCGCCCTACGATTGCTCCGTCGAGACGTCGCTGAAGCCGCCGGGGCGGCGGATCAGCCAGACGAACACCGCCGCGCCCGCCGCCATCACCAGCGGCAACGCATGCCCGCTGAGCCACTGGCTGGCCGCGCCGGTGAGCAGCGGGCCGACCAGGCAGCCCAGCCCCCACAGTTGCGCCACGTGGGCGTTGGCGCGGACCAGTTCGTCGTCGCGATAACGCTCGCCGATGAGGATCAGCGACAGGGTGAACAGCCCGCCGGCGGCGGCGCCGAACAGCACCAGCAGCGGCCAGACCGCCTGGGTGTGCAGCAGCAGCGGAATGCTCAGGCTGGAGACCAGCAGGGCCACGCCGCACGCGCGGAACAGCGTGCCGCGGGACATGCGGTCGGCGAGCAGGCCGATCGGCAACTGCAGCGCGGCGTCGCCGACCACCACAACGCTGGCCATCAGCAGCGCCACTTCCTGGGTGAAACCCTGGCGCAGGCCATAGACCGGCAGCAGGGTCAGCATCATCGCCTCGAAGGCAGCGAACAGCGCCACCGCCCAGGCGATCGCCGGCAGCTTGCGACAGAACGCCAGCAGGCCGCGACCGGACGCGCCATGGGCATCGACGCTGGGCGCACCGCGCCGGCCGAGCAGCACCAGCGAACCGCCGATCAGCAGGCCGGTGCCGGTCCAGAACGCCGAGTCGTTGTCGGTACCGAGCAGGCTCAGCAGCAGCGGCCCGGACAGCTGACTCAGCGCGTAACCGGTGCCATACAGCGCCACCAGGCGGCCGCGCCATTTCTCCAGGGCCAACTGGTTGATCCAGCTCTCGCCGAGGATGAAGACCATGGTCAGCGCCACGCCGATCGCCAGGCGCAGCACCAGCCAGACCGCGTAGTGCTGCACCAGCGCCAGCAGCGCGACCGACACCGCGCCGAGCAGCAGGCAGGTCTGCATCAGCCGCGTGGTCCCCAGCCGGGCGGCGAGATGGCTGGCCAGCGATGCGCCGAGCAGCACGCCGATGGCAGGCGTCGCCGCCATCACGCCGATGGCGAAATTGCCGTAGCCCCAGCCTTCCAGGCGCAGCGACACCAGCGGCATGGTCACGCCCAGCGCCAGCCCGATGCTGATCACCGCCGCACAGACGGCGAAATAAGTCCCCCAACGCATGTTCGATCTCTCTTTTTCCTGCACGGCAGCAAAGCAAAACGGCCGGGCTTCCCTAGGAAACCCGGCCGCAGGTGTGGCTCGCATCGAGCCGGCCCCGCTGAGCGGAGCGGACCTTCTTCTTCGCGGGTCAGGCCCGCTGGTTTTGGCTTACAGCTTGATCCAGGTTGATTTCAGCTCGGTGTACTTGTCGAACGCATGCAGCGACTTGTCGCGACCGTTGCCCGACTGCTTGAAGCCGCCGAAGGGCGCGGTCATGTCGCCGCCGTCGTACTGGTTGACCCACACGCTGCCGGCGCGCAGCGCCTTGGCGGTGAGGTGCGCCTTGGACAGGTTGCTGGTCCAGACCGCCGCGGCCAGGCCGTAGACGGTGTCGTTGGCGATGGCGATGGCTTCCTCGGCGTCGTCGAAGGCGATCACCGACAGCACCGGACCGAAGATTTCTTCCTTGGCGATGCGCATGGCGTTGTCGACGCCGTCGAAAATAGTCGGCTCGACGTAGGTGCCGCCGGTTTCCTCCAGCACCCGCTTGCCGCCGGCGACCAGCCTGGCACCGTCGTCGTGGCCGGCCTGGATGTAGGACAGCACGTTGTTCATCTGTGTGGTGTCGACCAGCGCGCCGACACTGGTGGCCGGGTCCAGCGGATTGCCCGGCTTCCAGGCCCTCAGCGCCTCGATCACCAGCGGCAGGAACTGGTCCTTGATCGAACGCTCGACCAGCAGGCGCGAACCGGCGGTGCAGACCTCGCCCTGGTTGAAGGCGATGGCGCTGGCGGCGGCTTCGGCGGCGGCCTTGAGGTCAGGCGCATCGGCGAAGACGATGTTCGGGCTCTTGCCGCCGGCTTCCAGCCAGACGCGCTTCATGTTCGATTCGCCGGCGTAGACCATCAGCTGCTTGGCGATCCGCGTCGAACCAGTGAACACCAGGGTGTCGACGTCCATGTGCAGCGCCAGCGCGCGGCCGACGGTGTGGCCGTGGCCCGGCAGCACGTTGAGCACACCGGCCGGGATGCCGGCCTCAATGGCCAGGGCGGCGATGCGGATGGCGGTCAGCGGCGACTTTTCCGACGGCTTGAGGATCACCGAGTTGCCGGTGGCCAGCGCCGGGCCGAGCTTCCAGCTGCTCATCAGCAGCGGGAAGTTCCACGGCACGATGGCGGCGACCACACCGACCGGCTCGCGGGTGACCAGGCCCAGCTCGTCATGCGCGGTGGCGGCGACCTCGTCGTAGATCTTGTCGATCGCCTCGCCACTCCAGCGCAGCGCGCGCGCCGCGGCAGGAATGTCGACGGCCAGCGAATCGCCGATCGGCTTGCCCATGTCGAGGGTTTCCAGCAGCGCCAGCTCCTCGCCGTGCTCCTCGATCAGGTCGGCGAAGCGGATCATGATCGCCTTGCGCTGGGTCGGCGCCAGGCGCGACCAGACACCGGACTCGAACACCGCGCGGGCATCGACCACCGCGGCCTCGGCGTCGGCCTTGTCGCAGCTGGCGACCTTCGCCAGCAGGCGGCCGTCGACCGGGCTGATGCACTCGAAGGTGTCGCCGCTGGCGGCGTTGCGGTAGTCGCCGTGGACGAAGGCACGGCCTTCGATGTGCAGGGCTTTGGCGCGCTGTTCCCAGTCGCTGCGGGTCAGGGTCATGGGGCAATCCTCTTCGTTCGTTGGACGGCGGCTGAAGCGCTGCACCGTCGCGCAAGGGTGCCGGCCACCCTAAACCAGAGGCGCCGGAATTTTCAATATTTTTTACAGCGAAGGGCAAAAGCTCTTCTCATGTTCGTTTTATTAAACATAAACTCGAGACTTTCCCGTTTTCGAGCCCTCGAGCATGCCCATCGAACAGATCGTCGACCTCGCCCACTCCAGCGCCGCCCTCGAACAATACTGCCCCGCCGCTGAGAAGGTTCTTGCCGGAGATCCCGCGCAAGGCGTGCGCAACGCCTTCGCCAGCCCCTGTGGGCAATTCAACGTCGGCTTCTGGGAGGGCGCGCCCGGCCACTGGACGGTGAGCTACAGCGAACACGAATACTGCGAGATTCTCGAAGGCGTCTCGATCCTCCACGACGCCGACGGCAGCAGCCGCACCGTGCGTGCCGGCGACCGCTTCGTCATCCCGGCCGGCTTTCGCGGCAGCTGGGAAGTCGTCGAACACTGCCGCAAGGTCTACGTGATCTTCGAGCAAGCGAGCAATTGAGAACATGGCCATGATCTGCTGGCCGTTGGCCAGACTGCGCTGAAGATGGTTCCAGTTCGCTAGATCGCGAACAGGCTCCGAGGTTTCCTGCAGGCAAGAAAAAGCCCGCCGATTGGCGGGCTTTTTTTCCAACAAGGGGCCGATCAATTACTTGATCTTGGCTTCCTTGTAGATCACGTGCTTACGAACGACCGGATCGAATTTCTTGATTTCGATCTTGTCGGGCGTAGTGCGCTTGTTTTTGTCGGTGGTGTAGAAGTGGCCGGTACCGGCGCTGGACACCAAACGGATCAGATCACGCATGTTGCTCTCCTAGAAAGACCGAAGCCTTAGAACTTTTCGCCACGGGCGCGGAGTTCGACCAGAATGGCGTCGATACCGCGTTTGTCGATGATACGCATACCCTTGGCAGAAACGCGCAGACGCACGAAACGTTTCTCGGTCTCGACCCAGAAACGGTGATGCTGCAGGTTCGGCAGGAAACGACGACGGGTTTTGTTGTTTGCGTGGGAAATGTTATTCCCGGTTACCGGACCCTTACCGGTAACTTGACAGACTCTCGACATGACTCAGCCCTCTGTAACCACATGCCCAACCCGGCATGGGTTGGCCGCTTGATCTCTCTGATTCGGCGCTTGGCGCCACGTTTCTTCGGGGTCTTACTGGCTGCGCCTTCGTGGGAAGGAACCAGGCCCCTAGAAAAGAGCGCTGCTTTATACCAGAACACCCCTACCCTAGCAAGGCGAAACGC
>DIEE01000194.1:15318-24461 GCA_002418465.1 Pseudomonas sp. UBA5782 | reverse complement strand
GGAATGGGCGCGCGGCCTCGGCCTGTTCCGCGACTACGGCGAAATCCGCCAGTTCGCCGAGCCGCCGGCCATCGCCCGCGGCCTGGTGTTCGTCCCCGCCCTTGCCGGGCTCGCCTGCCCGCACTGGCAGCGCGAGGCGCGCGGTACCTGGCAGGGGCTGTCGCTGGAACACGGCGCCGCCGATCTCGTGCAGTCGGTCCTCGAGGGCGTGGCGCTGCGCATGGCCGAAGTGCTCGACGCCATCGAGTGCAACCTGAGGCTGCAAGGCGCGCTCTCGGTGGACGGCGGTCTGACGCGCAACCCGTACTTCTGCCAGTTCCTCGCCGACGTGCTGCANNTGGCCGATCGACGTCTCCCTGGACGCCGAACTCACCTCGCTGGGCCTGGCGCTGCTCGCCGCCGAATCCGCCGGCCTGGCGCTGGAGGTGCGACGCGAGAGCCGGCGCTTCGTTCCCCAGGGCGATTGCAGCGGCTACCGCCAGCGCTTCGTCGACGCCGTCGCCGCCTGCAGGCCCCGCTGACCGGGCAGGCGCGCGCAAAACACCGTCATCGAGCCCGCACCGGCAGGCGGACAATCACCTTTGTGCTTGGCCTGAACCGCGCGGAACGGAATAATGGGCGTTTTGCGTCTGGAGAGACCCCCTGCCATGTGGTTCCGCAACCTGCTCGTCTATCGCCTCACCCAGGACATTCCCCTCGACGCCGAAACCCTGGAAACCGCTCTGGCGGAAAAACTCGCGCGCCCCTGCGCCAGCCAGGAAATCGCCACCTACGGCTTCATCCCGCCGTTCGGCAAGGGCGACGACGCGCCGCTGGTCCACGTCAGCCAGGACTTCCTGCTGGTCGCCGCGCGCAAGGAAGAACGCATCCTGCCGGGCTCGGTGGTCAAGGACGCGCTGAAGGACAAGGTCGACGAGATCGAAGCCGAGCAGATGCGCAAGGTCTACAAAAAGGAACGCGACCAGATCAAGGACGAGATCGTCCAGGCCTTCCTGCCGCGCGCCTTCATCCGCAAGTCCGCCACCTTCGCCGCCATCGCGCCCAAGCAGGGCCTGATCCTGGTCGACGCCGCCAGCCCGAAACGCGCCGAAGACCTGCTCTCCACCCTGCGCGAAGTGCTCGGCTCGCTGCCCCTGCGCCCGCTGAGCGTGAAGGTCGCGCCGACTGCCACCATGACCGAGTGGGTCAAGACCCAGGAAGCCGCCACCGACTTCTACGTGCTCGACGAGTGCGAGCTGCGCGACACTGAGGAAGACGGCGGCGTGGTGCGCTGCAAGCGTCAGGACCTGACCAGCGACGAAATCCAGCTGCACCTGTCCTCCGGCAAGCTGGTCACCCAGCTGTCGCTGGCCTGGCAGGACAAGCTGTCGTTCGTCCTCGACGACAAGATGGTGATCAAGCGCCTGCGTTTCGAGGCACTGCTGCAGGATCAGGCCGAACAGGACGGTGGCGACGAGGCCCTCGGCCAGCTCGACGCCAGCTTCACCCTGATGATGCTGACCCTGGTGGATTTCCTGCCGCAGCTGTTCGAAGCCCTCGGCGGCGAAGAACTGCCCCAGGCGGTCTGACCTGCCCGCTCACCGGGTGCCGCGCGCCCGGTGACTGCCCATAACAAGAACGTTCCGAGGTTCCCTGCGCATGCGTGCCCTTGCCGCCCTCAGCCGCTTCGTCGGCAACACCTTCGCCCTCTGGGTGCTGGTGTTCGCCGTGCTCGCCTTCGTTTTTCCGGCGGCCTTCAAGCCGCTCGCCGTGGCCATCGTGCCGCTGCTCGGGCTGGTCATGTTCGGCATGGGCCTGACCCTCAAGGCCGCCGACTTCGCCGAAGTCGCCCGCCACCCGTGGCGCGTGCTGCTCGGCGTGGTGGCGCACTTCGTGATCATGCCGGGCATGGCCTGGCTGCTCTGCGCGCTGCTGCAGCTGCCGGCGGAAATCGCCGTCGGGGTGATCCTGGTCGGCTGCTGCCCGAGCGGCACCGCCTCCAACGTGATGACCTGGCTGTCGCGTGGCGACCTGGCGTTGTCGGTGGCGATCGCCGCCGTGACCACCCTGCTCGCCCCGCTGCTGACGCCGGCGCTGATCTGGCTGCTGGCTTCGGCCTGGCTGCCGGTGTCCTTCGCCGCGCTGTTCTGGTCGATCCTGCAGGTGGTGCTGCTGCCGATCGCCCTCGGCGTGATCGCCCAGCGTCTGCTCGGCCCGCGCGTGCGGCATGTCGAGGAAGTGCTGCCGCTGGTCTCGGTGGTCAGCATCGTGATCATCGTCGCCGCCGTGGTCGCCGCCAGCCAGGCGAAGATCGCCGAATCCGGCCTGCTGATCATGGCGGTGGTGATCCTGCACAACAGCTTCGGTTTTCTTCTCGGCTACTTCACCGGGCGCCTGTTCGGCCTGCCGCTGGCGCAGCGCAAGTCGCTGTCGCTGGAGGTCGGCATGCAGAATTCCGGCCTCGGCGCGGCCCTGGCCAGCGCACATTTCTCGCCGCTGGCGGCCGTGCCCAGCGCGCTGTTCAGCGTCTGGCACAACATCTCCGGCGCGCTGCTCGCCACCTGGTTCCGGCGTATGCCGGAAGATGCAGGGAAGCAGTAGCCGGCCACCCGGCTCGCCTCCGCGCAACGCGGGGGCGTTTTCCTAGCCCAGCGCTCCGCTGGCGCGCAGCGCCGCTACCTCCTCCGCAGCGTAACCCAGCTCGCGCAACACCTCCTCGGTGTGCGCGCCCAGCGCCGCGCCGATGTGGCGTGGTTCGGGCAGGCCGCCGGAGAATTTGATCGGGCAGCCGATCTGCCGTTGCGCCGGCGCATTCTCGCGCGGCACCTCGACCACCAGTTCGCGCGCCTTGATCTGCGGGTGTTCGAGCACCTCCGGGAGCGGCAGCACCGGTTCCACGCAGGCATCGATGGCGGCGAACAGCGCACTGCACTCGGCGAAGTCGCGGCGCCCGATCTCCGCGGCGATCTCGCGCTTCAGGTCCTGCTGCACCTGCGCATCCGGCGACAACCCGCAGGGCGCCAGCTCCGGCCGGCCCAGCGCCGCACAGAACGCCTGCATGAACGCCGGCTCCAGGCTGCCGACGGAGAACCAGCGGCCGTCACGGGTGCGGTAGTGGTCGTAGAAACTGCCGCCGTTCAGCGGCTGGTTTTCCAGCCCCGGCTCGATACCGCAGGCCAGGTAGCCGGCGCCGGCCATGCCGTTCAGGGCGAAGGCGCAGTCGGTCATGCTGACGTCGACCTGCTGCCCTTCGCCACTGTGCTGGCGTTGGATCACCGCGGCGAGCAAGCCCAGCGCGCCGTGCAGCGAGCCGCCGGCGAGATCGGCGACCTGCATGCCCAGTGGCAGCGGGCCGCTGTCGGCGCGCCCGGTGTAGCTGGCCAGGCCGGACAGCGCCAGGTAGTTGATGTCGTGCCCGGCGCGTTCGCGGTATGGCCCGGTCTGCCCGTAGCCGCTGATCGACACGTAGATCAGCGCCGGATTCACCGCCTTCAGCGCGGCGTAGCCGACGCCCAGCCGCTCCATCACGCCGGGGCGGAACTGCTCGAGGACGATGTCGTAGTCCTGCACCAGGCGCTTGACCAGCGCCACCGCCTGCGGTCGCTTGAGGTCGAGGGCGATGCTGCGCTTGTTGCGGTTCAGATAAGCGTGGCTGGCGGAGGTGTCGCCATCGTGGGGCGGCAGCGCACGCATCAGGTCCAGCCGCCCGGGCGATTCCACGCGCAGCACCTCGGCGCCCATGTCGGCCAGCAGCAGCGAGGCGAACGGCCCCGGCAGCAGGGTGGAGAAATCGAGGATCTTCAGCGACGACAGCGGCCCTTTCATCCTGGCTCCGGTTCTTTTGGGTCTGCCTGCAGCGTAGAGGAGCGCGGCCGCGGCGCTCAATGACGCCAGCGCTCGCGCCGATTGACCCAATCCGCCAGGCAAAAAAAGCCCGCCAGGTGGCGGGCTTTTTCATCGAGCGGGAACGCGGCCGGTCAGACGTGCAGCGCCTTGCTCTCGTCGGGCGTTTCGCCGAGCAGCTCGTCCGGCGTGCCGCGACCGTGCAGCTCGTCGTCCAGGGCTTTCTCGTCCAGCTGCTTGCACCACTTGGCGACGACGATGGTCGCCACGCCGTTGCCGACCAGGTTGGTCAGGGCGCGGGCTTCGGACATGAAGCGGTCGATGCCGAGGATCAGCGCCAGACCGGCAACCGGCAGGTGGCCAACGGCGGACAGCGTGGCGGCGAGCACGATGAAGCCGCTACCGGTGACGCCGGCGGCGCCCTTGGAAGCGATCAGCAGCACGATCAGCAGGGTGATCTGGTGGCTGATGTCCATCGGCGTGTCGGTGGCCTGGGCGATGAACACCGCGGCCATGGTCAGGTAGATGGAGGTGCCGTCCAGGTTGAACGAGTAGCCGGTGGGGATCACCAGGCCGACCACGGACTTGTTGGCGCCGAGTTTTTCCATCTTGGCGATCATGCGCGGCAGCGCCGATTCCGAAGAGGAGGTGCCCAGCACGATCATCAGTTCTTCACGGATGTACTTGATGAACTTGATGATGCTGAAGCCGTGGGCGCGGGCGATGGCGCCCAGCACGACCAGCACGAACAGCAGGCAGGTGATGTAGAAGCAGGCCATCAGCTGACCCAGTTGCACCAGCGAACCGACGCCGTACTTGCCGATGGTGAAGGCCATGGCGCCGAAGGCACCGATGGGCGCGACCTTCATGATCACGTTGATGATGTTGAAGAAGATGTGCGAGATGCGCTCGATGAAGTCGAACACCGGGCGGCCGCGCTCACCGAGGCGATGCAGGGCGTAGCCGAACAGCACGGAGAAGAACAGCACCTGGAGGATGTCGCCGTTGGCGAAGGCGCCGACCACGGTCCCCGGAATCACGTTCATCAGGAAGTCGATGGTGCTCTGCTTCTCGCCGGCAGCGGCGTAGGCCGCGATGCCCGAGGTGTCCAGCGAGGCCGGGTCGACGTGCATGCCGGCGCCCGGCTGGACGATGTTGACCACGACCAGGCCGATGATCAGCGCAATGGTGGAAACGATCTCGAAGTACAGCAGCGCCATGCCGCCGGTCTTGCCGACCGCTTTCATGCTCTGCATGCCGGCGATGCCGGTAACCACGGTGCAGAAGATGATGGGGGCGATGACCATTTTGATCAGTTTGACGAAGCCGTCACCCAGCGGCTTCATCGCCGCTCCGGTTTCCGGGTAGAAGTGGCCGAGCAGAATGCCGATGGCGATTGCCACCAGGACCTGGACGTAAAGGCTTTTATAGAAGGGCTGACGAGTCATGGAAGCTTCCCGGGCGTCGCACTGCGTAGAGCAGCGCACACCTCTGACTGAGGTTTTATGATTGTTGGCCCCGGGCGCGCCGGGTATCAGCCTTATCGCAAGCCCTGTGCCAATTCCCGTTCAATATTTTTATCTTTTAAATTCATATAGTTATTAAACATTCGAGCAAGCGCGCGGAGTCTACGCTGGCGGAAATCCGCCCTTTGCCTGGCGACAACCCGCCCGGATGGCGGATTTTCGCCATCCGCAGCGCGGTCGGCCGCTACGCTTGTGAGGCATCCGGTCGCGCTCTACCATCGGCGCGCACCGCAACGAGGGAAGCGCCTTGCGCGAACGCACGATCTCCAGCCATTTCGTCCGTGCCGCCCTGCGCGGGGTGGAGCGCCGCGGCCTGGCGCCCGACGCCCTGCTGCTCGGCGCCGGTATCCAGCCGGCGCTGCTGCATCAGCCGCGCGCGCGCATCGCCCCGGAGCAGTTCGCCCGCCTGCTGCAACTGCTCTGGGAAATGCTCGACGACGAATACCTCGGCCTTGGCAATCAGCCGAGCAAACGCGGCACCTTCGCCATGATGGGCCACGCCATCATCCACTGCCGCAGCCTGGAAAAGGCCCTGCAGCGCGGTGCTCTCTTCTATGGCCTGTTCCCCGGCGCGCCGGGCATCCGTCTGCAGCGCGAAGGCGAGCAGGTTCGCTTGTCGGTGGACGCCACTGGCGACTGGGACGCCGAGCACTTCCTGCTGGAAAGCCTGCTGGTGATCTGGCATCGCCTCGGCAGCTGGCTGATCGGCCAGCGCATCCGCCTCGACGAAGTCAGCTTCGCCTACCCGGCGCCGGCGCACCACGCCGAATACGACCTGTTGTTCCCCTGCGCACATCGTTTCGAGGCCGCCGACAACAGCCTGCTGTTCAACGCCCGCTACCTGGCCATGCCGCTGCTGCAGGACGAACGCACGCTCAAGCGCTTTCTCCTGCATTCGCCGGCCGACCTGCTGGCCAGGCCGGATGGCGGCGACAGCCTGACCAGCCGCATCCGCCGCCTGCTCGGCCGCGAGTGCGAGCGCTGGCCGGACCTCGACAGCATCGCCCGCCAGCTGCACATGAGCCCGCAGACGCTGCGCCGCCACCTGCGCGAGGAAGGCACCAGCTTCCAGGAGCTCAAGGATCACCTGCGCCGCGACCTGGCGATCTACCAGTTGGGCAGCGACCTGCCGATCCAGCGGATCGCCGAGCACCTGGGGTTTTCCGAGCCGTCGGCGTTCCATCGCGCGTTCAAGAAGTGGACCGGCCTCACGCCGGGCGCCTACCGCGCACAGGAAGGCTGAAGGCCGGCCAGGCCGCTTCGCTTCACAGGCGCGGTATTTCGACCTAGGCTTGGGCGCTCGACAACCAAGGAACCTGAGCCATGCGCACTTGCCTGCTCGGCCTGCTGATGCTCTTCAGCAGCCTCTCTTTCGCCGCCATCAAGACCCAGGAAATCCCCTACGAAAGCGCCGACGGCACCAAGCTGATCGGCTATTTCGCCTACGACGATGCCATCGAGGGCCCGCGTCCCGGCGTGCTGGTGGTCCATGAATGGTGGGGCCTGAACGACTACGCCAAGCGCCGTGCGCGCGACCTCGCCGGTCTTGGCTACGCCGCCCTGGCCATCGACATGTACGGTGGCGGCAAGAACACCGAGCATCCCAAGGACGCCCTCGCCTTCATGCAGGCGGCCAGCGCGGATGCCGCGGCGAGCAAGGCACGCTTCCTCGCCGGCCTCGACCTGATCAAGGCGCAACCGCAGACCGACGCCGAGCAGATCGCCGCGATCGGCTACTGCTTCGGCGGCAAGGTGGTGCTGGACATGGCCCGCCAGGGCGTCCCGCTGCTGGGCGTGGTGAGCTTCCACGGCGCGTTGGTGCCGGCGATCCCGGCGACCAAGGGCAGCGTAAAGGCGCGCATCCTGGTCGAGCACGGCGAGGCCGACAGCATGGTCACTCCCGATCAGGTCGCTGCGTTCAAGGAGGAAATGGACGATGCCGACGCCGACTACGATTTCGTCAGCCTGCCTGGCGCCAAGCACGGCTTCACCAACCCCGACGCCGACCGCCTGAGCCATGGCGAACACGGCGGCCCAGACATCGGCTACCAGAAGGAGGCCGACGAGAATTCCTGGGCCGACATGAAATCCTTCCTCAAGGGTGTGTTCGACTAGCCACTCCCGTCACCGGCCCGCGGCGATCGCGGGCCTGCCTCTTTCCACGCAAATAGATCGCCGCCAGCCGCGGCGCTGCGGCAGAATAGCCGCATGACTTCTTCCTCTCCCCGGCTTCCCGCCTGCTGCCCGACCCTGACTGCCGAATGGCCGTTTCCCGTCGTGCTGCCCGGCCTTTCCCTGGTGAAGGCCGCGTTCGATGCCGAGCTGCTCGAACTCGCCGACTTCGCCCGCTGCGGCATCGTCCCGCCACCGAACATCCTCGCCGCCATCGCCAAGCGCAAGGCCGAGTTCCTCGCCGGACGCCTGTGCGCGCGCGAAGCGCTGGCGCAGCTGCGCGGTCGCGCGGAGACGCCCTCGGTGGCCGAGGACGGCGCGCCGCAATGGCCGGCCGGCAGCAGCGGCTCGATCACTCACAGCAAGGGCTGGGCCGCCGCCATCGTCGGCGACAGCCAGCATTGGCGCGGCCTCGGCCTGGACGCCGAAGTACCGCTGACCGAGGTGCGCGCGCAGCGCCTGTGCTCGGAAATCCTCACCGAAGCCGAGCAGCAGCGCCTGGCCCCCGGCGACTGTTCTCTCGCGGTGACGCTGACCTTCTCGCTCAAGGAATGCCTGTACAAGGCGCTCTATCCGCTGGTGCACAAGAACTTCTATTTCCAGGACGCCGAAGTGCTGCGCTGGGACGAGCAGGGCCACGCGCGCCTGCGGCTGCTCAAGACGCTGTCGCCGGAATGGCACGTCGGCGTCGAACTGGATGGCCAGTTCACCCTGGTCGACGGGCGCCTGCTGAGCCTGGTGGCGGTCGCCGTCTGACCTCGACGCACTACGAGGTAGTGCGTTCCGCCTGCACCTGGCGCCGCGGCCAGACCAGGCTGAAACAGGCGCCACCGAGGCTCTGGCTGCGACCTATCAGGGCGCGACCGGCGTGCCAGTAGATGATCCGCCGAACGATGGAGAGCCCCAGGCCATGCCCGCCCGAGGCGCGCGTGCGACTGTCGTCGAGGCGCAGGAAGGGCGTGAAGATGCGCTCCCAGGCTTCCTCCGGAACGCCGGGGCCGTCGTCCTCCACATCTATGCGGCAACGCTGCGGCCCCGAGCGGACGCTCACCCGCACCTGCGACTCGGCGTGGCGCAGGGCGTTGCTCACCAGGTTCTGCAACGCGCGGTGCAGGTAGCGCGCCTCGCCCTCCACCAGGCCGGTAGCCTCGTACGGCGACGTTGTGTCGCCGCGCTGCAGGTGCACCTCCGGGCGCAGCGGCGCCAGCTCGTCGATCACCTGGTCGAGCAGCGCATCGATGTCCAGCAACTGGAAGTTAAGCGCCGGCGAGCCCTGCTCCGGGCGCGCGTAGGTGAGCATCTCGTCGACCAGGCGGTCGAGGTCCTGGATATCGCCGTCCATGCCGTCCAT
Organism: Pseudomonas sp. UBA5782; assembly: GCA_002418465.1. GTDB lineage: Bacteria > Pseudomonadota > Gammaproteobacteria > Pseudomonadales > Pseudomonadaceae > Pseudomonas_O. The sequence continues at coordinate 15,590 of DIEE01000194.1, read as the reverse complement.
GTACTTGCGCCGCGCCTGCTCGGTGTCCGCGTCGCCGATCATCTCCAGGCCGAAACGCAGGCGCGCCACCGGCGTGCGCAGTTCGTGGGACACCGCGCGGACCATCTCGCGCTGCACCGACAGCAGCCGCTGCGGGTGCTGCGCCATGCCGTTGAACGCCGCCGCCAGGCGCCCCACCGAATCGGCGCCACCGGCCGGCACGCGCGCTTCCAGGTTGCCGCCGGCGATGCGCGTGGCCGCTGCCTCCAGGCCGCGCAGGCGCTGTTCCAGCT
>DIEE01000194.1:15077-15269 GCA_002418465.1 Pseudomonas sp. UBA5782 | reverse complement strand
AGGCCGATCAGCACCAGCAGCTGCGGCGGATAGGGATTCATCTGGTAAAGCGGGCCGATCTCCAGCACCCAGGGCGTGTTGACCATGCCGGCGAACACGCGGATCGAATCGCCGCCCTTGCCCAGCGCCATCACCGTATCGCCCTCGTCGACCCGGCGGCGCTGGTCGGCGTCCAGATCGGCGTCGTCCAGC
>DIEE01000194.1:0-15061 GCA_002418465.1 Pseudomonas sp. UBA5782 | reverse complement strand
CCAATTCGTCCATCAGCAGATAGACGGTGGCGCGCGCCAGCTGCTCGCTGATCTGCCCGACCTCGCTGGTGAGCATCACGCCCTCGGCCTCGCTGACCAGGCTGAAGATCTTCGCCGCGTGCGGCCCGGTCTGCTCCACCAGCACCTGGCCGTGCAGCAGGCGGGCGCGCTCGCGGCTGTCCAGCGAGGTGTCGAGCAGCGGCTGGATTTCCAGCGGAATGCCCAGCAATCGCCCCCACAGCGCGGTGGAGCGGCGCCGCTCGACCTCGCTCATCGGCGCCAGGTTGTCGGCCATCAGGCGAAAGGTGCCGCGCGCCAGGTTCTCGCGGTACTGGTCGCTGCGCACCTGGTTGACCAGGTGCACGGTAGCGACGCCGAGCAGCGCCACCAGCACGATGGCGGCGAGCATGCCGCCGTAGATGCGCAGGAAGATCGAGTTCAGCGCGGCGCCGCGCCGCGCGCGGCTCACGACCACGGATCGCTACTCAGCAGGCCGTAGTGTTCGGTGTCGAGGAAGCGCTCGTCCTTGAGTTCGCCGTCGCGCCGCGTGCCTTCGTGGCGGAAGCCGATGCGTTCGAGCAGGCAGCGGCTGGCGTGGTTGTCGGTTTCCACTACCGCCTCGATGCGATGGATGCGCATGCCGTCGAAGGCGTGGCGCAGGATCGGCCGCAGGCACTCGCTCATCACCCCGCAGCGCCAGTGCTCGGGCATCAGCCAGTAGCCCAGTTCGATGCGCCGCTGGCTCGGCGACCAGTCGTTGAAACCGCAGGCGCCGATCAGCTGGCCGGGCGCCTCGCGAAAGGCGATGCCCCACCAGAGCCCGCTCTGCTGTTCCTGCAGGTCGCGGTACCAGTCCATCTGCGTCTGGGTTTCGTCCAGCGAACGGTAGGACACCCCGTAGTAGCGGATCACCTCCGGATTGGACAGTCCGCGGAACACCGCGTCGATGTCGCGCTGTTCGATCTCGCGCAGTACGAAGCGCTCGGTATTGAAGGTGGGAAACATGGCGGAACCCTTGTCGGAACGTGGCGGGTCGTGGCGGACATGCCCGTCGCCGGGCGCTGGTTTCAGCCTAGCGCATGTCCTCGGCCGCCTCGCGGACGAACAGATAGCCCTTGCTGCGCACCGTCTTGATCAGCCGCGGATGCATCGGGTCGTCGCCGATCTTCGGGCGGATGCGCGAGATGCGCACGTCGATGGAGCGGTCCTGGCCGTCGTACTCGATGCCGCGCAGGGCGTTGAAGATTTCCTCCCGCGAGAGGATGCGCCCGGCATTGAAGGCCAGCAGCCAGAGCAGGTCGAATTCGGCGCTGGTCAGCTCGATGCTGCGCTCGGCCAGCCAGGCCTCGCGCATGGCGTTGTCGATCACCAGCGGGCCGAACTCCAGGCGCTTCTGGTTTTCCGCCGCCGGCTCGGCGCTGCCCTCGCTGCGGCGCAGCAGCGCACGGATGCGCGCCAGCAGCACGCGCGGGCGCACCGGCTTGCAGACGTAATCGTCGGCACCGGTTTCCAGGCCCTGCACCTCGTCCATGTCGTCGGTGCGCGCGGTGAGCATGAGGATCGGCCCGTCGAATTCACCGCGCACCTTGCGGCAGATGCTCAGGCCGTCCTCGCCCGGCAGCATCAGGTCGAGCACCACCAGCGCCGGGCGCTCGCGCAGGATGCGTGCGGCGGCCTTGGCGCCGTCGGCCTCGATGGCGACGTTGAGCCCGTGGCCTTCCAGGTATTCGCGGGTCAGCTCCGCCAGCCGCTGGTCGTCCTCGACGATCAAGATGTCCTGCTGCACCACGCACTCCTAAAGGCCCCGGCGAACCGGATCGGCCGGCATTGTAGCAACGCCGCAGAGTCGATACAGGCCACGAGGCAAAACACAAGATGTAGTGGTCGCGTTATCGAAGAAAAAAACTTTTGCCTGCGTGAAATCACCGCTGGGGTTCGACGAACGGTGCAGCCCGCTAACCACGCCGCCTGCGCCCTGTTACCCACGTTCCACCCACAATCCACACACAGGTTATCAACAGGAATTGCCGGTTGCCCTATTGCGGCTGACGCTCTATCTTGTATCCCGACAAAACAAACCCACTACATCTTGGGTTTACAACGAAGCCTTGCACTATTTCAAGCGGTCTCGGAAAGAAGCGTTGTACAACCTCGCCATCCGCAGACCGAACCGCTTTTCAGCAGTCCTTTCGGCCGTTATCAGAAGGCCGGACCGTGAGTCAACGGCATTCTCATGCCGCCAGCGGTCGTAGTGTCGCTCCACCCGGGCAGCTACTAGGGGTTGTGGTCGCAAGCGTAACCGCGACCAAGGACTTACGAGCCAGGAAGGCACTTGAGTCACGCCTTTTTCCTGTCCCGATAGCGTTTTCCACCGGTCCGAGGGCTGTACCGGTCGGGCAATGCTTTTGGTCAAAAAGTGAACAGACGTGACGACAAGTGTCCAAACCAATTAGAAACGTGGAGACCCTCATGCAGATCGACACCCCACACGAGAAACCGCAGGCCACTGCACCCCAAGCCGCCGAAGGCTCGCAGGACCTGAGTTCCACCGCCCCCGGCCAACTGCGCGTGATCAAGCGTAACGGCACCGTCGTCGCCTACACCGACGACAAGATCACCGTGGCCATCACCAAGGCGTTTCTCGCTGTGGAAGGCGGCACCGCCGCCGCCTCGTCGCGCATCCACGACACCGTGCGCCGCCTGACCGAACAGGTCAGCGCCACCTTCAAGCGCCGCATGCCGTCCGGCGGCACCATCCACATCGAGGAAATCCAGGACCAGGTCGAACTGGCCCTGATGCGCGCCGGCGAGCAGAAAGTCGCCCGCGACTACGTGATCTACCGCGAAGCCCGCAGCCAGGAGCGCAAGCGCGGCGTCGCCGACGCCCCGGCCGTCGCCCACCCGAGCATCCGCGTGACCAAGGCCGACGGCGCCCTCTCGCCGCTGGACCTGGGCCGCCTGCAGACCATCGTCCGCGAAGCCTGCGAAGGCCTCGCCGAAGTCGATGGCGCGCTGATCGAAAAAGAGACCCTGAAGAACCTCTACGACGGCGTCGCCGAGAAGGACGTCAACACCGCCCTGGTGATGACCGCGCGCACCCTCGTCGAGCGCGAGCCGAACTACTCCTACGTCACCGCCCGCCTGCTGATGGACACCCTGCGTGCCGAAGGCCTGGGTTTCCTCGGCGTCGCCGAGAGCGCCACCCACCACGAAATGGTCGACCTGTATGCCAAGGCGCTGCCGGCCTACGTCGACAAGGGCGTCGAGTTCGAACTGCTCGACCCGAAACTGAAGACCTACGACCTGGCCAAGCTGGGCGCCGCGATCCAGCACGAACGCGACCAGCAGTTCACCTACCTGGGTCTGCAGACCCTCTATGACCGCTACTTCATCCACAAGGATGGCGTGCGCTTCGAGCTGCCGCAGATCTTCTTCATGCGCGTCGCCATGGGCCTGGCCATCGAAGAACCGAAGAACCGCGAAGACCGCGCCATCGAGTTCTACAACCTGCTCTCGTCGTTCGACTACATGTCCTCGACGCCGACCCTGTTCAACGCCGGCACCCTGCGTCCGCAGCTCTCCAGCTGCTACCTGACCACCGTGCCGGACGACCTGTCGGGCATCTACAGCGCCATCCACGACAACGCCATGCTGTCCAAATTCGCCGGCGGCCTGGGCAACGACTGGACTCCGGTACGCGCGCTGGGCTCCTACATCAAGGGCACCAACGGCAAATCCCAGGGCGTCGTGCCCTTCCTGAAGGTGGTCAACGACACCGCCGTTGCGGTCAACCAGGGCGGCAAGCGCAAGGGCGCGGTCTGTGCCTACCTGGAAACCTGGCACATGGACATCGAAGAGTTCATCGAGCTGCGCAAGAACACCGGTGACGACCGTCGCCGCACCCACGACATGAACACCGCGAACTGGATTCCCGACCTGTTCATGAAGCGCGTCTTCGACGACGGCCAGTGGACCCTGTTCTCGCCCAGCGAAGTGCCCGACCTGCACGACCTCACCGGCAAGGCCTTCGAGGAGCGCTACGAGTACTACGAAGCCATGGCCGGCTACGGCAAGATCAAGCTGCACAAGACCCTCGCCGCCAAGGACCTGTGGCGCAAGATGCTCTCCATGCTCTTCGAGACCGGCCACCCGTGGCTGACCTTCAAGGACCCGTGCAACCTGCGCAGCCCGCAGCAGCACGTGGGCGTGGTGCACAGCTCGAACCTCTGCACCGAGATCACCCTGAACACCAACAAGGACGAGATCGCCGTGTGCAACCTGGGTTCGGTGAACCTGGTGAACCACATCGTCGACGGCAAGCTGGACCTGGCCAAGGTCGAGAAGACCGTGAAGACCGCCGTGCGCATGCTCGATAACGTCATCGACATCAACTACTACTCGGTGCCGCAGGCGAAGAACTCCAACTTCAAGCACCGCCCGGTCGGCCTCGGCATCATGGGCTTCCAGGACGCGCTGTACCTGCAGCACATCCCGTACGCCTCCGAAGCCGCCGTCGAGTTCGCCGACAAGTCGATGGAAGCCATCAGCTACTTCGCCATCCAGGCCTCCTGCGACCTGGCCGACGAGCGCGGCGCCTACGAAACCTTCCAGGGTTCGCTGTGGAGCAAGGGCATCCTGCCACTGGATTCGCAGCAGATCCTCATCGAAGCGCGTGGCCAGAAGTACATCGACGTCGACCTGACCGAGTCGCTGGACTGGGCGCCGGTGCGTGCCCGCGTGCAGAAAGGCATCCGCAACTCGAACATCATGGCCATCGCACCGACCGCCACCATCGCCAACATCACCGGCGTATCGCAGTCGATCGAACCGACCTACCAGAACCTCTACGTGAAATCGAACCTCTCGGGCGAATTCACCGTGATCAACCCGTACCTGGTCCGCGACCTCAAGGCCCGCGGCCTGTGGGACTCGGTCATGATCAACGACCTGAAGTACTACGACGGCTCGCTGCAGCAGATCGAACGCGTTCCGCAGGAACTCAAGGACCTGTACGCCACCGCCTTCGAAGTGGAAACCAAGTGGATCGTCGACGCCGCCAGCCGCCGCCAGAAATGGATCGACCAGGCACAGTCGCTGAACCTCTACATCGCCGGCGCCTCGGGCAAGAAGCTCGACGTGACCTACCGCATGGCCTGGTACCGTGGCCTGAAAACCACCTACTACCTCCGTGCCCTGGCCGCGACCAGCACCGAGAAATCCACCGTGACCACCGGCAAGCTGAACGCCGTATCCAGTGGCCAGATGGAAGGCCTGCAGGCCGCCCCGGCAACCGAGCCGAAGCCGGCACCGGTGCCGCAGGCGTGCAGCATCGATAATCCGGACTGCGAAGCCTGCCAGTAATCAGGTTTGGCTTACGCACGAAGCGGAACGGCGCCCGCGTCGTTGCCCGGCAGGTCGGCCCCCATCACGTACGAACGTACGCTCAGGGGCTCCGACCCACCGGGCGCCTAGCGCTCACTCGCCCCGCTTCGCGCTGACTCCGGATGCCCCCTCTCCCATTTNNGCTGGGGAGAGGGAAGCTCCTCAGTCATCCGAAGGCTCCACCGCTCGCGCACCTGTCACTACGCCGAGCCGCTTCTATCCCCCTCTCCCATTCATGGGAGGGGGCCGGGGAGAGGGAAAATGGCACCGCCGCCCTCCCCCACGCTTTTAAGTTTTTGCGTGCACCAAACGCAGTACACATTTTCGACCGGCGCAGTCCGGTCCAAGCAGGAGAAACTGCCATGCTGAGCTGGGACGAATTCGACAAACCCGAAGAAGGCGCCGCCAAGGCCATCGCACCGCAACAGGCCGGTGCCGACATGAGCCTGGAGAAACTCGACAGCGTGGGCGACGCCGCCGCGAGCGAAGCGCGCGCCGTCAGCGCTGAGGATTCCGAAGCCGTCGCGCGGGCCAAGGCCGCGCTGGACGAGCTGGACATCGTCGAAGGCCTCACCGACCTCGAAGGCTCCGCCGCCCGCGTCCAGGTCGACGAGAAGCGCATGATCAACTGCCGCGCCGACCTCAACCAGCTCGTCCCCTTCAAGTACGACTGGGCCTGGCAGAAGTACCTCGACGGCTGCGCCAACCACTGGATGCCGCAGGAAGTGAACATGAACGCGGACATAGCCCTGTGGAAAAGCCAGGACGGCCTGACCGAGGACGAGCGCCGCATCGTCATGCGCAACCTGGGCTTCTTCTCCACCGCCGACTCGCTGGTGGCGAACAACCTGGTGCTGGCCACCTACCGCCTGATCACCAACCCCGAGTGCCGCCAGTACATCCTGCGCCAGGCCTTCGAAGAGGCAATCCACACCCACGCCTACCAGTACTGCATCGAATCGCTGGGCATGGATGAAGGCGAGATCTTCAACATGTACCACGAGATTCCGTCGGTCGCGAAGAAAGCCGCCTGGGGCCTCAAGTACACCCGCTCGATCTCCGATCCGAAGTTCGAAACCGGCACCGTCGAGACCGACAAGCAGTTCCTCAAGAACCTGATCGCCTACTACTGCGTACTCGAAGGCATCTTCTTCTACTGCGGCTTCACCCAGATCCTCTCCATGGGCCGCCGCAACAAGATGACCGGCACCGCCGAGCAGTTCCAGTACATCCTGCGCGACGAATCCATGCACCTGAACTTCGGCATCGACATGATCAACCAGATCAAGATCGAGAACCCGCACCTGTGGGACGACGCCATGAAGGACGAAGCCCGCCAGATGCTGCTGCAAGGCACCCAGCTGGAAATCGAATACGCACGCGACACCATGCCCCGCGGCGTACTCGGCATGAACGCCGCGATGATGGAGGACTACCTCAAATTCATCGCCAACCGCCGCCTCTCGCAGATCGGCCTGAAAGAAGAATACCCAGGCACCACCAACCCGTTCCCGTGGATGAGCGAAATCATGGACCTGAAGAAGGAGAAGAACTTCTTCGAGACGCGGGTTATTGAGTATCAGACGGGCGGGGCGTTGAGCTGGGATTGATTCCGGGTCGAACCATTAGAACACCATAAAACGCTTCAACCTGATACGGATTTTCGGGGTAGCGAAGAAAGACAAAACCCCGCCTTGTGCGGGGTTTTTTTGGAGAATTTAAAGTGAGCGGAACATATCAAAGCTGGGGTTTTACTGACTCGCCATTTAAAGCAATACCGCTTGGAGCGAACAGTCGCGACGAGAATTTATTAATTGGACGAGATCAAGAAATCCAGCGACTATCAACACTACTAAAGAAAACTGACAAATGGACCGTTGTCGATGGAGAAATAGGATCAGGCAAGACAAGCCTGATTAATGTCGCCACTTACAAAATATATAGAGAATACCTTAAAGCCCCCTCTGGAACCCTCTTAATACCTGCCACCCGAACAATTCAAATTGAAGAAAAAACGACCACAGAAAATTTCTGTCGCGAAACATATCAAATTATTGCGGAATCCATAATAGCCAAGCAAAGTGAGCTAGCAAAGCATCTAGTAAACTACAAGCTTGATAGCTTTAAAAAAATTGAGAGCTTACTAAACAGCCCTACAATAACTAGCATTGGCGGCACACTTGGACCTATCGGGATATCAAACAATTCAATACCAAATGAATCTCCGACATTTACAGAGGCAGGATTTAACTCACTAATTCAATCATGGCTCGACGAATTATTTGGCGAATCCACTACCAATAAAGGTGGTGTCGTTATAATTATCGACAATCTTGAACTATTAAAAACCAGCAAAACAATTCGCGACATACTTGAAAATCTTCGCGACAAAGTACTTAACAAAACCGGAATTAAATGGGTTCTCTGCGGGGCGAACGGCGTAATTGCAGCCACAGCATCAACACGCCTAACCGGGTATCTACAGAGAACACTTCAAGTAGAAAATATACCTGTAACAAAATCCGACGAGATACTTGAAAGCAGGATAAAAGCCTACCATCGAGACTCTGCAGAAGCCTATTTGCCATTTAACCCTGAAAATTTCAAAACACTCCACTCTATACTCAACAAGAACTTACGCGACCTCTTAGGAAAAGTTGATTCTTACAATGAAGAAATTATGGACTCTTCCGATGAAAACCCTAAATCCGAAATCGAAAAGGATGAAAAATTCTCCAACTGGTTATCGGAGGATTCTAAAGAAGCACACGAACTGACGCAGAGATACTCCACGAAAAAATCATGGAGCATCTTAGTTAGTGCAAAATCCACGGGAAGCTTCGCCTCAAGCGAGCACGAAAGGTTCGGATATACACAGCAGTCAAACTTCAGCGCGGCAATTAGAGAACTTTCCAGGCTAGGCCTTATCGAAATAACCAGCGACGAAGACGACAACAGAAGAAAAAACATTACTCTTACTTCAAAGGCTTACTACGCTCTATACCACCATGAAAACTCGCCCCGAAAATAACAAGCGAGGTAGCCCGGACACCTCACCGCGTGGAAAAGGCTTCGCCATTTCCACCCTACGGTTGGCAGACGTGAGGGTGTCGGCGGCGGTAGGGTGGACAACGCTTCACCTGTCCACCGTTTCACGGCCCCAGACCACACCCTGCTCACGGATGAGCCGCCATGTCCCGCTACCGCCGCGCCCGGGTTCCCGGCGCTACGTACTTCTTCACCGTCAACCTGCGTAATCGCAAAGGCGATCTGCTGACGCGCCACATCGCGCTGCTGCGGGAAACGGTTCGGATAACCAAAGCCCGCCATCCCTTCCATATCGACGCCTGGGTCGTGCTGCCCGAACACATGCATTGCCTATGGACGCTGCCCGAGGACGACGCCGATTTCGCACGGCGCTGGAAGGTGATCAAGCAGTTGTTTTCCCGCGGGCTCGATGCAACCGAGCCGCTCTCCCCGGTCCAACTGGCCCGCGGCGAACGCGGCATCTGGCAACGGCGTTATTGGGAACACCTGATCCGCGATGACCTCGATTACCAACGCCACGTCGATTACATCCATTTCAACCCGGTGAAACATGGGCACGTTGCCCACGTGCTCGATTGGCCATATTCGAGTTTTCATCGGGCGGTTCGGGACGGGATTTATCCGCTGAATTGGGCGGGCGATAACGGTGAGGGCGGAACGGGGCATTGGGGGGAATAGGCGTTCGGATTCGGACGGGAGCGTGGGCAGCCACCCGGTGGATCGCCACTCGGTGGAAAAGGCTTCGCCATTTCCACCCTACGGGACGGTAGGGTGCGCCATGCGCACCATGGAGGCCGGCTCGGTGGTTGCGGTGCGCGCGGCGCACCCTACGGGCTCAGACCTTCACGCAGGCGAACAGCGCATTCCCCGACGCCGCGTCCCAGGGAATCAGCTTCTCGTAGTCATGCTCCAGCACATGCACCTCGAAGTACGGCGCCAGCAGCGCCTGCAACTCGGTGAAACTCACCGCCACCATCGGGTGTTCGTCGTTCCAGACCTGGGTTTCGCCGGCCACCGTGCGCTCGATGCGCAGCCTCAGCGACTGCCGCTCGCCCTCGCCGCCGTAGTGCCAGCCGGAGCTGAAGCCGAACAGGCCGTCGGCGTGGCGGGCGCTGTGGGAGACGAAGGAGGCGTTGTCGATCATCCGTTTGTCGACGGCGTTGAAGCAGAACACCCCGCCGGTTTCCAGCGCGTCATGCACATGGGCGATGCAGGCCTTTAGCCGCTCGATGCTCCCGCTGTAGTGGATCGAATAGAGGAAGCAGGTGATCAGGTCGACCGGCTCGCTCACGCTGAACCCGCACATGTCCTGCAGGGAGAAGCGGGCCTCCGGGCAACGCTGGGCAGCGCGATCCAGCATCGGCGGGTTGATGTCGAGGCCGGCGCTCTGGTAGCCGGCGTCGATGAAGTGGCGGACGTGTGGCCCGGTTCCGCAGGCCAGGTCGAGGTGGCGTTTGCCGCCGTTGCCGAACAGTTGCTGCAGGCGGTGGACGCAGTGGCTCTGCGCGCGATAGTCGATATCGGCGCACATCAGATCGTAGTAACCCGACAGATCGGTATAGAGCGCGTTGCCGGGCATGAGGGTCTGGATTCAGGCGGGATGAGGGCGCGCATAATAGCCCAGCGCCGGCGCGGCGATCTGCATTACCCGCAGGAGGACTGCTCGATATACAACCCGTCGCGTGGAAAACGCTTCGCGGTTTTCCACCCTATTCGGTTCATATCAAGCCTGACCTTGACCCTCCCCTGCCAAACTCCTACCCTCGTGCCCGGCGCCTAAGAAACGCCTCCAGAGCGGACACCCGCACCCGAAAGCAATGCGGCTTTTTTGCGCTAACGGCCTAGCCACGCACGCAGAAAAGGACTCGCAATGTCGGGAGTGGGCTAATACAAGACCTGAAAGGGAAATACGTCCGGCCCGTCTCTGGTGGGTTTCTTAGCTCCCGGCACCCAATTTAATGCCCTAAGAAAGCAGCCAGAGGTAAACGGAAATGCCTATCCCCATTCGACTTCTCTTCGAAGGCCATTCCATCGATCTGCAACGAACCGATGATGGCCAGATCTGGTTCCACGGACGCGAAGTAGCGCTGTTGCTTGGCTACCCGGATGAAATCGCGGCCGTACACCGCTACTGCCGGCCCGAGGGAATCAACTTCGGCAACGACGAAACCCCGCAGAGCCTGATCGACCTCGAAAACGTCTATCGCCTGATCATCGACAGCAACGAGCCGAACGCGGAACGTTTCGCCGACTGGCTGAGACGAAGCCTGTTACCGCAGTTGTTCGGGGCGAGTACCTTGCCCCGGCGCAATCACCTGGAAACCGAATGCGGAGCGCTCGACGTACTCGGCTGGCAGGGCGAATGGTGGCTGGCGATGCATGACGCGGTGCGGTTGTTCGGCAGGTTCGAGCAGCACACGCTCTTGTATCTGGATCGGCCCGGGCCGCACGCTCGCTGACCGTCCTGTTCCAAACGGGGGAACGCGGCATCGCCCAGCCGCTACAATGCCGCGCTCACCCGCCCTCGCCCGCCCGGAGCCCGCTCGCCGATGTTCACCCTCGTACACCTGGACAACCCGCCGCCGGAATCGCTGAAGAGCCAGGTTCTGCAGATGGTGGTGGACTACTTCAGCGACATCAGCCCGGTGTCGCTGACGCCGAGCAATCCGCTGTTCCAGCTCTACCAGTACGTGATCGGCTACGAGGTCCACCTCTACCTACAGGCGATGGACGCCGCGCAGGACGCCAGCCCCCGACTGATCCTGGCGCTGGATGACGAGGACCCGTCGCAAGTGCTGGGCTTCGCCCTCTACCTGCCGGCCAAGGATGATCCGCAGGCCTGCACGCTGGTCTACATGGCGGTGCAGGCAAGCCATCGCCGGCGCGGAATCGCCCGGGCGATGCTGCAGCACATGAGCGCGCGGCATCCGCATGCCGAGTTGGCTTGCGCGGCGGGCAAGGTGCCGGTGTTCGAGGCCATGGGCTTCCAGGTGCTGGCGGCGCGCGGCCCGCAGGTGCTGATGAACGCCTGGAACCATGCGTCGGACGGCCTGCTGGCGGTGCAGGACCTGGCGCCGATCTTCCAGAGCAAGGAGGTCAGGCAGATCCACGCCTACCTGGTGCAGCAGCACGGCAAGAAGGCCATGGGCGACGCCGAGAAGCAGCGCGACCGCCTGCTGGACCAAATGGCCCGGCAGGCCGAAGCGCTGGTCGAGAATCGCCTCGGCGCACGGCGCCTGCATTGAGCCGCCCGGGCCTTGGCGCATAGCCCGGTGGAACTCGGTGCGCGCGGCGCACCCTACGGAAAGTGCGTGCTACACGAAGCCCAGCCTCCGTCACTGCCAGCGACCGTAGGGTGCGCCCCGCGCACCGATGCATGTTCGTGTGCCCAGCAGGTGCGCGCGGCGCACCCTACGGCGATGCTCTCCTGGCGTACAACACCCCACGCGCCCTCCCGTCACGACCGGCAACCGTAGGGTGCGCCATGCGCACCGATGCATTTTTCCGATAGTCACCGGTGCGCGTGGCGCACCCTACGGGTTGCTTTCGGAGTGGGTGCGGCCCCTCCCGTCACGCAACATCCCCAAGCTGCCGTCGCCCGGCTAAAATGCGCGCCACCGTGCCACGCCTGATAAAAGAAAAAGCCATGTCCTTGCCCAAGCATCACCTGGAACTGCTCAGCCCTGCCCGTGACGCGGGTATCGCCCGTGAGGCCATCCTGCATGGCGCCGACGCGGTGTACATCGGCGGACCGAGTTTCGGTGCGCGGCACAATGCCGAGAACAGCGTCGCGGATATCGCCGCGCTGGTGGAATTCGCCCACCTGTTCCACGCCCGCGTGTTCGTCACCATCAACACCATCCTGCACGACGACGAGCTGGAACCGGCGCGCGCGCTGATCCACCAGCTCTACGATGCCGGCGTCGATGCGCTGATCGTGCAAGACATGGGCGTGCTGGAGCTGGACATCCCGCCGATCGAGCTGCACGCCAGCACGCAGACCGACATCCGCACCCTGGAACGGGCGAAATTCCTGTCCCGGGCCGGTTTCTCGCAGCTGGTGCTGGCCCGCGAGCTGAACCTGCAGGAAATCCGCGCGATGGCCGATGCGGTGGATTCGGCCATCGAGTTCTTCATCCACGGCGCGCTCTGCGTGGCGTTCTCCGGGCAGTGCAACATCTCCCACGCGCAGACCGGGCGCAGCGCCAACCGTGGCGACTGCTCGCAGGCCTGCCGCCTGCCCTACACGCTGAAGGACGACCAGGGCCGCGTGGTCGCCTTCGAAAAGCACCTGCTGTCGATGAAGGACAACAACCAGAGCGCCAACCTCGGCGCGCTGGTGGATGCCGGCGTGCGCTCGTTCAAGATCGAGGGGCGCTACAAGGATGTCGGCTACGTGAAGAACATCACCGCCTACTACCGCCAGCAGCTGGACGCGCTGCTCGGCGAGCGACCGGAACTGGCGCGGGCGTCCAGCGGACGCACCGAGCACTTCTTCCTGCCCGATCCGGACAAGACCTTCCACCGCGGCAGCACCGACTACTTCGTCAGCGAGCGCAAGGTGGACATCGGCGCCTTCGATTCGCCGACCTTCACCGGGCTGGCGGTGGGCGAGGTGCTCAAGGTCGGCAAGCGCGACATGATCGCCAGCACCGCCGAGCAGCTGTCCAACGGCGACGGCCTCAACGTGCTGGTCAAGCGCGAGGTGGTGGGCTTCCGCGCCAGCGTGGTCGAGCAGTTGGACACGTTCGAGCAAGACGGCGCGCCGCGCTGGCATTACCGAGTCGAGCCCAACGAGATGCCCGCCGCGCTGCGCCAGCTGCGGCCGAACCATCCGCTCAACCGCAACCTCGACCACAACTGGCAGCAGGCGCTGCAGAAGACCTCCGCCGAGCGCCGCATCGCCGTGCGCTGGCAGGTGCAACTGAGCGAGGCGCGCCTGGACCTGACGCTGAGCAGCGAGGACGGTGCGCAGGTCTCGCTCGGCCTCGACGGCCCCTTCGGCGCGGCGAACAAGCCGGAACAGGCGCTGGAGCAGTTGCGCGACTCGCTGGGCAAGCTGGGCACCACGATCTACCACGCCGAGGCGGTGGAGATCGTCGCGCCACAGGCGTTCTTCATCCCCAATTCGCAGCTCAAGGGGCTACGCCGCGACGCCATCGAGGCGCTCACGGCGGCCCGCGTCGCCCTGCATCCACGCGGCGGACGCAAGGCGGTGAGCACGCCGCCGCCGGTGTATCCGGAGGCGCACCTGTCGTTCCTCGCCAACGTCTACAACCAGAAGGCGCGGGACTTCTACCACCGCTACGGCGTGCAGCTGATCGATNNCCGGTGATGATCACCAAGCACTGCCTGCGCTTCTCCTTCAACCTGTGCCCGAAGCAGGCCAAGGGCGTCACCGGCGTGCGCACCAAGGTCGCGCCGATGCAACTGGTGCATCAGGACGAAGTGCTGACCCTGAAGTTCGACTGCAAGCCGTGCGAGATGCACGTGATCGGCAAGATGAAGGGGCACATCCTCGACCTGCCGCTACCGGGCGCCAACCGCAACGTGGTCGGCCAGATCAGCCCGGAAGACCTGCTCAAGACCATCCGCCACAAGCCGGTCTGAGACGCCCTTCTCCATCCAGGAGAAGGTGCCCGAAGGGCGAATGAGGGGCTTTGGATTTCTTCCAGCCCCTCACCCCGGCCTCTCCCGGAGGAAGAGGGAAACAAGCCGCTCAGCGCGCGCCTGTCACCACTGTCCGGAGAACACGCAGGTCAGCGCTTCCCAGCCGCTGAAGGTGTACCACGGCGACGGATCGGCGCAGCTGGTGTTGAAGGAGGCCAGTTGCGTGCCCGCCTTGGTCGTCGTGGATGACGCATCCGCCGAGGCGAACACCGCCGGAGCCGGTGCGGAAAGCGTCGTATCCGCGAGCGCCAGCGGCGTATCGCTGCGCATTTCCACGGTCAGCGGCGAGCGCGCGCTGTTGGCCTGGGCGGGGATCACGGCCACGCTGAACGCAGTCAGGGACAGGCCGACGAACAGGGTTTTCGCAAGGCTTTTCATACCGAATCCTTCTTGTAGTCAGGGCCGCGTGGGTGCGGCGACCAGCCCACGCTAAGGCAGGCACGCGCGCCGTCCTATAGGACAGGTGAACTAATGGCACTTCGACGGCACTCGCTCCGGTCCGCAGAGCGCGCGGGTTTGGAGGCAGGCGCGGTGCAGCCAGGCCAAGCCTGCGACCGGTGGAAAACACCTCGCGGTTTTCTACCCTAGGGGGCGCCGAACACCTGGGTCCAGTAGATGCCGGCATCGCTGCGCGGATCGACGGCGTAGGCGGCGCCCATTTCGCTGAAGGCAGGATTCATGATGTTGGCGCAGTGCGCCGGGCTTGCCAGCCAGCCGTTGACGATGGCCTCCGGCGAGTCGTCGCCGGCGGCGATGTTCTCGCCCAGCGCGCTCCAGGTGTAGCCGCTGCGCAGCGCGCGCTCGTCGGCCTGGCTGCCGTCGCTGCCACGGTGCGAGAAGAAGTTGCCGTTAGCCATGTCGCGGCTGTGCGCGAGCGAGGCCTCGGCCAGCGCGGCGTTCCAGCTCAGCGGCGCGGCGGCAGCGGAGTTCGCGCCGCCGCCCTGCCCGGCCCGCCCCCCGG
>DIEE01000027.1:451-2622 GCA_002418465.1 Pseudomonas sp. UBA5782 | reverse complement strand
AACTGCTCGACGACACCCGCCGCGAGCTCGCCGAGCAGTACCTGGCGCAGCCCAACCTGACCCTGCTGGAAATCGCCTACCTGCTGGGCTTCTCCGACCCGAGCAACTTCTTCCGCGCCTTCCGCCGCTGGTTCGGCAGCACGCCGGGCGAGTACCGCGCGGCGCTGGAGAGCCACTGAACGGCGAGGCGGATCAGTGCCGCCAGAAGGCCGGAGTCAGCAGCACCAGCACGGTGATGATCTCCAGGCGGCCGAGCAGCATGCCGAACGAGAGCATCCATTTCGCCGCGTCCGGCAGGCTGGAGAAGTTGCCGGCCGGGCCGATGATGTGGCCCATCCCCGGCCCCACGCCGCAGACGGTGCTGGCGGCGCCGGTCAGCGCGGTGATCCAGTCCAGCCCGGTGAGGGTCAGGCCAAGGGCGATCACCGCGATGGTGATGGTGAAGAAGAACGAGAAGGTGATGATCGAACGGACGATCTCGTCGTCGAGGTTGTGCCCGTTGTACTGCTGGCGGATCACCGCGCGCGGGTGCACCAGTTGCTGCAGGTTGGCGCGCAGCAGCACCCAGGCGACCTGGAAGCGGAAGATCTTCAGCCCGCCGGCGGTCGAACCGGAGCAGCCGCCGATGAAGCCCAGGTAGAAGAACAGCATGATCGAGAAGCTGCCCCACAGCGTGTAGTCGCCGAGGGCGAAACCGGTGGTGGTCACCACCGAGGTGACGTTCAGCGCGACGATGCGGAAGGTGTCGAGCCAGGCCAGTCCCGAGTGCATCTGGTACCAGAGGCTGAAGCCGATCCAGGTGACCAGCAGCAGGCCGATCAGACCGCGCACCTGGTGGTCCTTCCACAGCGCCCGGCGGTTGCCGCGCAGGGTCGACACGTAGAGCGTGAAGGGCAGGCTGCCGAGGATCATCATCACCACCGCGACCCAGTGCACCGCCGGCTGCTGCCACTTCGCCAGGGACAGGTCGGAGGTGGAGAAACCACCGGTGGATATCGCCGACATCGCGTGGTTCACCGCATCGAACAGGCTCATCCCGGCCAGCCAGAACGCCAGGCTGCCGAGCAGGGTGAAGCCCAGGTAGATCACCAGGATGTACTTGGCGACCATGTGCGAGCGCGGCATGACCTTCTCCGACCAGTCCGAGGACTCGGTCTGGAACAGGCGCATGCCACCGACGCGCAGCAGCGGCAGGATCGCCACCGCCATGCCGATGAAGCCGATGCCGCCCAGCCAGTGCAGCAGTGAGCGCCAGATGAGGATGCCCGGCGACATGCTGTCCAGCCCGCTGAGTACCGTGGAGCCGGTGGCTGTCACCCCGGACATGCTCTCGAAGAAGGCGTCGGTGTAGCTGATGTGCTGGATGAAGAACAGCGGCAGGGCGGCGAAGCAGCACACCGTCAGCCAGCTGCAGGTGGTCAGGAAGTACATGTCGCGCGGGCGCAGCTGAACGTTGTCCGGACGCCCCGGCAGTACCAGCAGCAGACCGGTGGCGAAGGTGAGCAGGCTGGCCCAGAGGAACGAATGCAGGTCGTCGCTGCGGTCGTAGGCGAGCAGCGTCAGCATTGGCACGACCATGCCGATTGCCAGGGTGATGAGAAAGATGCCGAGAATGAAACCGATCATGCGCAGGGTCGGCAGGGCCATGGAAACGACTCGGATCTGGGAGGCAAGGGGCGCCATTCTACCCGCGCTCCCGGCGCTGTAAACCGCAGTCTGGCGGTGCTGGCGGACGCTCGGAACTGGCACTGCCGCCCGTATTCGGCGCCGGTTCGGTCAGCGGCTTTTCCCCACGGCCGGCCGGCGGCCTCTAGAATGGTCGCTCATTCAGTACTCAGGAGGTGGCCCGATGGAGGCTCTGGACGCTCTGCTCAAGCGTGTTTCCGTGACCCGGCTGGAGGAACCCGCACCGGATGCGGCGCAGCGCGAGGCGATCTTCCGTGCCGCCCTGCGCGCGCCGGATCACGGCCAGCTGCGGCCCTGGCGTTTCCTCAGCGTGGAGGGCGGCGCGCGTGACGCACTCGGCGAACTGTTCGCCCGCGCGGTCGCCGAGAAACAGGCCGAAGCCGAGCCGGCGGTGCTCTACAAGGCCCTGGCCAAGGCCCGCGCGATGCCGCTGCGCGCGCCCTGGCTGGTGGTGGTGATCGCCCGCCTGCAGGCGCATCCGAAGG
>DIEE01000027.1:0-256 GCA_002418465.1 Pseudomonas sp. UBA5782 | reverse complement strand
GGGCGAGCCGCGTACGCCGCCGCAACTCGATCCGGCGGATTTCGTCACGGACTGGCGCGGCTAGCCCGCCGCTCAGCCTTTGAGCGGCAGTTCCAGGCTGGCGACGAAGCCGCCCTGCGGATGGTTGGCCAGCTGCAGGCTGCCGCCATGCCGTTCCGCCGCGCGCCGCGCGATGGCCAGCCCGAGGCCGTGACCAGCCGCCGCCTGGCCGGGCGCGCGGAAGAACGGCTCACCCAACTGGCCTAGGTGCTGTTCG
>DIEE01000088.1:8316-8449 GCA_002418465.1 Pseudomonas sp. UBA5782 | reverse complement strand
CACGCCGTCCTCGCCGAGCAGCGCGGCGCGGATCGGCGTGGCCTGCTCGACGCGGATGCGGATGGCCAGCAGCGGCACCAGCTCGGCGCTCGGTTGCAGGCTGAACACCAGTGGGATCGGGTTCAGCTCGGCC
>DIEE01000088.1:0-8285 GCA_002418465.1 Pseudomonas sp. UBA5782 | reverse complement strand
GAAGGGCTCGCCCTTGAGCAGGCGCTGGTGGTGGTAATCCCACATCACCGACGGCAGCGGATCGCCCTCCACCGCCGACGCCAGCAGCGGCAGACCGAGCAGGCCCAGCAGTACGGATCGTCGGTGCATGGTCCTCCCGTGGAGCATTCGCGGATGAAACGTCCGGCGATGCGTACGCATCCAGCCGCCTCGGTGCGGGCGGCGCACCCTACGTGAGGGCACAGCGGCCGTAGGGTGCGCCGTGCGCACCAATCTCACCGAACGTCCTGATACAACCCGGGCAGTTCGTAACGCAGTCCGTAGCCGGCGTAGAGCTTTTCCAGCGCGCCGCTGCCGATGAAACGTCCGGCGCACCCTACGGGGAGCAGCGACCGTAGGGTGCGCCGTGCGCACCAATCTCACCGAACGTCCTGATACAACCCCGGCAGTTCGTAACGCAGTCCGTAGCCGGCATAGAGCTTTTTCAGCGCGCCGCTTTCGATCAGTTGTTCCAGCTGGCCATCCACCGCGTTGGCCAGTTGGCGGTTGCTCTCGTGTACCGCCATGCCGATGTCCCAGGCCGGCTGGCCAAGGTTCGGGTAGGCGTTGTCGGCGTGGCGCAATTGCGCATCGGCGGCGCCGTGCTGCAGCCAGTCCAGCTCGCCGCGCAGGGCCATCACCGCATCCACTTTGCCCTCGCGCATCGCCGCGAAGGCCGCCGCGGTGCTCGGGTAATGCTCGGTCTTCGCGCGCAGCTGACCGTTGAGCACCGAGCTGAGATAGAACGACGGCACGCTGTCCAGTTCGACGCCGATGCGGTGTTCGCGGAACACCGCGACGGTGTCCACCTGCGGCAGCCGGCGGGTGTCATGCACCACCTGCCAGCGTTCGCGCTGGTAGGGGCCGAACATCACCACCTGCTCGTTGGCCAGCTCGCCGACATCGTTGCGGCGGTTGGCGAACTCGCGGTCGTAGGGTACCCGCAGCATCAGGTCGGCGAGCACGCCGGGACGCAGGTAATGCCCCTTCCAGACGAAGTTGCGCAGGTCGTCGTCGAGCTTCTCGCCCGGCGTAACCCAGAGCAGCTCGAGCTTCAGCCCGAGGCCTTCGGCGAGGCGCGCGGCGAGCTCGACATCGACCCCGCGGGCCTGGCCGTCCTGCTGGAAGCTGTACGGCGGGAAGTTCTCGTAGACGGCGACCTTGAGCACGCCGGAGGCGAGGATGTCGTCGAACGGACGCACCTGCGCCTGCGCCATCGGCACGCACAGCAACCAGCAGAGCAGGAGCAGCAGGCGCATGGCGATCACTCTTCGACGTGGACGCTTTCCAGGTAGCTGCGGATCGCCCAGAGGCCTTCCTGGCTGATGAACTCGGCCATCTTCGGCATGTACACGGCGCCGTCGCGCACCGCGCCGTTGATCACCCGCTCCTTGAACCACTCGTCACCCTCGAGACCCGGCTCGAGCAGGCGCAGGTCGGGCGCGATACCGCCGGACTTGGCTTCCAGGCCGTGGCAGCGCGCGCAGTTCTGGTTATAGGCGGAGGCGCCGATTTCCACCGCCAGAGCGTTGTTGGCGTAGGGCGGGCGATAGGGGTTTTCGTCGACCCAGTCCTTGCCCAGCGGCTCCAGGCCGTCGGTGTTCACCGCTTGCGGGACCACGTCGCCGTGGGCGAAGGCCAGGCCGGCGAGGCCGAGCCCGGCAGCCAGAATCAGGCCACGCAAGGTTGTCTTGTTATTCATACTTCCATCCTTTTCGAGATGCTGTGCAAGGCAAACGCGCTGCGGTCGAGCGCAGTGAAGAGATGGTAAGGAGGCGGCCCCGAGCGCCGAATGCTGCTTTGGTGGTTGCGTACTACTCCCTTGGTAGCGGGCCGCGCGGACGCCTGGCCGGGGGGCGTTCGCAGCAAGTCCAAGTCACCCCCGGAGTGGGAAGTTTTCCCGGTGATCGCGGGAGCTTTTCCGTATCCGGCGAAAGCCGCGACTTCCACTATCGATGCGCCAGAACGCCACCGGCGCGCTGGTCCTCATCGACCACGGGAATCGCAACCATGACAACAAGAACGTTACCCCTCGCCCTGGCCATCCGGGGCCTGATCCTCGCCGGCGGCCTCGCCGCTGGTGGCACCGCCCTCGCCGGCAACGTGACCTGGGAAGACATCGCCAACGACCACCTGAGCACCGGCGACGTGCTGCAGTACGGCCTGGGCACCAACGCCCAGCGCTGGAGCCCGCTGGCCCAGGTAAACGACCAGAACGTATTCAAGCTGACCCCGGCCTGGTCCTACTCCTTCGGCGACGAGAAGCAGCGCGGCCAGGAATCCCAGGCCATCGTCCGCGACGGCGTGGTGTACGTCACCGGCTCCTATTCGCGGGTGTTCGCCCTCGAGGCGAAGACCGGCAAGCGCCTGTGGGTCTACAACCACCGCTTGCCCGACGACATCCGTCCGTGCTGCGACGTGGTCAACCGCGGCGCCGCCATCTACGGCGACAAGATCTACTTCGGCACCCTCGATGGGCGCCTGGTGGCGCTGAACAAGGACACCGGCAAGGTGGTATGGAACAAGAAGTTCGGCGACCACACCGCCGGCTACACCATGACCGGCGCGCCGACTCTCATCAAGGACAAGGTGACCGGCAAGACCCTGCTGATCCACGGCAGCTCGGGCGACGAATTCGGCGTGGTCGGCCAGCTCTACGCCCGCGACCCGGACACCGGCGAAGAGGTGTGGATGCGCCCCTTCGTCGAAGGCCACATGGGCCGCCTGAACGGCAAGGACAGCACCCCGACCGGCGACGTCAAGGCGCCGTCCTGGCCGGACGACAAGAACTCGCCGACCGGCAAGGTCGAGGCCTGGAGCCACGGCGGCGGCGCCCCCTGGCAGAGCGCCAGCTTCGATGCCGAAACCAACACCCTCATCGTCGGCGCCGGCAACCCTGGCCCGTGGAACACCTGGGCGCGCACGCCCAAGGGCGGCAATCCGCACGAGTACGACAGCCTGTACACCTCCGGCCAGGTCGGCGTGGACCCGAGCACCGGCGAAGTGAAGTGGTTCTACCAGCACACGCCGAACGACGCCTGGGACTTCTCCGGCAACAACGAACTGGTGCTGTTCGACTACAAGGGCAAGGACGGCAAGACGGTGAAAGCCACCGCCCACGCCGACCGCAACGGCTTCTTCTACGTGGTGGATCGCAACAACGGCAAGCTGCAGAACGCCTTCCCCTTCGTCGACAACATCACCTGGGCCAGCCACATCGACCTGAAGACCGGGCGCCCGGTGGAGAACGAGGGCCAGCGCCCGCCGCTGCCGGAGCCGGGCGAGAAACACGGCAAGGCGGTGGAAGTCTCGCCGCCCTTCCTCGGCGGCAAGAACTGGAACCCGATGGCCTACAGCCAGGACACCGGCCTGTTCTACGTGCCGGCCAACAACTGGAAGGAGGACTACTGGACCGAGGAAGTCAGCTACAAGAAGGGCTCGGCGTACCTCGGCATGGGCTTCCGCATCAAGCGCATGTACGACGACCACGTCGGCAGCCTGCGCGCCATGGACCCCACCACCGGCAAGGTGGTCTGGGAGCACAACGAGCACCTGCCGCTGTGGGCCGGCGTGCTGGCGACAAAGGGCAACCTGGTGTTCACCGGCACCGGCGACGGCTTCTTCAAGGCCTTCGACGCGAAAACCGGCAAGGAACTGTGGAAGTTCCAGACCGGCTCGGGAATCGTCTCCCCGCCGATCACCTGGGAGCAGGACGGCGAGCAGTACATCGGCGTGACCGTCGGCTACGGCGGCGCGGTACCGCTGTGGGGCGGCGACATGGCCGAACTGACCAAGCCGGTCGCCCAGGGCGGCTCCTTCTGGGTGTTCAAACTGCCGAGCTGGGACAACAAGACCGCCAGCCGCTGAGCGAACGCGGCGCACCCGTGTCCGGGTGCGCCTTCCCGCCTGACGTAGGGNNAGGGTGCGCCGCGCGCACCACTCGCCAATTGAATTCCACGGTGCGCAAGGCGCACCCTACGGGAATACCGCCATGAATTACCTGCCGTTGCTGCTAGCCCTGAACCTGCCCCTAGCCCACGCCGCCGCAACCGATGACGGCGTGCCGGTGATCAACGGCTGCCGCCTCGAAGCGCAAAGCCAGTGCCCCGGCGCCGACCTGCGCAAGGCCGACCTGAGCAACCTCGACCTGCGGCGGATCAACCTCGCCGGCGCCGATCTCAGCGGCGCCGACCTGCGCCACGCCAACCTCGACCTGGCCAACTTGGAAAAAACCAGACTGGTCGGTGCCAACCTCAGCCGCGCCAGCCTGCAACAGGCCAACCTGCGCGTGGCCGACCTCAGCGGCGCACGCCTGCTCGCCATCCAGGCCTGGGGCATGTTCGCCCAGGGCGCGCAATTCAAGGGCGCCGACCTCACCGGCGCCTACCTGGAGTTCGCCCGCCTCTCCGGCGCCCGCCTGCACGACGCCAACCTCACCGCCGCCGATCTGGAAATGACCTGGCTCAGCCGCGCCGACCTCAAGGGCGCACGCCTCGACGACGCCAACCTGCAGGAAGCCAAGTTCGGCGAAGCCAACCTGGAAAACGCCACCCTCACCGGCGCCCGCCGCCACTACGCCTCGTTCCAGGGCGTGAACATGGAAGGCTGCACCGGCTGCCCGCTGGATTGGGAGAAGTGACGCCATAGGTTGTGAGCGGCGATTGCGAATGACGTAAGGTGCATGCGCAGGCATGTCTATTGCCTGAATCAGGAAACCCTCAAGGACGAATCCGCATGAGCCTGCCTTCCCTTCCGCTGCTCTGCAGCCTGACCGTCGCTCTCAATGCCCACGCCGATTCGCCGCAGATCGCCGCCGACCTGCCCTGCTCGCCGTTTCGTTGGTCGGCGCTCGGTGAACACGCGCGCGCGGCGATCAAGGTCCCGCTGCAGATCGACGGCACCATGCACGAGTTCCAACTCGATACCGGCGCGTTCCACTCAGTGATCGGCAGCAAGGACGACTGGGCCGACGCCCGGCTTTCCATCGACGGCAAATCGGCGACGCTGCACGACGTCCAGATTGGCGGCAACAGCCTTCCGACGCTGCAGGTGTTCAAGCACCCCAGCAAGCCCCACGAAGCCACGCTGGGGCTGGCTGCGCTGCTGGGCAAGCACGTGCTCATCGATTATCCGGGCGAGCGGTTCTGCCTGATCGACGAAACGCACTGGCCAGCTGGTCTGGACGAGGCCATCGAATGGCTGCCGCTGACCCTCGACGGCGGCCATCTGTACCTGTCGCTGAGCGCCGCCGGACAGACGCTGCCAAAGGTGATGTTCGACACCGGTTCAAGCCTGTTCCCGCTGGTGGTCGACGCCAACCTGTGGCACCAACTGACCGGATTGCGTGACCCGGAACAGGCATCGCAGCGCATAGACGGGCACGCCTGGGGCAAGCCGATATCGGTATTCGGTGCGCCGTTGCGTGGCGCGCTGGAGCTGGGCTCGACGAAGTACGATGCGCCCCTCGTCTATTTTCAGCAGGACCGGAATCTCGGTGAAAGCTATCCGGGCATTCAGGGGATCACCGGCAACGCGCTGGTCTGGGATAGCCCGGTGGTGCTGCGCCTTGCCGGCGACGCCCTGGCTTTGGGCATCCTTCGCACGCCGCAATGAGCATTCGTCTGGCAACCGTCTAAATTCATACCCGGGTCTTCAGAAAAAAAACGCCAAGCCGAAGAGCTGCTTGGCGCATACACACTTCGGCGACGGGTATCGAGAATGTTCAACAAGAATCTAAAGCGACAACTGGCCGATCTGAAGGAAGAACTGGCGGCCACGCAGCAGATAAAGGAATCGCTGTACCAGGAGATGCTCGTCCTCAAGCTGGATACCCACGGCAACATCCAGTGGGCCAACGATAATTTCCTCAAGGCGATGCACTACAACATTGACGCCCTGATCGGGCGTCCGCTGGACGACTTCATCCCGCCGTCGTTCCGCCGCGAGCCGAACTACCAGCGGCTGCAGGCTGCACTGAAGACCGGCGAGCACATCAGCGGCGCGCACCGTCTGCTGCGTGGCGATGGGCGAGAGGCCTGGCTGCGCTGGATCATGCAGCCGGTACGCAACAGCGCCGGCGAGCTGCAGCGTTTCACCCTGTGCGCCGATGACCTTACCCGCACCATCGAAACCTCGAAGGAACACGAAGGCCTGATCAAGGCGCTGCTGCGCTCCACCGCGGTCATCGAGTTCAAACTCGACGGCGAGGTGATCACCGCCAACGACCGCTTCCTCGAAGCGATGGGCTATCGCCTGGAGCAGATCAAGGGCAAGCACCACCGCATGTTCTGCGAGCCGGAGGAATACAACTCGCCGGGCTACCGCGAGTTCTGGGCCAAGCTCAACCGCGGCGAATTCGTCGCCAGCCGCTTCAAGCGCGTCGACAGCTACGGCCGCCCGGTGTGGCTGGAGGCCTCCTACAACCCGGTGCACGACGCCCACGACCGCCTCTACAAGGTGGTCAAGTTCGCCAGCGTGGTGACCGACCAGGTGCTCCAGGAGCAGGCGGTCGCCGAAGCCGCCACCATCGCCTACGGCACCTCGCAGCAGACCGACCTGAGTGCGCAGAAAGGCGCAGCGGTGGTGCAGCAGACGGTGGACGTGATGCACCAGATCGCCCGTCAGGTGCAGAACGCCTCCGAAGGCATCGAGGCGCTGGACAAGCAGTCGCTGCTGATCAGCTCGATCATCAAGACCATCAGCGGTATCGCCGGGCAGACCAACCTGCTGGCGCTCAACGCGGCCATCGAGGCCGCGCGCGCCGGCGAGCAGGGCCGCGGTTTCGCGGTGGTCGCCGACGAGGTGCGCCAACTGGCGGCGCGCACCACACAGGCAGCCGAGGAAATCATCGAAGTGGTGCAGAAGAACCAGAACCTGGCGCAGACCGCGGTGGACAGCATGTCCAGCAGCCGCGTGCAGGCTGAACAGGGCCTGGAGCTGGCCAACGAGGCCGGCGCGGTGATCGTCGAGATCCAGGACGGCGCGCAGCGGGTGGTCAACGCGGTCGGCCAGTTCGCCAATCAGCTCAAGGGCTGACCTCCCCCCGCCTCAACCCACCTGAGCGCCGACCCGGATCACCCCGGTGTCGATCGCCAGGTGGACGATTTCCGCCTGCGAACTCACCTGCAGCTTGTTCTTCAGCAGGGTCAGGTAGTTCGACACGGTCTTGCCACTGATGCACAGGTGCTCGGCGATCTGTCGCGCCGGAATGCCGCGCGCGAGCATGCTGAATATCTCGAACTCGCGCTGGGTCATGTTCTGCAGGCGCGGGTCGTCGGCCGCGCCGTGCGCCGGGTGGCAGGCCAGCTGGGTCGCCAGCGGCTGCTCGATGTAGGCGTGCCCGGCGAGGATGCGGCGTACCGCTTCGAGGAGCACCTCGGGCGCCGAATTCTTGGTGATGTAGCCCGCCGCACCGGCATCCAGCGCCTGGCGCACCAGCGGCAGCTCGTCGTGCATGCTGAAGAACAGCACGCGCAGCTGCGGCAGGCGCTGGCGCAGCCGGCGAGTGGTTTCCAGACCGCTGATGCCCGGCAGGCCGACGTCCATGATCACCAGATGGGGGATTTCCCCCTGCACCTGCTGCAGCGCCTGCTCGCCACTCGCCGCCTCGCTCACCGTCATCTCGGGCAGCAGTGCGCGCAGGAGGCTGGCGTAGCCCTGGCGCACCACCGCGTGGTCGTCGACCAGCAGGATCTTCATTCAGGCCTCCCGGATGCGTGGTGCATCCTGTCGTCACATCGGCTGGGGGGGGGGGGGGCCCCCCCCAGGGGGGCCCGGCCGCCCCCCCCGCGGGGGGGGCCCCCCCCCCCCCCCCCCGCCGGCGGGGGGGGGGAGGGGGGGGGGGGGGGGGCGGGCCGGCGGGGGGGGGGGGACGCCCCGGGGGGGGGGGGGGCGGCGGGGGGGGGGGGGGGGGGTGGGTGGTGGTAAGTGGGGCNNCGCCGTGCGCACCGAGCGGATCCCCGCAAAACCCCCAGCCTCGCCACACCCGTAGGGTGCGCCATGCGCACCGAGCGGTTTCACACCTCCTCCAGCGGAATGCTCAGGCGCAGCAGCCAGCCGCAGCCGGGGCGCGTGCGCAGGCGCAGTTCTCCGCCCAGGCTGTGCGCCCGCTCCAGCATCGAACGCAGGCCGATGCCGGGGCGCGGCGGTTGTTCCGCGCCTTGCCCATCGTCGGCCACCAGCAGGCAGAGCCGCGAACCGCGTCGATGCAAACGCACGCGCACCCGTTCGGCATCGGCGTGCCGGGCGACGTTGGTCAGCGCCTCCTG
>DIEE01000087.1 GCA_002418465.1 Pseudomonas sp. UBA5782 | reverse complement strand
AGACGGCGGGGCAGGTCGGCGAGCGTGGCGAAGGGCTGCATGCTGCGAGCATAGCGCAGCGTCTGGCGGCGCCGGGCCGGCAAAGGGAGAAAGCGCGCTACCGCGGTGGTCTCACGGCAGTGGCCGACGGCTTTGTCGTTGGTCTGCGGCGGCCCTTTCGCCCATAATCCGCCACTCCGCTATCCCGAGCCCTGGAATCCCAATGGAGCAATTTCGCAATATCGGCATCATCGGTCGCCTTGGCAGTACCCAGGTGCTGGAGACCGTTCGCCGGCTCAAACGCTTCCTGCTGGATCGCCAGCTGCACGTGGTGCTCGAGGAATCCATCGCCGAGGTGGTGCCCGGGCACAACCTGCAGACCGCCTCGCGACGCATCCTCGGCGAAATCTGCGATCTGGTGATCGTGGTCGGCGGCGACGGCAGCATGCTCGGCGCGGCGCGCGCGCTCGCCTGGTCGAAAGTCCCGGTGCTCGGCATCAACCGCGGCAGCCTGGGCTTCCTCACCGACATCCGTCCGGACGACCTGGAAGCCAAGGTCGGCGAGGTGCTCGACGGCCAGTACAGCGTGGAGAACCGCTTCCTCCTCGAAGCCGAAGTGCGCCGCAACGGCGACTCCATCGGCGAGGGCGATGCGCTCAACGACGTGGTGCTGCACCCTGGCAAATCCACGCGGATGATCGAGTTCGAGTTGCACATCGACGGCCAGTTCGTCTGCAGCCAGAAGGCCGACGGCCTGATCATCGCCACGCCCACCGGCTCCACCGCCTATTCGCTGTCCGCCGGCGGGCCGATCATGCATCCCAAGCTGGACGCCATCGTCATCGTGCCGATGTATCCGCACACGCTGTCCAGCCGGCCGATCGTGGTGGATGGCAACGCCGAGCTGAAAATCGTCGTGTCGTCGAACATGCAGATCTATCCGCAGGTCTCATGCGACGGGCAGAACCATTTCACCTGCGCCCCTGGCGATACCGTGACGATCAAGAAGAAACCGCAGAAGCTGCACCTGATCCACCCGCTGGACCACAACTACTACGAAGTCTGCCGGACCAAACTGGGCTGGGGCAGCCGGCTGGGCGGAGGCGACTGATGCTCGACCCCGCGCGCGGCTACGACCTGATCGGCGACGTGCATGGCTGCGCACGGACTCTCGAACGCCTGCTCGACGGGCTCGGCTATCACCGCCAGGCGGGTGTCTGGCGCCATCCGCGACGCATGGCGCTGTTCCTCGGCGACATCGTCGACCGCGGCCCGCGGATACGCGAGGCGTTGCACCTAGTGCGCGACATGGTCGATGCCGGGCAGGCGCTGTGCATCATGGGCAACCACGAATTCAACGCGCTGGGCTGGAGCACGCCGGCACCGCCGGGCAGCGGCTGCAGCTTCGTCCGCGAACACACGCCACGCCATGAGCGGATGATCCGCGAGACGCTGGCGCAGTTCGACGCGCATCCGGCCGACTGGCGCGACTTCCTCGGCTGGTTCTACGAGCTGCCACTGTTCGTCGACGCCGGGCGTTTCCGCATGGTTCATGCCTGCTGGGACAGCGGCCTGATCGAACCGCTGCGCGGGCAGTTCGCCGACGGGCGCGTCGACGAGCCGTTCGTCCAGGCCTCCGCGGTGGGTGGCAGCTTCGCCTGCACGGTGTTCGACCGCCTGCTGCGCGGCACCGACCTGCCACTGCCACACGGGCTCACCCTGACCAGCGAGGAAGGCTTCACCCGGCGTACCTTCCGCACCAAGTTCTGGGAAGAAAGCCCGGCCACCTATGGCGACATCGTGTTCCAGCCGGACGCGCTGCCGGACAGCGTCGCCGAGATGCCGCTGTCGGAAACCCAGAAGAGCAAGCTGTTCCTCTATGGCCCGCACGAGCCGCTGCTGTTCGTCGGCCATTACTGGCGCAACGGCAAGCCGGCGCCGATCCGCGGCAACCTGGCCTGCCTGGACTACAGCGCGGTGATGTACGGCAAGCTGGTGGCCTATCGACTGGACGACGAGCGCCGCCTCGATCCGCACAAGTTCGTCTGGGTCGACGTCGAGCGGCCGGAGTCGCTGCAATGAGCCGCGTCGCCGCCATGCGCCTGCCGATCGCCACCGACCTCAGCGGTTTCGTCGGCCTGCTGCGGAGCCTCAACGTGCCGTACCGGGTCAGCGAAGAATCCGGCGAGCAGGTGCTCTGGGTGCCCGGCGAGGAGCTGGCGGAGCAGGTTCGCGATCTCTACACGCGCTTCCCGCAGGGCAATCCGGAGCAGCCGCTGCGCAGTTTCGTGCGGCCGTCCGGCAGCCCGCTGGCGCGCCTGAAACGTAGCCCGGTGACCGCCGCGGTGCTGCTGCTGACGCTGATCGTCGCGGCGTTGACCTTCCTCGGCGACAACTTCTCCAGCATCCGCTGGCTGACCTTCCAGGATTTTCGCATCCAGGGCGACTACCTGCAGTTCGTCCCGCTGGCCGTCAGCCTCGACGCCGGCGAGTGGTGGCGGCTGATCACGCCGATGCTGCTGCACTTCGGCTTCCTCCACCTGGCGATGAATTCGCTGTGGTACTGGGAGCTGGGCGGACGCATCGAGGCGCGCCAGGGTGCTTCGATGCTGCTGGCGCTGACCCTGCTGTTCAGCTTGGCGTCGAACGTTGGCCAGTATGTGTTCGGCGGCCCGGCGCTGTTCGGCGGACTCTCCGGCGTGCTCTACGGCTTGCTCGGGCACTGCTGGATCTTCCAGCGCCTGGCGCCCAACCCGGCCTATCGGCTGCCCAAAGGCGTGCTGGGGATGATGCTGGTCTGGCTGCTGGTATGCCTGTCCGGCGTGATCGGCGCGCTGGGCTTCGGTTCCATCGCCAATGCCGCCCACGTCACCGGACTGCTCTCCGGCTGCGCCACCGGACTGATCGGCGGCCTGCTGGCGCGGCGGCACTGATTCGGCCAGGGCCACTCATGTAGCGGCAAGCCTGTCCGCCGAGCGGAGCCGAGAAGGCGAACAAGTTCGCCCCTGCGGGGGTGTCGCCCCGGGCATTCCGGTAGAATGCCGCCATCCACCGACTGCGGAGCTGCCATGTCGTCGTTTGCCGAAATGATCGAGAACATCACCCCCGAGATCTACCAGAGCCTCAAGCTCGCCGTGGAGATCGGCAAGTGGCCGGATGGCCGCAAGCTGACCCAGGAGCAGAAGGAGCTGAGCCTGCAGGCGGTGATCGCCTGGGAGCTGCAGAACCTGCCGGAAGAGGAACGCACCGGCTACATCAACCAGCAGTGCGCGTCGCATTCCAAGCCGGAAGCGCAGATCCTGTTCAAGTCGGACACCGTGCACTGATGGCCGAGTCGTGTTGAGCGAGCTGGGCCGCGGCGCCCTGAGCAAGATGTCGGTGCGCCTCGACGCGCCGGTGCAGTACGCGTTTCGTCTCGGCGAGCAGGACGTGGCGGTGAATCCGCTGATCGGCCGTTCGTTGCGCCTGGAATACCTCGGTGCGATCCACTGCAGCCATTGCGGGCGCCAGACCCGCAAGAGTTTCAGCCAGGGCTACTGCTACCCATGCTTCACCAGGCTGCCGCAGTGCGACCTGTGCATCGTCAGCCCCGAGCGTTGCCACCACGAGCTGGGCACCTGCCGCGATCCGGAGTGGGGCACGAGCTTCTGCATGACCGATCACGTGGTCTACCTGGCCAACTCGTCGGCGCTGAAGGTGGGCATCACCCGCGTCAGCCAGATGCCGACCCGCTGGCTCGACCAGGGCGCCAGCCAGGCGCTGCCGATCCTGCGCGTCGCCACCCGCCAGCAGTCCGGTCTGGTCGAGGACCTGTTGCGCAGTCAGGTCGCCGACCGCACCAACTGGCGCGCGCTGCTCAAGGGCGATGCGCCGCCGCTGGACCTGATCGCCGAACGCGACCGTCTGCTAGATCATTGCGCCGAAGGGCTGCTGACCCTGCAGCAGCGTTTCGGCCTGCAGGCGATCCAGCCGATCAGCGACGTCGCACCGCTGGAAATCCGTTATCCGGTGCATGCCTATCCGACCAAGGTGGTCAGTTTCGATCTGGACAAGACGCCGGTGGTCGAAGGTACCCTGATGGGCATCAAGGGCCAGTACCTGATCTTCGATACCGGCGTGATCAACATTCGCAAGTACACGGCGTACCAGTTGCTGGTATCGGCCTGACCCTTCATTCCAGCCCCGCGCCGCCTGCCGGGGTCGACAGGAGCCGAAAGATGCGCACCGAACAAGCCAAGACGATCTACCTGAAGGACTATCAGGCGCCGGACTACCTGATCGACGAGACCACCCTGACCTTCGAGCTGCACGAGGACCACACCCTGGTCCATGCGCAACTGGTCATGCGGCGCAACCCGGAGAAGGGCGCGGGGCTGCCGCCGCTGGTCCTCGACGGCCAGGAGCTGGAGCTGCTCGCGGTGTCGCTGGACGACCGCGAACTGCAGGCCGGCGACTACCTGCTGGACGACAGCCACCTGACCCTGCAGCCGACCACGGCGCAGTTCACCGTCGACAGCACGGTGCGCATCCACCCGGAAAGCAACACTGCGCTGGAAGGCCTGTACAAGTCCGGCAGCATGTTCTGCACCCAGTGCGAGGCCGAAGGCTTCCGCAAGATCACCTACTACCTCGACCGCCCGGACGTGATGAGCCGATTCACCACCACGGTGAGCGCCGAGCAGCATCATTACCCGGTGCTGCTTTCCAACGGCAACCCGGTGGCCAGCGGCAGCGAGGAGGGCGGCCGCCACTGGGCAACCTGGGAAGACCCGTTCAAGAAGCCGGCCTACCTGTTCGCCCTGGTCGCCGGCGACCTCTGGTGCGTCGAGGACAGCTTCACCACGATGAGCGGGCGCGACGTCGCGCTGCGCATCTACGTCGAGCCGGAAAACATCGACAAGTGCCAGCACGCCATGGACAGCCTGAAGAAATCCATGCGCTGGGACGAAGAGACCTACGGCCGCGAGTACGACCTGGACATCTTCATGATCGTCGCGGTGAACGACTTCAACATGGGCGCAATGGAGAACAAGGGCCTCAACATCTTCAACTCCAGCGCCGTGCTGGCCAAGGCCGAAACCGCCACCGACGCCGCCCACCAGCGCGTCGAGGCGATCGTCGCCCACGAATACTTCCACAACTGGTCGGGCAACCGCGTGACCTGCCGCGACTGGTTCCAGCTGTCGCTCAAGGAAGGCTTCACGGTGTTCCGCGACGCCGGTTTCTCCTCCGACATGAACTCGGCGACGGTCAAGCGCATCGAGGACGTGGCCTTCCTGCGCACCCACCAGTTCGCCGAGGACAGCGGCCCGATGGCGCATTCGGTGCGCCCGGACTCGTTCATCGAGATTTCCAACTTCTACACCCTGACCGTCTACGAGAAGGGTTCGGAAGTGGTCGGCATGATCCGCACGCTGCTCGGCGCCGACGGCTTCCGCAAGGGCAGCGACCTTTACTTCGAGCGGCACGACGGCCAGGCGGTGACCTGCGACGACTTCGTCAAGGCCATGGAGGACGCCAACGGCGTCGACCTGAGCCAGTTCAAGCGCTGGTACAGCCAGTCCGGTACGCCGCGCCTTGAAGTCGGCGAAGCCTATGATGCCGCCGCGCAGCGCTACACCCTGACCTTCCGCCAGAGCTGCCCGCCGACTCCTGGCCAGCCGACCAAGGAACCCTTCGTGATTCCGGTCGCCCTCGGCCTGCTGGATGCGCAGGGCAACGACCTGCCGCTGCGCCTGGACGGCGAGGCCGCCGCCGGCGCCAGCAGCCGCGTGCTCTCGGTGACCGAGGCCGAGCAGGAGTTCGTCTTCGTCGACGTCGCCGCCAAGCCGCTGCCATCGCTGCTGCGCGGCTTCTCGGCGCCGGTCAAGCTGAGCTTCCCCTACGACCGCGACCAGCTGATGTTCCTCATGCAGCACGATTCCGACGGTTTCAATCGCTGGGAGGCCGGCCAGCAGTTGGCCGTGCAGGTGCTGCAGGAACTGATCGGCCAGCACCAGCGCGGCGAGGCCCTGGTGCTCGACCAGCGCCTGGTGCAGGCGCTGCGCAGCCTGATCGAGGACGAATCGCTGGACCAGGCGATGGTCGCCGAGATGCTTTCGCTGCCGGGCGCCGCCTACCTCGGCGAGATCAGCGAAGTGGCCGACATCGACGCCATCCATGCGGCCCGCGAGTTCGCTCGCGCGCAGATCGGCGAGGCCCTGTTCGCCCCGCTGTGGCGGCGCTACCAGGCCAACCGCGAGGTGTCGCGCAGCACGCCCTACGTCGCCGAGGAGAGCCACTTCGCCCGGCGCGCGCTGCAGAACATCGCGCTGTCCTACCTGATGCTGGGCGACAAGCCCGAGGTGCTGGCCGCCTGCGTCGATCAGTTCGACAACGCCGACAACATGACCGAACGCCTGTCGGCGCTGGCGGTGCTGGTCAATTCGCCGTTCGAGGCCGAGCGTGGCAAGGCGCTGCAGATGTTCGCCGAGCACTTCAAGGACAACCCGCTGGTGATGGACCAGTGGTTCAGCGTGCAGGCCGCCAGCTACCTGCCGGGCGGGCTGGAGCGCGTGAAGGAACTGATGAAGCACCCGGCCTTCACGATGAAGAACCCGAACAAGGTGCGTGCGCTGATCGGTGCCTTCGCCGGGCAGAACCTGGTCAACTTCCACGCCGCCGACGGCAGTGGCTACCGTTTCCTGGCCGAGCAGATCATCACGCTCAACGCGCTGAACCCGCAGATCGCCGCTCGCCAGCTGTCGCCGCTGACCCGCTGGCGCAAGTACGACGGCGCGCGCCAGGCGCTGATGAAGGCCGAGCTGGAACGCATCCTGGCTTCGGGGCAACTGTCCAGCGACGTCTACGAAGTGGTCAGCAAGAGCCTCGCCTGAGGCTGATTCGGCGGGCGGGCGGGGGTACACGCGCGGCACCGCCGGTCACCTCCGGTTACAGAGCAAAAGGCCACGGCAGATGCCCTGGCCTTTTTGCATCATGGTGCTGAATAAGCCGTCAATCACGGGGGTTTGGCCTTAACAAAACATAACGACGCGCCGATTGTCACAGCCCGGCAAAGCCGGCAGCATAGGAATGCATCAACCGCACTATCACCAATAACAATAATGGGGGAAAGGTGTATGAGTGAGCCCACGTGGCGCACCCGGTCCTGTCTGGCTGCGGTTTTCCGCCTGCCAGCCTTGCGACTCCACTCGCCGTTGACCAATACGCTGTCGCTGTGTGCTGCGTTTTCCGTGCTGGGCCTGGGCGCCATGCCGCTGCAGGCCGAGGAAAGCGCCGCTGGCGAGCCCCTCTACGCCATCGAGTCGCCCAAGGCCGTGCAAAGCCTGCTGCTCGACATCGCCCACGCCGGGCCGCGCCTGGTGGCGGTCGGCGACCGTGGTCACATTCTCTATTCCGACGACGACGGCAAGACCTGGCTGCAGGCCAGAGTACCGACCCGGCAGATGCTCACCGCGGTGTTCTTCCTCGACGACAAACACGGCTGGGCGGTCGGCCACGACGCGCAGATCCTCGTAACCGCCGACGGCGGGCAGAGCTGGACGCTGCAGTTCGAAGACCTGCATCGCGAGGCGCCACTGCTCGATATCTGGTTCGAGAACGCCGACCACGGCATGGCGGTCGGCGCCTACGGCGCGCTGCTGGAAACCGAGGACGGCGGCAAGAGCTGGAACGACGTCAGCGACCGCATCGACAACGAAGACGGCTACCACCTCAACGCCATCACCGCGGTGAAGGATTCCGGCCTGTTCATCGTCGGCGAGGCCGGTTCGATGTTTCGCTCGGCCGACTGGGGCCAGACCTGGGAAAAACTCGAAGGCCCGTACGAAGGCTCGCTGTTCGGCGCGCTGGGTACCGCCGAGCCGAACAGCCTGGTGGTCTACGGCCTGCGCGGGCACCTGTTCCGTTCCGCGGACTTCGGCGACACCTGGCAACGCGTCGAGCTGAAGACCGCCAACGGCGGCACCCTGGAGTTCGGCTTGTCCAGCGGCTCCCTGCTCGGCGACGGCTCGCTGGTGGTCGTCGGCCACGGCGGCAGCGTCCTCAAGAGCAGCGACGATGGTCGTAGTTTCAGCGTCTTCAACCGTCCCGACCGGATTTCCCTGGCCGCGGCGACCGCAGGTGCGAACGGTGAACTGATCCTGGCTGGGCAAGGCGGTGTGCGGGTTTCCTCACCGACAGGCGCCGTGCTGGTCGAAAAACAATAACGCCGGGAGAATGGAATGAGTCGTCACCAACAGAACAAGGCGAGCCTGCTCGAGCGCCTGATCTTCAACAACCGCCCGGTCGTGATCCTGATCTGCGTGCTGGTCAGCGTGTTCCTGTTCTTCCAGGCCACCCAGGTTCGTCCGTCCACCAGTTTCGAGAAGATGATCCCGCTGCAGCACCCTTTCATCCAGAAGATGATGGAGTACCGCAACGACCTGTCCAACCTCGGCAATACGGTGCGCATTTCGGTGGAAGCCACCGACGGCGACATCTTCTCCAAGGAGTACATGGAGACGCTGCGCAAGATCCAGGACGAGGTGTTCTACATTCCCGGCGTCGACCGCTCGGGGCTGAAATCGCTGTGGAGCCCCAGCGTGCGCTGGAGTGAAGTGACCGAGGAAGGTTTCGCCGGCGGCGAGGTGATTCCGCAGACCTACGACGGCTCCGAGGAGAGCCTCAACGACCTGCGCAACAACGTGCTCAAGTCCGGGCAGATCGGCCGCCTGGTGGCGAACAACTTCAAGTCGAGCATCATCGACATCCCGCTGCTGGAGAGCTTCCCCGACCCGAATGACCAGGGCAAGCTGGTCAAGCTGGACTACCGGCAGTTCTCCCACCAGCTCGAAGACAAGATCCGCACCGAGTTCCAGGCGCAGAACCCGAACGTGAAGATCCACATCGTCGGCTTCGCCAAGAAGGTCGGCGACCTGATCGACGGCCTGCTGATGGTGGTGGTGTTCTTCGGCATCGCCTTCGTCGTTACCCTGGTGCTGCTCTACTGGTTCACCTGGTGCATCCGCAGCACCATCGCCGTGCTCTCGACCACGCTGATCGCGGTGATCTGGCAGCTCGGCCTGATGCACACCGTCGGCTTCGGTCTCGATCCGTACTCGATGCTGGTGCCGTTCCTGGTGTTCGCCATCGGCATCTCCCACGGGGTGCAGAAGATCAACGGCATCGCCCTGCAGTCGAGCGAGGCGGAAAACGCCCTGACCGCCGCGCGGCGCACCTTCCGCCAGCTGTTCCTGCCGGGGATGATCGCCATCCTCGCCGACGCCGTGGGCTTCATCACGCTGCTGGTGATCGACATCGGGGTGATCCGCGAGCTGGCCATCGGCGCCTCCATCGGCGTGGCGGTGATCGTCTTCACCAACCTGATCCTGCTGCCGGTGGCGATCTCCTACATCGGCATCAGCAAGAAGGCCATCGAGCGCAGCAAGCGCGACGCGGTCACCGAGCATCCGTTCTGGCGCCTGCTGTCGAACTTCGCCAGCGCCAAGGTCGCGCCGGTGTCGGTGATCCTCGCACTGGTCGTCGCGGCCGGCGGCTTCTGGTACCAGAAGCAGCACCTGCAGGTCGGCGACCTCGACCAGGGCGCTCCCGAACTGCGCCCGGATTCGCGCTACAACCAGGACAACGACTTCATCATCCGCAACTACTCGACCAGCTCCGACGTGCTGGTGGTGATGGTCAAGACCGAAGCGGAAGGCTGCTCGACCCACGCCGCCCTGGCACCGATCGACGAGCTGATGTGGAAGATGCAGAACACCCCGGGCGTGCAGTCGGCTATTTCCCTGGTCAGCGTCTCCAAGCAGATGATCAAGGGGATGAACGAGGGCAACCTGAAATGGGAAACCCTGTCGCGCAACCAGGACGTGCTGAACAACTCGATCAGCCGCGCCGAGGGCCTGTACAACAGCGACTGCTCGCTGGCGCCGGTGCTGGTGTTCCTCGAGGACCACAAGGCGGCGACCCTTAAGCGCGCGATCAAGGCCGCGGAAGAGTTCAAGGCCGAGCAGAAGCCGGGCGGTCCGGAGTTCCTTCTCGCTGCGGGTAACGCCGGGATCGAGGCGGCCACCAACGAGGTGATCGCCAAGTCCGAGCTGACCATCCTCACGCTGGTCTACCTCTGCGTCGCCGGGATGTGCCTGATCACCTTCCGCTCGTTCGCCGCCACCGTGTGCATCGTGCTGCCGCTGATCCTCACCTCGATCCTCGGCAATGCCCTGATGGCCTTCCTCGGCATCGGCGTGAAGGTCGCGACCATGCCGGTGATCGCGCTGGGCGTGGGCATCGGCGTGGACTACGGCATCTACATCTACAGCCGCCTGGAAAGCTTCCTGCGCGCCGGCCTGTCGATGCAGGAGGCCTACTACGAAACGCTGAAATCCACCGGCAAGGCGGTGCTGTTCACCGGTATCTGCCTGGCGATCGGCGTGGCCACCTGGATATTCTCTGCGATCAAGTTCCAGGCCGACATGGGCCTGATGCTGACCTTCATGTTCCTGCTCAACATGTTCGGCGCGCTCTGGCTGCTGCCGGCGCTGGCGCGCTTCCTGATCAAGCCGGAGAAACTCGCCGGCAAGGTCGGCGGGACCATGCTGTCGCACTGATCGCCAGCCGATGCAAAAAACAACCGCGGCCCAGGCCGCGGTTTTTTCATGCGCAGGTTTTGGATACGGCGGGTGCGACCCGCAAGGGAAGCGCCCGGCCGAACACCGCCCGCGTGGGTTGCACCCAGCCTACGGATCGCGGGTGCATGGGTGATTGGAGTGGGATGCCGCCGTGCTACGGTCATCGCGCTTTCGTAGGGGCGATCTTTGATCGCCGACGCAGCATCGGAGAACGAGGGGCGTGGGCCTCAGCGCGGATACAGCGGCGGCAGCGGGCTCGGTTCCTGGGGTGTAGCGGCTGCTTCGGCGGCGGGCAGGGTGCGGATCGCCAGCCACAGGTCTTCACCCTGCCAGTGTTGCCCGGTTTCGCTGTAGAGCGAGCCGTTGAGGCCGTCCAGTGCGTCCGACAGCGGCGTGAAGCGCGCCGCCATGTCGGCGAGGGTTTCCGGCTGCTGGCGGGCCCAGGCATCGAGTGCCTGGCGCGTCGCCTGGGTGTCGTTGGCCAGGCAGGCGCGCTTGAGGTCGTCGAGCAGCGTGCGCGGGCTCGGCCCGGTCGGCGCCACGCGC
>DIEE01000244.1:404-14772 GCA_002418465.1 Pseudomonas sp. UBA5782 | reverse complement strand
GCCGATGATCATCTGGCGATTACGGGCAACCAGCACGTCAGGATTGGCAATGGGCAGTTCGTCGAGGCCGGCCAGGAAATCCATCTGAGCAGCGGCTTCAAGGTGGTTCTCGAAGCCGGCAGCGAACTCACCCTCAGGGGTGGCGGTAGCTGGATAAAGCTGGATGCCAGTGGCATCTGCATCAACGGCGCCACAGTAAAAATGAACTCGGGCGGCGCGCCAGGACGCGGTACCGGCATCCGTATTCTCGGCCCTCTGCTTCCGGGGACCGCTGCCGCATCGATGGCTGGCGATCTGCTGAACAAGGCCCAGCCCAATGCATTCGCCGCGGCCTTTGCCGATAGCCAGGGGACGGAAGACGAGGAGGAAGAGGAGCCCGAGGAGGACGGCATAACGCTGCGTATCGGCGTGTTCTTCGATGGCACCTGCAACAACAGATCCAACAGCGAGAGCGTCGCGGGTTGCTACGCCAGGGACGTGAACCTGCAAGATGCTGCCGAGGACATTCGCCAGTTCTGTGCAAGCCATGGCTACGATGGCCTGGGTCGCTCGCCGAACAACAGTTACGGCAACGACACGACCAATATCGCCAGGCTGTATGACCTGTACGTCGATCAGAGATACGAGGAGCTCACTCCTGATACGAAACGGGCATCCATAGCTGTCTACCTAGAAGGAATCGGTACTAGCAGTGGAGGAGAGGACTCTCTCTACAGCCAAGTTACCGGCCTGGGCAGCACGGGCGTGCTGGCAAGAGTCGAGCAGGCCCCTGCGGTTATCCGAGAGCGTTTGGCCCAGCTCCTCGAAAAGAATCCCAACGCCCTGATTCATCGCATCGAGTTCGATCTCTTCGGCTTCAGTCGCGGCGCTGCAGCCGCCCGGCATTTCGTCAATGATCTGTTGAAAGGCCCGNNGGCCCGGGCAGTCTGCTTGCAGCTGCTGTGCCTGCTGACTCACCGATGCTGTCCCCTGGGTTTGCCTGGCAGCCCAAGGTCGACTTCGGCATCGCGTTCGTCGGTCTGTTCGATACGGTCGCCAGCATCCTCGATCCGCTGCACGGCGATCTGACCCCAGCCAACGCGCTCAACCCCGGTCTGAAGCTGCGGTTGGCCCCGGGGGATATCAACAAGGTCGTCCAGTTCGTTGCCCGCGACGAGCATCGCTACAACTTCGCACTGACCAAGACTGATAACGACATCATCCTGCCGGGCGCTCATTCCGATATAGGCGGAGGCTATCTGCCATTGGCTCGGGAAACGCTGCTGCTGAGCAAGCCACGCTTTAGCGCAGAGAAGTCCTACGTCCCCAACACGAAGGCGAAAGCCTATATCGATACCCAGCGCGAACTCGATGCAAATCGGCCCCGGCTTCGACGTTTCGGATCAGTACTGAACGTCGCCAACTGGGATGTGAGCGGTGAGAACAACTACAAGAAAGGACCGCAGCAGGACGAGAAACGAGTGTATGCCGCGATCAGCAGTGATCGTCAGGTGGCAGGTGACCTCTCGCTGGTTTATCTGCGGGCGATGCGTGAAGTGGCGGTGAAAGCACATGTGCCCTTCAAGAGCATTCCCTTGGATAGGCGCCTGGCTATACCCGCAGAGCTCGAGTCCATTTCGCAAAAACTGCAGGCATTCGCTCTGGCTGAAAGTCTTTCCTCAGGCCTAAGTGAGGCTGAGGAGGCCCTTTTGTATCGGCGCTATATCCATCTGTCCGCGCATTGGAACGCTTCCCTCAGCCTTGTCTTCGCCAACCGTCCTACCGATAGCGGAGTGCGCGTGGAGTATCCCAATGAATAGGCTGAAGGCACTTTGCGCTATTTGCCTGGGCTTCATGCTCGCTGGCTGCGCCCATGGCTCTGGTCGATCTCTGCCCTACGAGTCCTGGTGGCTGGGCTTTGGTGCGCCCAGCTACATGGAAGTCTGGATCGAAACGGCGGATGCGGTGGACATCCAGGGGCATGTGTTTCGCCGTGCCATGAGTGGTGTGGCGGCCATTCAAACCCCGCCGGATTTCAAGGGTAAGCCGGCAGGTTGGCCGGTCAATCCGGGCGGAGGAAAAGGCAAGGACGTGCATGGCGCCGACCTGCCCCGCTTGATCTATGTGCGCTGGCAATCCTTGGCCGAGCCGCAGACCTACGAGGTCTACATCGAAATTCCCGAGGCCGCCCGACAACAGATGCTTCGCGGTGAGGACGTCTATTGCCGGAGTTTGGGCAAAAGTATTTTCGACTACCGCAGGACGCTGACCATAGGACTTGCACCGGGTGGTATTGCCAAAGCCTGGATCATGGGGACCTGCCTTCCGGCTATCGAGGTCACACGGGTACAGGGCACGGTGCTGGAGATAGGGCCTGACCTTGGTCAGAGCGGTGGCCAGTACGCGCTGCCGCTTGAGCCTGAATCCAAAGCCTACATCGAGAAATTCGGGATTCCCTATGAATCCTGGTAGGCACTGTTCCTGCGCATGCGCGATCACCAGTTACCGAATTCAGGTCCAGGGAGGGCCGGAGGAATGAACAGATTGCTGCTCTGCGGCCTGCTGCTGATGGCGTTGGCCGGTTGCTCCGGCAACTACAAGTACAGCGACGATGAGTATCGGCCGCTGGGTGACCCGCAGGTGACCAATCGCGGCAACTGAAGGCAAGGAGTCATACGCCATGGAATTGGTTTTCGATATGGTCGGTACGCAGCAGTTCGGCCCCGGTCTGCTCACCAGCAAGACCTTCAAGCAGGCCGGCGGGATCATCGGGCGAGCGGAAAACTGCGACTGGGTCATTCCGGATCGCAAGCGCGTGTTGTCCGGCTGCCACGCGCAGGTCAGCTATCGTGACGGCGCGTTCTACTTGACCGATACCAGCAGCAACGGCATCCAGCTCAAGGACAACGGCGCCAGCCTGGGCAAGGGCCAGCCGCAGCGGATCGAGCATGGTTCGGTTTACTGCCTGGGCGATTTCGAGATACGTGCGCGGCTTGTTCAGGACCCGGCCTCGTTCGAAGGCGATGTCGGTCGACCCCAGCCCGCCGGCAGCATCATCCCTGATGATGCCTTCCTCGATCTGGACCCCCTGACGGCGCTGGACCAACAGGAACGCATCTATGCCGAGGTCGACGACCTTGCCGCACTGACGCGGCCGCAGCGTCCGGCGGCGCAGCAGCGTGATTACGCGCGGATAGACACTGAAAGCCTGCCGGTTCCCGCGCTGGTGGCGCCGCCGTTGGCGCTTGACGTGCCGACCAATACCCGGCAACGCAGCTTGCCGGAAAGCTTCTGGGAGAAATATGCCCGCGCGCTGGGCGTCGATCTGGATGGGCTCGACGATGAGCAGCGTGAAGCGCTCGCGGTGAAGGCTGCCAGTCTGCTTCGGCAAAGCATCGGCGGGCTGCAACAGAGCCTGAGCACGCGCCGCGAACTGAAGAAGGAGCTGCGCCTGCCGCTGACCACAGTGCAGCCCGCGGGCAACAATCCACTCAAGAAAGACCCGGACGGCCAGTCGGCACTGGCGGCGCTGCTGCGTGATCCTGCGCCCGGCCAGCTTGGTGCCGAGCAGGCGATCAGCCGCGGGTTTCGCGACTTGCAGGCGCATCAGGTGGCCTTGCTGGCCGCCAGTCGAACGGCGCTCAAGAGCCAGCTCGAACTGCTGTCGCCGGAACAACTGGCGCTGCGCTTCGAGCGCGAAGGTAAATCGCTGTTCGCCACTGCCGGTGGGCGTTGGCGTGCCTACGGGCGACTGCATCGCGCCATTCGACATGACGATGAATGGAGCGAGCGGCTGTTCGCCGGCGATTTCGCCCGCGCCTACGAGGAGGAGGTCCGTCTCATCGCTACCCTCAACAATGACCATCAAGGATGATGCCCATGATTCGTTCGCTCGCCCTTCCGGCTGCCCTGCTGGTCCTGGCCGGCTGCTCCTCGCTGTCGCCGTACTCGACGCTGACCAAGCTCGATCTCGATCTGCACGGCAGTGACACGCTGAACCCGGACATCAACGGACGCCCGTCGCCGATCGTCCTGCGCCTGCTCGAGCTGAAGCATCCGGTGGCGTTCGAGAACGCCGACTTCTTTTCCCTCTATCAGCGCCCCAGGGAGGCGCTGGCACCGGATCTGGTCGAGCTCGAAGAACTCGAATTGCGCCCAGGCGAGGAGCGGCAGCTGAAACTTTCGCTGCAGGAGGGCAGCCGTTATGTCGGTGTGCTGGCGGCCTATCGCGATCTGCCGGAAACCAGTTGGCGTTTCGTCATCGCCCTGCAGCCGCAGGAACGCAGGGAAATCACCTTGCTGCTCGACGAGCGCGGCATCCATGACCAGGCCAGCGTCGCGAGCAAGGGCGGTAGCCGGCCATGACGACGCAGAAAGTGGTCTGGCAGGAGGGCATGCTGCTGCGGCCGCAGCATTTCCAGCAGAACGACCGGTACTACGACTACCAGTTCAAGGTCCGTACGCAGCGCCTGGACAGCTATGCCTGGGGATTTTTCTCCCTGGAGATCGACCGCCAGTTCCTTAATACCGGCAAGCTGGTGCTCAGCCAGGCCAGCGGCATCCTGCCCGACGGCACCCTGTTCGAGATCGGTGCCGAGCGCGAACCACTGGCGCTGGACATCCCGCCGAACACCGGTAACACACCGGTCTACCTGGGCTTGCCACTGGTTTCCGGCAATCACATCGAAACCCGGCGGCTGGAGCAGAAGGATGTTCTGGCGCGTTACACCGCCGTCGAGACCGAGGTGACCGACTCCAATGCCGGTGACGCGGCGGCGAGCCAGGTCAACTGCGCGCGGCCGGATTTCCGCCTGCTGCTCGGCGAGCAGCAGAGCGATCAGGCCTACGTCAAACTCAAACTCTGCGACGTGCTGGACACCACGCCGGACGCGCTGGTCAGCCTAGATCCGGAATTCATCCCGACGTTTCTGCACTTCCAGGCTTCCGCCTACCTGCAGTCGTGCCTCAAGGAAGTCATCAGCATGCTGGCCCATCGCGGCGATACGCTCGCCGAGCGGATCAGCGCCACCGGCAAGGTTGGTGGTGCCGAAGTAGGCGACTTCATGATGCTGCAGCTGATCAATCGCCACGAACCGCTGTTGCGTCATTACCTGGGTATCGAGCAGGTGCATCCGGAGCAGATCTTCCGCGAACTGCTTGGCCTGCTCGGTGAATTGGCGACCTTCGCCAGCGAGAGCAAGCGCCCGCGTCTGGACAGTCGCTACCAGCACGGCGATCAGGGCCTGAGTTTCCGCAAA
The DNA here is from genome assembly GCA_002418465.1 of Pseudomonas sp. UBA5782. Classification (GTDB taxonomy): domain Bacteria; phylum Pseudomonadota; class Gammaproteobacteria; order Pseudomonadales; family Pseudomonadaceae; genus Pseudomonas_O. The sequence continues at coordinate 9,535 of DIEE01000244.1, read as the reverse complement.
CTGATGGACACGATACGCCAGGTCCTGTCCATGGTGCTCGAGCAGCACGCCATCGAAATGCTCTTGCAGCAGCGTCAGTACGGCATTCAGGTATCGCCGCTGCACGACCACACGCTGCTTGGCGCGGCATCGTTCATCCTCGCGGCCAGCGCCCAGTGCGACTCCGAGGAGCTTCGCAGTCGGCTGCCGGCGCACCTCAAGGTCGGCCCGGTGGAGCGCATCCGCCAGTTGGTGAACCTTCATCTGCCCGGCATCAGGGTGAAGCCGCTGCCGGTGGCGCCGCGGCAGATTCCCTTCCATTCCGGCAAGACCTACTTCGCCCTGGAACTCGACTCCGAAGAGCTGGCCCAGCTCGAGCGCTCCGGTGGTTTCGCGTTTCACGTGTCCGGTGAATTCCCCGGCCTCGAACTGAAATTCTGGGCGATCAGGAACTGAACGACATGATCAGAGAAACGGATTACGCGCAGGACGACAAGACCGTCATCCTCAACCGCAGCGGCGATGCCCCGGCGCAAAGCCCGCTCACCGACTTCGCCGTCCCGCCCCGATACGAGCAACTGGAGGAGCGAATGATCTACGCCGCGCGCCTGCGTCCGGCGCAGGCGTTCAACCTCAGTCTCAACCCCCTGGTGGCCGCCGCCTCGTCGCTGTTCTCGGATGTAGTGCGCTTGAAGCACAGCTTCGAGGCCGAGGACATCGGCGCCCTGCAGGCGCGGCTGGCCGGTGAGATCAAGCTGTTCGAGCACCGCGCCCTGCACGACGGCGCCGAAAGCAGCCAGGTGATGGCTGCCCGCTACGTGCTTTGCACGGTGCTCGACGAAGCGGTGGTGACCACCGCCTGGGGCAACGAAAGCGAGTGGTCGCAGATGAGCCTGCTCAGCACCTTCCACAACGAGACCTTCGGCGGCGAGAAGTTCTTCCAGCTGCTCGAACGGCTCTCGCGCAACCCGGTCAAGCACCTGCCGATGCTGGAGCTGATGTATCTGGCGCTGTCGCTCGGCTTCGAGGGCAAGTTCCGCGTGCTGCCGCGCGGCATGCTCGAACTGGACGCGATCCGCGACAGCCTGTATCGGCAGATTCGTCAGCTGCGCGGCGATATTCCGCGGGAGGTTTCACCGCACTGGCAGGGCCTGAAGGATTCGCGGCGGCGTCTGGTGCGCATCGTTCCCTGGTGGATGGTGGGGTTGTTCACGCTGATCTGCCTGGGCGTCATCTATGGCGGTTTCGCCTGGGTGCTCGGGCAGCAGCGGGAAGGGGCGCTGCAGCCCTATCGAGCGTTCGAGCCGGCTGCCACCGATCGTCAATGAATCGAGGATGGATGCAATGAAAGGATTCTTCGCCAAACTCGGCACCTTCCTGTGCAAGACCTGGGTCTGGAGCCTGTGTCTGGTCTTTCTGCTGGCGCTGCTGGTGTGGTTCGTCGGGCCGCTGCTGGCGGTGGATGACCTGCGTTTCTGGGAATCTTCCAGCAGCCGGTGGCTGAGCATCAGTGCGCTGTTTCTGCTCTGGGGGCTGGGCGTGGTTTTCGCTGGCTGGCGCGCCACGGCCCGCCACAAGCGCGAGGAAACGGATGAGGTGGCGCAGCAGCGCAAGCATCGCGAAAGCCTGCTCGGCGAGGAACAGGGCACCTTGCGCGCCCGCTACCGGGAGGCCCTGCGCACGCTGCGCCGTTCGAGTCTGTACCGCGGGCGTAGCGAGCGCTGGCGCAACCAGTTGCCCTGGTACCTGCTGCTCGGCCCGCAGGGCAGCGGCAAGACCAGCCTCTTGGATTTTTCCGGCCTGGAGTTTCCGCTGAACCCGCGCGATGGCCGCCTGACCCGGGATATCTCCGGCACCCGCCACGCCGACTGGTATTTCGCCGAGCACGCGGTGCTGGTCGATTGCGCGGGCCGTTACCTGACCCAGCCGGATACGGCAGTGGACGCCGCCGCCTGGCAGACCCTGCTCGGCCTGCTGCGCCGGCGCCGCGCACGACCGCTGAATGGCGTGCTGGTGAATGTCCCGGTGGATTGCCTGCAGCACGATAGCGAGCAGGCGCTGGAAGCTCTCGCCCGTCAGGTGCGTCAGCGTCTGCACGAGATCCACCAGCGGCTGGGGGCCGATGTGCCGGTCTATCTGGTGTTGAGCAAGGCCGACAAGGTGCTCGGGTTCGAGGAGTTCTTCGACCAGCTGTCTCGCGAGGAAAGCGATCAGGTGCTCGGCGCCAGTTTTCGCCGGGAACAGAACGGCAGCGATGCCCAGGTGGTGCGCCAAGAATTCGAGGAGTTGCTGCGCCGGCTGAACAGCCAGGTGATCCTGCGCATGCATCAGGAGCGCGATACTCAGCGGCGTGGACGGATTCTCGATTTCCCTCATCAGCTGGGGCAGATCGGCGAGCGCCTGTGCCTGTTCATCGAGCTCGCGTTTTCCGGCAATCGCTATCAGCGTGCCAGCCAGTTGCGCGGTTTCTACCTGACCAGCGCGCCGCAGGTCCGGGACGAACCGGATCAGGACACGTTGGCCATCGGTCGTCAGCTCGGTATGGCCGGCAGCGCCCTGCCGACGTTTCGCAGCGGACGGGCGCGGTTCATCCACTACCTGCTCAGCCAGGTGATTTTCCCCGAAGCCGAACTCGCCGGCCTCGATCAGCGCGAAATGCGCCGCATCGACTGGGGCCAGCGTGGCCTGTACGTGGCCGCCTGTGCCTGTCTGCTGGGTTTTGGCGTGCTCTGGGCCAACGGTTTTTCCGGCAACCAGCAGCGTCTGGAGCAACTGCGCGAACTTGGCCAAAACCTCAGCCAGACGCGTTCCGATGCGCAACGCCAGGGCGATGCTCAGGCCACGCTGAACGCACTCGATGACAGCTACGCGGCTACCGCCGTGTTCCCCGCGACCGACGAGGTTTCGGTCTTCGACAGGGCCGGGCTGTATCAGCGCTCGCAGGTCGAGCCCAGCGTCAGCCAGGCCTACCGGCACGATCTGCAGGCGCTGCTGCTGCCACGCATCGCGGCGCAACTGGCCGGGCAGGTGCGGGCCAGCCTGGGCGACCGCGAGCGCCTGCTCGGCAGTTTGCGCGCCTATCTGATGCTGAGCCTGCTGGAGCGCCGTGATGCAGCCGTTCTCCGCGAGCGGCTGGTGGCCGACTGGTCGCAGCGCTATCCCGGCAATGCGCAGGTGCAACAGGGCCTGAGCATGCATCTCGAGCGCCTGCTCGCCGAGCCGTTCAGCTATGCGCTGGACCAGCAGCTGGTTACCCAGGCGCGACAGGTGCTGCGTCGCGAGTCGCTGGCCAACGTGGTCTACCGGATGCTGCGTGATCAGGCGAGCGGCCTGCCGGACTACCGCTTCGCCCAGCAGCTTGGGCCGCAGGCCGCGCTTTTCGGCGGTGGCGATTTCGCCATCCCCGGTTTCTATACGCAGCGCGGCTACGGGCAGTTCTTCGTCGGCCGCGGTGCGGAAATGGTGCGTGACCTGCTGCGTGACAACTGGGTGCTGGGCGAGGGCGATGGCCTGAGCAGCGGCGATCTCCGCCGCCTGCTGGTGGAGGTCGAGCAGCTGTATTTCCGCGACTACGCCAATTACTGGTCCGAGGCACTGACTCAGCTTTCCCTGGAGCCGATCGGTGACCCAAGGCAGGGCGCCGATCAGCTTGTCGCACTCGTCGCAGCGAACTCGCCACTGCTGCAATTGCTCGGCGAAGTGCGCGACAACACACGTTTTCGCGATCTGGCCGAGATGGGCGTCGATGCTCCGGATGCCCCGGACGCTGTCAAGGCACTAGGCGGCAAGCCGGCCAAGGTGGCCAAATTGCTGGGGGCTGCGGAACAGGCCCAGGCGAGCCTTGCCAAGGCCCTGCCGGATACCGCGCGCAAGGCGCTGGAACGGCGCTTCCAGCCGCTGCATCAGTTGCTGGACGAGAATGGCGGACCTGCGCCGCTGCTGCTGACCACCCTGCGGGCGCTCGACGGCTTGCAGCAACAGCTTGCTGGCCTGGCCAGCGCCAGCGCACCCGAGCAGGCGGCCTTCGAGCTCGCCAAGGCGCGCATGAGCGGGCAGCTCGATGCGATCAATCAGCTGCGCAACAGCGCCGCCCGGCTGCCTCAGCCGGTCGGCGCCTGGCTCGGCTTGCTCGCCGAGGACAGCTGGATGCTTGTGCTCAACGATGCGCATGACTACCTGAACCAGCGCTATCGCAGCGAGCTCTACGCGGCCTATCAGGGCTCGCTGAACCAGCGCTACCCGTTCAACGCAAGCAGTGCCAGCGACGTGGCGCTCGCCGACTTTCGCGAGTTCTTCAAGAGCCAGGGGATCGCCGAGCGCTTCTTCGACACCTACCTGAAACCCTTCGTCAGCGGCGCCGCCGATCACTATCAGTTGCGCCGTGTGGACGGCCGCGGCCTGCCATTGTCGCGCGAATTCCTCCTGCAGATGGGCCACCTGCAGGTCATCCGGCAGAGCTTCTTCGCCGAAAACGCTGCTGAACCGCAGGTGCTGTTCACCCTCGAGCCCTACTCGCTGGACTCCAGCCTGGGCCGCGCCGACTTCAGTGTCGGCGACCAGCAACTGGAGTACCGCCACGGGCCCGTCGTGCCGACCGCCTTTCACTGGCCTGCCACCGCCAGCGATGGCAGGACCGCCCTGGTGGTCGAAGAGCTTGGTGGGCGACGGGTCGGTATCGAGCGCAATACCGGGCCCTGGTCGCTGTTCCGCCTGATCGACCTGATGCAGACCGAGTACCACAGCGGGCGCGACGTACTGATGCTCAAGGCCGATCTCGGCGGGCTGCGGGCCAATTATTTGCTGCACAGCCAGCGTTCGCCGAACCCTTTCGACGTGGCCATGCTGCGCGACTTTAAACTGCCGGAAACCCTGTGATGAGCACGCTCGGCGAACGCTTGCGCAGTGCCGCGCGAACCGACACGGGCAAGGTCCGTGCGCGTAACGAGGATGCCTTTCTCGACCTGCCGGAGCGCCGGCTGTGGGCGGTCGCCGATGGCATGGGCGGGCATCAGTGCGGCGCGTTGGCCAGCCGCCTGATCGTCGAGCGGTTGGCCGAGCTCTTCGACGAGGGCGACCTGAGCGCGCGGGTGCAGGGCGTTCGGCGTTGCCTGCACGAGCTCAACCGGCGACTGGGCCAGGAGCTGACCGTGACCGCTGAACAGCCCGATCCGGTGATCGGCAGTACCGTCGTGGCACTGTTGCTGGAGGGCGAGCGCGGCGCCTGCGTCTGGGCTGGCGACAGTCGCTGTTACCTGTGGCGTCGCGAGCGGCTCTACCAGCTGTCCCGCGACCATTCGCTGGAGCAGCAACTGCTCGACCTTGGCCAACACAGCCCGCAGCAGGCCGCGCAGCACCCGGCAGCGCAGGCGCTCACCCGCGCCATCGGTGCCAGCGAGCCGCTGAGTCTGGATATCCTTGAGTTCGACGTGTTTCCGGGAGACGTCTTTTTGCTCTGCAGCGACGGCCTTTATCGCGGCCTCTCGACCGATGCGCTGGGTGCGGCGCTCGGTCTGCCATCACCGCTGGCGGCGATCCGGAGACTGTTCGATGACGTGCTGTGCGGGCCGGCACGGGACAACCTCAGCGCCGTAGTGGTGCGTTGTGAGTGAGCCTGCGGAGCTGCAGTCGACGCAAACGGACGTCGATTCCAGCCTGACCTACTTCGCCTTCGCCGCCGGGGCGCGCCACGGGCCGCCGCCGCGTGCAGCCACTCAGCTGCCGGCTGCCTTGCCCGAGGTGCTCTGCGGGCGCTATCGCATAGAGCGGCTGCTTGGCGTCGGCGGCATGGGTGCGGTGTACCGGGCGCGCGACCTGCTGCGCGAGCAGTTCGGCGACCCGCAGCCCTATGTGGCGCTGAAGACCCTGAGCGAGGATTTCGCCGAGTACCCGGATGCCAGTGCATTGCTCTACAGCGAATTCGCGCTGACCAGCCGGCTGCGCCACGCCAACGTCGTACAGCTGCACGCGTTCGATATCGATCCAGCCAGCCAGCGAGCCTTCATCACTCTGGAGCTGCTCACGGGTCGCACGCTGGATCGCTTCATCGACGAGCGCCCGACGGGTACGCCCTGGGCGGATGCGCAGGAGATCGGGGTGGCGCTGTTGGAGGCGCTGGCACACGCGCATGGCGCCGGTGTGCTGCATGGCGACCTGAAGCCGAGCAACGTGATGGTCGGTGATCAGGGGCTGCGCCTGTTCGACTTCGGCCTCGGCCAGGCGCAGGAGAATCTGCTACCCGGTCTGCCCCGCCTGTGCCGCGACCGCTTCGCCGCCTGGACGCTGCGCTATGCAGCCCCCGAGTTGCTGGATGGCGAAACCCTGAGCGCTGCCGCGGATACCTATGCGCTGAGCTGCGTACTCTACGAGCTATGCCTGGGGCGCCACCCTTTCCGCCGGCTCAGCGGCAAGCAGGCCCGCGCAATGCAACTGCAGGCGGAAACCACAGGGCTGACACCCGTGATCGCCGCCGCCTTGCAAGCCGGCCTGGCGTTCGACCCCTCGCGCCGCGCCGGTCTGGACGAGCTGCTCCAGGCCTTCCGCGCCGCGCCCCAGCCTTCGCGGCTGAGGCGCTGGCTTGGCCGTCGCCAGGATTGATTGCGTGGCGGCCGGGCAACGCGCCACGGCGAGGGGCGGGGTTCAGCTCTGCGCGGCGCGCAGGGGCAACTGGTCGTTGGCGATGGCTTCGCCGAAGGGGCTGATCAGGTTGGCGCCGAGTTTTTCCTGGACCGGCAGCGGGAGCAGCGGGAACACCAGTTCGGCGAAGCGGTAGGCCTCTTCCAGGTGCGGATAGCCGGACAGCACGAAGGTGTCGGCGCCGAGGTCGGCGTATTCCAGCAGGCGGTCGGCGACCTGTTGCGGACTGCCGACCAGTGCGGTGCCGGCGCCGCCGCGAACCAGGCCGACACCGGCCCAGAGGTTCGGGCTGACCACGAGATTGCCGCGCTTGCCGCTGTTGAGCACCTGCATGCGCTGCTGGCCGTGGGAGTCCATCCGCGCCAGCGAGGCCTGGGCGCGGGCGATGGTGTCGTCGTCGAGGTGGCTGATCAGGCGGTCGGCGGCCTGCCAGGCTTCCTCCTCGGTTTCGCGGACGATCACGTGCAGGCGCACGCCGAAACGCACGCTGCGGCCGAGGGCAGCGGCGCGGCTGCGGATGTCGGCGAACTTCTTCGCCACTTCATCGGGTGTTTCGCCCCAGGAAATATATAAATCCACATGCTCGGCGGCCACTTCGTGCGCGGCCGGCGAAGAGCCGCCGAAGAACAACGGCGGATGCGGTTTTTGCAGGGCCGGAAATATCTGCCGGGCGCCGTTAACCTGAATATGTTCTCCCTCGAAGTCCACGGTTTCACCGGCGAAGAGTTTCTTCCATACGGTGAGGAACTCATCGGCGTGGTCATAACGTTCGTCATGGCCAAGGAAGTTGCCGTCGGCTTCCAGATCGGACGAATCGCCGCCGGCCACGATGTTCACCAGCAGGCGTCCGCCGGACAGCCGATCCAGGGTCGCGGCCATGCGCACGTTGGCGGTCACCGAGAAGGTAGCCGGGCGCAGGGCGACCAGCAGTTTCAGCTTGTGGGTCACCGAGATCAGGCTGGAGGCCACTATCCACGAGTCTTCGCAGGAACGGCCGGTGGGAATCAGCACGCCGCCGTAACCGAGTTTTTCCGCCGCCTGGGCGATCTGTTGCAGGTAGGCCTGATCCACGGCGCGTGCCTGGTTGGCACTGCCGAGGTAGCGTCCGTCGCCGTGGGTGGGCAGGAACCAGAAAACGTTGAGACTCATATGAACTCCCTTCGGGTTGATTATGCGGGGAGCCATTCTTTCAATCTGGCGGCAGGTTGAAAGTTGATATGTATCAAGTGGAATTTGGCGGATTCGTCTGGGCCAAGATCGTTTTGGCGAGGGGGGAGTTAATAGGTAATAAGCGCTCACTTTGGAATATAAGGTGATAACCATTTAGTGGGCGGTTACGCGAATTGGCGAACAAGTTCGCCCCTGCGAAAAGTGTTGCGATAGTGCGTAGGGGCGAACTTGTTCACCGTCCGATACTTGGCGGCAAACGTGCAGCCTCAGCGCCGCCACACGCTCGCCAGCCAGGGTTGCTGCTCGCGCGGCAGGCCTTCGGGGCGGTAGTAGTGCTCCAGCTCGGTGAAGCCGGCGGCGGTCAGGTAGTCGCGCCAGCGCTCCCAGTCGTGCCAGGCGCCGTAGCGTTCGCCGCTCCAGCCTTCGCGGTTGTCGCCGCGCGGGTTGGAGGCGAAGAGCACGCCGCCGGGCCTGAGCGTGGCGTGCAGCTGGCGCAGCACGCGCGGCAGCTCGGCGCGCGGTACGTGGAACAGCGAGGCGTTGGCGAACACGCCGTCGAAGCGTTCCGGCGGCAGGTCGAGGGCGAGGAAGTCCTGCTGCCAGACCTCGCAGCCGCTGTCGGCGCGGGCCATTTCGACGAAACGCGCGGTGCCGTCGAGACCGACCGGCGCGTGGCCGAGCGCCTTGAAGGTGCGCAGGTCGCGGCCCGGCCCGCAGCCGAAGTCGAGCAGCGCGAACGGTGCCTCGGCCTGGATGTGGCGCAGCAGCGCGGCGACGTTCTGGCTGACGTCGTGGTCGCGGGTGCCCTCGCGGAAACCCTCGGCGTTGCGCGCGTAGTGGGCCAGGGTCTGGCGGCTGATAGCGTCNNTTCATCCATTTGCCGTTGAGCTGGATGTATTGCCCGTTCGGGGTCTTGTCCAGCGCCTTCTTCCCGGCGATGGCCTCGACGTCGCCCAGGGCGATGCCGTTCTGCTTGGCCAGGCGCTGGTATTCGGCGCGGCGCGCCTGGTTGATCTGCGCGGCGATGCCCTCGGCCTGGCCGCCGGACTTGACCACGCCGAGGTAGCCGTCGGGCTGCTCGCCGAGCTGGCCGCCGGCCTTGGCGGCGCCGAGCGCGGACATCGCCTCGTTGAGGCTGAGGGCGAAGGCCGGGGTGGCCAGGCAGAGGGCCAGCAGGCTGGCGACGAAGGTGTGGCGAAGGCGCATGGCAAGTCTCCTAGAAAAGGCCGCTGGATTCGTCGAGAACGTTGTCCAGCGCCTTGTCGACCTTGATGTAGATCTCGTGCTCGATCTTCACGTTGAGGTTGATGTTGATCGGCTCGTTGGGCACCGCCAGTTGCACGGTGGGG
>DIEE01000244.1:0-361 GCA_002418465.1 Pseudomonas sp. UBA5782 | reverse complement strand
CGCGTTCCAGGTCCGGATTGCGCCCGTTCAGGCGCAGGTTGAGCATCAGCTTGCCGGCCTCATCGTAACTGACCGCGCTGCTGAGCAGTTCGTAGCGGAAGTCCTCCAGCGCGTCGGCCACCAGCTTCATCGCCGGATTGGCCTGGGCCAGGGCGATGAGCTTCGGCGAGTGGAAGCGCAGCATGCCCCCCGGCGGCCGGGCCGCGACCTCGCCGTTCTCGACGCGCAGCGCCTGGCCGTTCCAGTGCAGCGGCAGGCGCCCGTCGAGCACGCCATCGCCACTCAAGCCTTCGGCCGGGTAGGCGCGGAACAGTTCCGCCAGTTGCAGCCCCTGCACCTGCAGCGGCAGGTCGAGGCCGGC
>DIEE01000039.1:22351-22577 GCA_002418465.1 Pseudomonas sp. UBA5782 | reverse complement strand
CTGTACCTGCAGCAGAGCTGGCTGCAGCCGGTGTTCGAGGGACTGAAGATCCTCCTCATCGTGCTGATCGCCTACGTCCTGCAACGTCTGGTGGGGCGTGGCCTGACGCGTCTGGCCGAGCGTTATCACCTGCCGGTGGAGCTTTTGCTGCCGCTGCGTGGCGGCCTGCGCTGGTTCATCATGGGCAGCGCCTTCATCATGGTGCTGGAGCGTCTCGGCGTGTCGG
>DIEE01000039.1:0-22187 GCA_002418465.1 Pseudomonas sp. UBA5782 | reverse complement strand
GTCGACGAGCACGGCAACACCTGCTCGGTGCAGATTCCCAACACGCAGTTCTTCCAGAAGTCGGTGCGCCGCTGGCGCGGTTCCGAGCCGTTCACCCTGTTCTCCACCCGCGACGAATGATCGAGAGGTAACCCCGTGGCCCTGCATACCTGGCTCGCTTTCCTGGTCGCCTGTTGGGTGATCAGCCTTTCCCCCGGCGCCGGGGCCATCGCCTCGATGTCGGCGGGGCTGCAGTACGGTTTCTGGCGTGGCTACTGGAATGCGCTGGGGCTGCAGATCGGCCTGGCGCTGCAGATCGCCATCGTCGCTGCCGGGGTCGGCGCGGTGCTCGCCACCTCGGCGCTGGCCTTCAGCCTGATCAAGTGGTTCGGTGTCGGCTACCTGGTGTGGCTGGCGATCAAGCAATGGTGCGCGCTGCCCGCCGAGCTGCCGGACGCCGCTGCTGCACGCCCCGTCGGCCGACCGCTGACGCTGGTGCTGCGCGGTTTTCTGGTCAATGCCAGCAACCCCAAGGCGATCGTCTTCATGCTCGCCGTGCTGCCGCAGTTCATCGATCCGGCGCAGCCGCTGATGAGCCAGTACCTGGTGCTCGGCGCGACCATGATCGTCGTCGACCTGATCGTCATGGCCGGCTACACCGGGCTCGCCTCGCGGGTTTTGCGCCTGTTGCGCACGCCGCGTCAGCAGCGCCTGATGAACCGCAGTTTCGCTGCACTGTTCGTCGCAGCGGCCGGCCTGCTGGCGACGGTGCGTCGGGCGGTGCTGTGAGCGAAGCGCGGATGCGCGTCTGGATCGATGCCGACGCCTGCCCCAAGGCGGCCAAGGAGCAGGTGGTCAAGTTCGCCCTCAAGCGGCGTTTCCAGGTGCTGCTGGTGGCCGGTCAGGCGCAGATCAAGCCGGCCTTCGCGCTGGTGCAACTGATCGTGGTGCCGAGCGGCCCGGATGCGGCCGACGATTACCTGGTCGAGCACGCTGAGCCCGGCGATCTGGTGATCTGCAGCGACGTGCCGTTGGCCGACCGGCTGGTGAAGAAGGGCGTGCTGGCGCTCGATCCGCGCGGCAAGGNNGAGCGCGATCGTCAGGCCTTCGCCAATACCTTGGATCGGTTGCTGGTGCAGTTGATGCGCTGAGGCGCCGTTTTTGCGTCCCCGGCCTCAGGCCATTTCCAGCACCTGATCGACCAGCTTGTTGATCCCGGCGGCCGCTTCGGCGATGGACTGGGCGAGCATGTAGGCCGGCGTGGTCACCAGCTTGTGCGTCGGGTCGACGACGATGTTGTCCACTTCGCACTCCTCGTGCTGCGCGCCCATCCGGGTCAGCGCCGCCACCGTGTCGGCGTCCTTGCCGATGGTGCAGGTGACGCCTTCGCCGAAGATCTTCGCCGCCATCGACGGCGCGATGCACATCAGCCCGATGGGTTTTTCCGCGGCGGCGAAAGCCTGGGCCAGCGCCAGCACGTCCGGCTGCACGCTCATGTTGGCGCCGCTGACGGCGAAATCGCAGAGGTTCTTCGCCGCGCCAAAGCCGCCGGGCACGATCAGCGCGTCGAACTCCTCGGCCTTCGCTTCGCGCAGGTCCTTGATCTGGCCGCGGGCGATGCGCGCCGACTCGACCAGCACGTTGCGCGTCTCGGACACCTCGTCGCCGCTGAGGTGATCGATGACGTGCAACTGGGCGATGTTCGGCGCGAAGCACTGCACCGTGGCGCCACGCTGGTCGAGGCGCAGCAGGGTGAGCACGCTTTCGTGGATTTCCGCACCGTCATAGACGCCGCAGCCGGAGAGGATCACCGCTACTTTCTTGCTCATCGCCATTCTCCTGGGCAGGGTGGAACGCTTCGGCGCAGATGGGTGCAGCGCCGTCGTTCATATGGATGTCATGTTCCCGCCACGGTTCAGCCGGCTGCGCTCTGGCCTGCGGCTTGCGGCAAACGTTGCGCTCAGCCGCGGCGCGCCAGATGCAGGCGGCGCAGCCACAGCAGCACGCCGCCGAGCAGCAGCGCGCCGAGCACGTAGAGCTCGTAGCGGCGCAGGTTGCCGAGCAGCCCTTCGAGGGCGGCGCCGAAGTGATAGGCGGCCACGGCCAGCACGCTGGCCCAGACCAGCGCGCCGATGGCGTTGAGCAGCAGGTAGCGGCCGGGCGGATAGCCGGACACGCCGATCGCCACCGGCATCACCGTGCGCAGGCCATAGACGAAGCGGAAACCGAGTACCCAGAGGTCGGGATGGCGGCGGAAGTGGCGCAGCGCCTTGTCGCCCAGCACCTGCCAGCGCGGCCGTCGTTGCAGGATCGCGCGGCCGTGGCGACGGCCCAGATAGAACCACAGCTGGTCGCCGGCGTAGCTGCCGAGGAAGGCGGTGAGCACCACCAGGTGCACGTTCAGGTAGCCGCGAAAGGCCAGAAAGCCGGCCAGCACCAGGATCGTCTCGCCCTCGAAGAAGGTCCCCAGAAACAGGGCGAGGTAGCCGAAATTCTCCAGCAGGTGTTCGAGCATGGGCGAAGGTGGACCGGGAAAGTAAGGGCGCAGCCTACTCCTATCGCGGCGGCACGGAAAAGCACGCGGATCAATGCGCGCCCGTCGCTCGACGCCGTGCGCCTGGCTGGCGACAATGTTCGATAAAGGGTGCCCTGGCGGCACCCGCCGTCATCAAAGGGTCATAATGACGGCCTATAACCGTCACACTGTGCCCGCTGTTGCGGGTCTGGAGTCCGCCGTGAGCTTTACCCCCGCCAATCGTCTGTTCCCTGCCACCCGCCTGCGGCGCAACCGCCGCGATGATTTTTCCCGCCGTCTGGTGCGGGAGAACCAGCTGAGCGTGGACGACCTGATCCTGCCGGTGTTCATCCTCGATGGCGAAAACCGCCGCGAGCCGGTCGCCTCGATGCCCGGCGTCGAGCGGCTGTCGATCGACCAGTTGCTGATCGACGCCGAAGAGCTGGTCGAACTGGGGATCCCGCTGATCGACCTGTTCCCGTTCATCCCGGTCGAGCGCAAGTCCCTCGACGCCGCCGAAGCCTGGAACCCGGACGGCCTTGTGCAGCGCGCTATCCGCGCCCTGCGCGAGCGCTTCCCCGAGCTGGGCGTGATGACCGACGTGGCGCTCGACCCGTACACCACCCACGGCCAGGACGGCATCATCGACGCCGACGGCTACGTGCAGAACGACATCACCATCGATGCGCTGGTCCGCCAGACGCTGTCGCACGCCGAGGCCGGTGCGCACATCGTCTCGCCATCGGACATGATGGACGGGCGCATCCAGGCCATGCGCGAGGCGCTGGAGCTGGCCGACCACCCGAACGTGCGAATCATGGCCTACTCGGCCAAGTACGCCAGCGCCTACTACGGCCCGTTCCGCGATGCCATAGGCTCTTCCGGCAACCTCGGCTCGGGCAACAAGTACAACTACCAGATGGACCCGGCCAACGGTGACGAGGCGCTGCACGAAGTCGCCCTCGACCTCGCGGAAGGCGCCGACATGGTCATGGTCAAACCGGGCCTGCCCTACCTCGACGTGCTGCGTCGGGTGAAAGACGAATTCCGCGTGCCGACCTTTGTCTATCAGGTCAGCGGCGAGTACGCGATGCACATGGCAGCGATCCAGAACGGCTGGCTGTCCGAGGCGGTGATCATGGAATCGCTGATCGCCTTCAAGCGCGCCGGAGCCGACGGCATCCTCACCTATTTCGCCAAACACGCGGCCAAGGCCCTCAAGCAAGGGCATTGAGATCACGCAGGAGACTCGATGAACAGCAGCGAAGGACTCACAGAAACCACGCTTGACGAGGTGCCCACCGTGGCGATCGCCGACGCGCCGGAAACCCCGCCCGTGGAGGTGCTGCCCGAGGTCCCCGCCGAACCGCCCGTGCCGGTTCCGGGGGTCGACGACGCCAGCCTGTACATCCACCGCGAGCTGTCCCAGCTGCAGTTCAACATCCGTGTGCTGGAACAGGCGCTGGACGAGTCCTACCCGCTGCTGGAGCGGCTGAAGTTCCTGCTGATCTTCTCCAGCAACCTCGACGAGTTCTTCGAGATCCGCGTCGCCGGGCTGAAGAAGCAGATCACCTTCGCCCGCGAACAGGCCGGTGCCGACGGCCTGCAGCCGCACCAGGCGCTGGCGCGGATCGCCGATCTGGTGCACGAGCAGGTCAATCGCCAGTACGCGATCCTCAACGACATCCTTCTGCCCGAGCTGGCCAAGCACAACGTCAACTTCATCCGCCGGCGCTACTGGACGCCGAAGCTGAAGGTCTGGGTGCGCCGCTACTTCCGCGACGAGATCGCGCCGATCATCACCCCGATCGGCCTCGACCCGACGCACCCGTTCCCGCTGCTGGTGAACAAGAGCCTGAACTTCGTCGTCGAGCTGGAAGGGATGGACGCCTTCGGCCGCGACTCGGGCCTTGCGATCATTCCGGCGCCGCGCCTGCTGCCGCGGGTGATCCGTGTGCCCGAGGACGTCGGCGGCCCCGGCGACAACTTCGTCTTCCTCTCCTCGATGATCCATGCGCATGCCGACGAGCTGTTCCACGGCATGAAGGTCAAGGGCTGCTACCAGTTCCGCCTGACCCGCAACGCCGACCTGTCGGTGGACGCCGAAGACGTCGAGGATCTGGCCCGCGCGCTGCGCGGCGAGCTGTTCTCCCGACGCTACGGCGATGCGGTACGCGTCGAGGTGGTGGAAAGCTGCCCGAAACCGCTGACCGACTATCTGCTCAAGCAGTTCGGCCTGTCCGAGAACGAGCTGTACAAGGTCAATGGCCCGGTCAACCTGACCCGGCTGTTCAGCATCACCGGCCTCGACAGCCACCCCGAGCTGCAGTACGCGCCGTTCACGCCGCTGATTCCCAAGCAGCTGCAGAACCGCGACAACCTGTTCAACGTGGTCGGCAAGCTCGACTATCTGCTGATGCACCCGTTCGAGTCCTTCACCCCGGTGATCGACCTGCTGCGCCAGGCCGCCAAGGACCCCAGCGTGCTGGCGATCAAGCAGACGCTGTACCGCTCCGGGGCCAACTCGGAGATCGTCGATGCGCTGGTGGATGCCGCCCGCAACGGCAAGGAAGTCACCGCGGTGATCGAGCTGCGCGCGCGCTTCGACGAGGAGTCCAACCTGCAGCTGGCGAGTCGCCTGCAGGCCGCCGGCGCGGTGGTGATCTATGGCGTGGTCGGCTTCAAGACCCACGCCAAGATGATGCTGATACTGCGCCGCGAGAACGGCGAACTACGCCGCTACGCGCACCTCGGCACCGGCAACTACCACGCCGGCAACGCCAAGCTGTACACCGACTACAGCCTGCTGACCGCCGACGTGGCGCTCTGCGAGGACCTGCACAAGCTGTTCAACCAGTTGATCGGCATGGGCAAGACGTTGCGCATGAAGAAGCTGCTGCACGCGCCGTTCACGCTGAAGAAGAACCTGCTGGAAATGATCAACCGCGAAGGCGTCGCCGCCAGCGAGGGGCGTCCCGCGCAGATCATGGCCAAGGTCAACTCGCTGACCGATCCGAAGATCATCCGCGCGCTGTACAAGGCCAGCCAGGCGGGCGTGAAGATCGACCTGGTGGTGCGCGGCATGTGCTGCCTGCGTCCCGGCGTGCCGGGCGTTTCGCACAACATCCAGGTGCGCTCGATCATCGGCCGCTTCCTCGAGCACAGCCGCATCTACTACTTCCTCAACGGTGGCGACGAGAAGATCTTCCTCTCCAGCGCCGACTGGATGGAGCGCAACCTCGACAAGCGCATCGAGACCTGCTTCCCGGTGGAAGGCAAGAAGCTGATTACGCGGGTGAAGAAGGAGCTGGAGTCGTACCTGACCGACAACACCCAGGCCTGGGCGTTGCAGTCGGACGGCAGCTACCTGCGCTGCAGCCCGACCGGCAACCAGAACTCGCGCAGCGCGCAGGCCACGCTGTTCGAGCGGTTGACCAATCCGGTGACCAACGCGCGCTGACCGGCGCCGTCGATACTCGCCCGGGCTGCCGGGCGAGCCTTTCTCTCATGCACCTCAGATGCGCCCGCGCACCTGTTTCGGCGTCAGCCCGAACTGGCGCTTGAACGCCGTGGCGAAGTTCGTCGCGCTGTTGTAGCCGGCGATCCATGCCGCCTGGGTGACGTTGGCGCCCTGTCTTTCCAGTGCTTCGCGGGCTTCCAGCAGCTTGCGCGCGCGCTGGTACTCGAACACGGTGGCGCCTTTGAGCAGGCGGAACTGGCGCTGCAGGGTGCTGGTGTTGACGCCGGCTTCGCGGGCGATCTGCTCCAGCGACCAGCCGTCGGCCTTGCCGCTGTCGAGCAGCTCAACCACCCGCAACAGCCGCCGGTGCTCGTGCGGGCGCAGGCTGCCGACTGGCAGCGTCGCCTCGTGGGTGATCATCGTCAGCGCCTCGCCGGCGATCTCCAGCGCGCGACTTTCCAGATAGAGGTTCTGCAGCATCGGGCTGTAGCCGGGCGGGCAGAGCATCTGCTCGGCCAGTGCCATCAGCCGCGCCGACGGCTGCCAGCGCTGCACCTCGAGGTGCTTGCGCTTGAAGCCGACGATCTGCGCGTAGCCGGCGTGCTCGTCGAGCCCACCGGACTCGAACCACTCCGGCGCCAGGCTCACCACCAGCTTGCGGATATGCGCACCACGGCGCGCCTCGCGGCTGAACAGCGCCGGCTCGGCGAGGGAGATCGCCAGGCCCTCCTGCGGCGCGCCGAGCCGGCTGCCGATGCGCATCGCCTTGCCGCCATAGCGGACATCGCTGTGGCCTTCGAGGAACAGGGCGAAGCTCAGTCGCGGCTTGACCTCGACTTCGGTGCAGAAGTCCTGCAGTTCATGGCAGTCCGAACAGTGCAGCGACAGGCCGGTGCGCAGGTTGTGCCAGCGTACCTGGCCCTGGAACAGCCGCTCCTCGTCCGTTGACTCGTTGCGCAGGAAGCGCAGCCGGGTGTCCGCCTTGATCAGGTTGGAGCGGCCGACGAAGGATTCGGGGCTGCACATAGAGGCTCCTTACGACGAGTCGGCGGCAGGCCGGACTCTGGGAAAAGCGGCGGCGAGCACGAGAGTGGGTGGCGCAAACCTATTGCTCGCTTGCGCAAACCTTTTGCCGGTAACGCTGTGGAAGACTACCGCCCGACATCAGCTGATGCAAATCGTTATCATTTGATTGGGCGCGGCATTTCGCGCCCGTTCGGGGAGTTCACCGTGGCAACACTCGCAAAGCAGCCCATCTTCATCCGTAGCCGCCTGGTGGTCGCCCTGCTGGCCGCCAGCGCCGGCCTGGCCCACGCGGCCGACGTGGAAACCGATACCACCGGCAATAGCGGAGCCATCCAGCTGGAGGAGGGCAAGGTGCTCGGCACCGCCGCCGAGGAGCTCAAACAGGCGCCGGGCGTTTCGGTTATCACCGCCGAGGACATCAGGAAAGCGCCGCCGGCCAACGACCTCTCCGAGATCATCCGCAAGATGCCGGGCGTCAACCTGACCGGTAACTCCACCAGCGGCCAGCGCGGCAACAACCGGCAGATCGACATCCGCGGCATGGGCCCGGAGAACACGCTGATCCTGGTCGACGGCAAACCGGTGAGCTCGCGCAACTCGGTGCGCATGGGCTGGCGTGGCGAGCGCGACAGCCGCGGCGATACCAACTGGGTGCCGGCCGAACAGATCGAACGCATCGAAGTACTGCGCGGCCCGGCGGCGGCGCGCTACGGTTCGGGCGCGGCGGGAGGCGTGGTGAACATCATCACCAAGGCGCCGAGCGACGAGGTGCATGGCAGCGCCACCGCCTACATGAGCTTCCCCACCCACAGCGACGAGGGTGCCAGCAAGCGCATCAACTTTTCCCTCGACGGTCCGCTCACCGAGAACCTGTCCTACCGCTTCTACGGCAACGTGGCGAAGACCGACATGGATGATGCCGACATCAACGAAGGGCACCAATCGCCGCGCACCGGAACCAACGCCGCCAGCCTGCCGGCCGGCCGCGAGGGCGTACGCAACCGCGACCTCAACGGGCAACTGGACTGGCGCTTCGCCGACGGGCAGAAGCTCAAGCTGGAAGCCGGCTTCAGCCGCCAAGGCAACCTGTATGCCGGCGACACGCAGAACACCAATACCAACACCCTCGTGCAGCAGATGCTGGGGCATGAAACCAATACCCTGTACCGGCAGAGCTATGCACTGACCCACGAAGGCGAGTTCGATTTCGGCTCGACGATGAGCTATTTGCAGTTCGAGCGCACGCGCAACCGCCGCCTGGGCGAAGGGCTCGCCGGTGGTATCGAAGGGATCTTCAACGGGAACGGCGCCCTCGGCCCGATCGGCG
The DNA here is from genome assembly GCA_002418465.1 of Pseudomonas sp. UBA5782. Taxonomy (GTDB): domain Bacteria; phylum Pseudomonadota; class Gammaproteobacteria; order Pseudomonadales; family Pseudomonadaceae; genus Pseudomonas_O. Next base: position 13,880 of record DIEE01000039.1, on the reverse strand, counting down.
TGAGCACCGCGGAGCTGAAGACCACCACCGCCCACAGCGAAGTCAGCCTGCCGTGGGAGACCGCCATGCCGCAGGTCGCGACCATCGGTGTGGAGTGGCAGGACCAGCGCCTGGATGACAGCAGCTCCAACTCGCTGAACTTCTCGCTGCCGCAGTTCGGCAACAACACCATTCCGGGCGTCGATGCCACCGATCGCGACAGCAAGACCTCGGCGCGGCTGGCTTCGGTGTTCTTCGACGACAACATCGAGCTGCGTCCGGGCACCACCCTGACGCCGGGCCTGCGCTTCGACCATCACAGCGAGTCGGGCAGCAACTGGAGCCCGGCGCTGAACCTGTCGCACGCGCTGACCGACGCCTGGAGCCTCAAGGCCGGCATCGCGCGGGCCTACAAGGCGCCCAACCTGTACCAGACCAACTCGGACTACCTGCTCTACAGCGCCGGCCAGGGCTGCTGGGGCGGCGCCGGCAGCGGCACCAGCGCCGGCTGCTACCTGGTCGGCAACGAGGACCTCAAGGCCGAGACCAGCATCAACAAGGAACTGGGCGTCGAGTTCCACCAGGACGGCGTGACTGCGGGCATCACCTACTTCCGCAACGATTACCGCAACAAGATCGAGGCGGGCACCAGCCCGGTCGCCTATTCCTCTACCGGACGCCGGGTCTTCCAGTGGGACAACGTCGACAAGGCGCTGGTCGAGGGGATCGAAGGTACGCTGAACCTGCCGCTGGGCGAGTCGCTCACCTGGAACAACAATTTCACCTACATGCTCCAGTCGAAGAACAAGGACACCGGCGATCGGCTGTCGATCATTCCCGAGTACACCCTCAACTCCACGCTCGACTGGCAGGCGACCGAGCAGCTTTCGCTGCAGGCCACCGCCGTTTACTACGGCAAGCAGCAGCCGAAGAAATACACCTATCAGGGCGTCGCGGCGTCGGGTAGCGAGACGCGGGAAATCTCGCCCTATGCCATCGCCGGGCTCAGCGGCACCTATGCATTCAGCGAGAAGCTGAGCTTCACCGCGGGCGTGTCGAACCTGTTCGACAAGCGCCTCTACCGCGAGGGCAACTCGCAGACCACCGGCACCGCTCCGAACCAGATCTTCGGCGCCGGCGCCTACACCTACAACGAGCCGGGCCGGACGTTCTACACCAGCGTCAGCACCTCCTTCTAACCTGCGTTCCTCCCGAAGCACGGCGCCGCGAGGTGGCCGTGCTTCGTCATATCAGGAAACCAGACAAGCGATGATGACGCGCCGCGCATGATCGGCGCCGGCTGCAGAACGATGAGGAGACACCGATGATTCACTTCCATGCGCGGGTGCCGACCGCGCAGGCGTCGCGCAACATGGCGCGGCTGTGCAAGCACTTCCGCCACAAGGTCCGCGTGGATTACGACGAGCGTCAGGCGAATGCCGACTTTCCGTTCGGCCTGTGCCGCATGCGTGCCGATGCGGATGCCCTGCTGCTCGACTGCCAGGCCGAACCTGGCGAGGCGCTGGCGCGCCTGCAGTTCGTCCTCGCCGATCACCTGCTGCGTTTCTCGCGCGACGAGGGCCTGGTGATCGACTGGCAGCAGGGGGCGAATCCGGAGATGTGAAGCGGCTCAGCGCGCCTTGAGCTGATAGCCGACGCGCGCCAACCATTCGGCTTCCTGGGCGAAGTCCGCCTGGGTCAGCGGGTTGTTTTCCAGCCAGCCGTCCGGGAAGACCATCTCCAGGTTGCGCCGCCCGGCCTTGAGCTGGACCTTGGGCATTTCCTGGGTGCCGCGGATGTGGTGGAAGAGGATCGCGAAGCGCAGCAGGATGCACAGGCGCACCAGCTTGTCGGAATCGGCGGTGAACTCCACGTACTTGTCGCGCGGGATGTTGCGTCGATGCCCGCGTACCAGCAGCGCGAGCATCTGCTGGTCCTGGCGCGAGAAGCCAGCCAGGTCGGAGTGCTCGATCAGGTAGGCGCCGTGCTTGTGGTAGTGGTAGTGGGCGATGTCCAGGCCGACTTCGTGGACCCGTGCGGCCCAGGTCAGCAGCTCCTTCCAGGCCTCGTCGCGCAGGTCCCAGGCATCGGCGACCTGCTCGTACGCCGACAACGCCTTGGCTTCGACCCGCGCCGCCTGTTCCAGGTCTACGTGGTAGCGCTCCATCAGCGAGCCGAGGGTGCGTTCGCGCACGTCCTCGTGGTGCTGGCGGCCGATCAGGTCGTAGAGCACGCCTTCGCGCAGCGCGCCTTCGGAATGCAGCATCTGGTCGAGTTCGAGGGCGTCGTAGATCGCCTCGAGGATGGCCACGCCGGCGGGGAAGATCGCCCGGCGGTCGGGTTTCACGCCGTCGAGGTCGATGCGCTCCACGTCGCCCAGCTTGAGCAGGCGGATCTTCAGCAACTTCAATCCCTGCTGGTTGACCTCGCCATTGCCGTTGCCTTCGCCGCGGATCGCCAGGCCGACGGCGCGGATGGTGCCCGAGGCACCGATCGCTTCCTGCCAGCCGAGCCGGCGCAGCGCGTGCTCGATGCCCATCAGCTCCAGGCGCGCTGCGGTGTAGGCCTGGGCGTAGCGTGCCGAGGTGATCTTGCCGTCGCGGAAATAGCGCTGGGTGAAGCTCACGCAGCCCATCTGCAGGCTCTCGCGCAGCAGCGGCTCGAAGCGCTGGCCGATGATGAATTCAGTGCTACCGCCGCCGATGTCGACCACCAGCCGCTTGCCCGGCATGTCGGGAAACGTCTGCGACACGCCGAGATAGATGAGGCGCGCTTCTTCGCGGCCGGAAATCACGTCCACCGGATGACCGAGGATGACCTCGGCCTGACGGATGAAGTCGCCGCGGTTGCGCGCCTCGCGCAGCGCGTTGGTGCCGACGATGCGCACAGCACCCTGCGGCAGGCCGTTGATCATCTGCGCGAACAGGCGCAGGCAATCGAGCCCGCGCTGCATGGCTTCGGCGCTGAGCTGGCGGTTTTCGTCGATTCCGGCGGCCAGCTGAACCTTGTCACCGAGGCGCTCGAGGATACGTATTTCGCCGCGATCGGCTTTGGCCAGGACCATGTGGAAGCTGTTCGAGCCCAGGTCGATGGCGGCGATCAATGGGAAATTCTTGTCGGGAGCTGACGACATGCTGAGCGTCTCAAGTTAGAACCGCGCCATCCTGCCACGATAGGGCGACTTCGCCAATTCAATGCCCGTGGCAGGGCCGGTCACGACGCTGAAATAAAAGAAGGGCTGCATCGGTTGGGACAGGTGCGCGTCGGCAAGGTTGCGCGGGCTGCGCCGATAGGATTTGCCTTGGCCGTGATAGCAAAGCTCAATCGCCCGCAGCTTTCGATCCGTAGGCAAGCGGGCTATGATGGCCGCCAATTTCGATTCTGACCACGGAGACTTCCATGAGCGAGTTCATTACCCACGTCAGCGATGCCAGTTTCGATCAGGACGTGCTGCAAGCCGACGGTCCGGTTCTGGTCGACTACTGGGCCGAGTGGTGTGGCCCGTGCAAGATGATCGCGCCGGTACTCGACGAGATCGCCCAGACCTACCAGGGCAAGCTGAAGATCTGCAAGCTGAACATCGACGAGAACCAGGACACCCCGCCGAAATACGGTGTTCGCGGTATCCCGACGCTGATGCTGTTCAAGAACGGCAACGTCGAGGCGACCAAGGTCGGCGCGCTGTCCAAGTCGCAACTGGCGGCGTTCCTCGACAGCAACATCTGACGCCGCTGCGCTGCAGACGTCGAATTAAAGGCCCCGCAAATGACGGGGCTTTTTTCTGCGCAAAAGCTAGACGCTCGAACAAAGCCGGTGTTACATTCGGCTCCGCTGCATTTTCTGACGCAGCCCTTCGCAAGCCGCCATCGCCGCACTCCTACTCCAATCAGTACTGCGATTCCTTCGCCTTCCCCCGGCGCGGTCGGCATCCCAAGCTAAATGCTTCCTTCCTATTCTTCGTATCTACGTCATTCCTATGAATCTGACCGAACTCAAGCAAAAGCCGATTACCGAACTGCTGGAAATGGCCGAGCAGATGGGCATCGAGAACATGGCCCGTTCGCGAAAGCAGGACGTGATCTTCTCGCTGCTCAAGAAGCACTCCAAAGGCGGTGAGGAAATCTCCGGTGACGGCGTGCTGGAGATACTCCAGGACGGTTTCGGCTTTTTGCGCTCCGCGGACTCTTCCTATCTCGCCGGCCCGGACGACATCTACGTCTCGCCGAGCCAGATCCGCCGCTTCAACCTGCGTACCGGCGACACCATCATCGGCAAGATCCGCCCGCCGAAAGAGGGTGAACGCTACTTCGCGCTGCTCAAGGTCGACTCGATCAACTACGACCGACCGGAGAACGCGAAGAACAAGATTCTCTTCGAGAACCTGACCCCGCTGTTCCCCAACAAGCGCCTGATCATGGAAGCCGGCAACGGCTCCACCGAAGACCTCACCGGTCGCGTGATCGACCTCTGCGCACCGATCGGCAAGGGCCAGCGCGGCCTGATCGTGGCGCCGCCGAAAGCCGGCAAGACGATCATGCTGCAGAACATCGCGGCCAACATCACGCGCAACAACCCCGAGTGCCACCTGATCGTCCTGCTGATCGACGAGCGCCCGGAAGAAGTGACCGAGATGCAGCGCACCGTGCGCGGCGAAGTGGTCGCCTCCACCTTCGACGAGCCGCCGACCCGCCACGTGCAGGTCGCCGAAATGGTGATCGAGAAGGCCAAGCGCCTGGTCGAGCACAAGAAGGACGTGGTTATCCTGCTCGACTCCATCACCCGTCTGGCGCGTGCCTACAACACCGTGATCCCCAGCTCCGGCAAGGTCCTCACCGGTGGTGTCGACGCCCACGCCCTGGAGAAGCCCAAGCGTTTCTTCGGCGCTGCGCGGAACATCGAGGAAGGCGGTTCGCTGACCATCATCGCCACCGCGCTGGTCGAGACCGGCTCGAAGATGGACGAAGTGATCTACGAGGAATTCAAGGGCACCGGCAACATGGAGCTGCCCCTGGACCGTCGCATCGCGGAAAAACGCGTGTTCCCGGCGATCAACATCAACCGTTCCGGCACCCGCCGCGAAGAGTTGCTGACCGCCGAGGACGAACTGCAGCGTATGTGGATCCTGCGCAAGCTGCTGCACCCGATGGACGAGATCGCCGCAATCGAGTTCCTTCTCGACAAGCTGAAGGACACCAAGACCAACGACGAATTCTTCTTGTCGATGAAGCGCAAGTAAGGCTTCGGAAGGTCGACGAAAGCCGGGGAAACCTGGCTTTCGTGCATCTGCAGGTTCATGCGCCCGGCGGTTGGCGCTAAACTCGGCGGCCCGCCTGCACGCTCCGAGGCTCACACATGCAGTATCGCGACCTACGCGACTTTATCAGCGGCCTGGAACAGCGCGGCGAACTCAAGCGTATCCAGGTGCCGGTTTCCCCGGTTCTCGAAATGACCGAAATCTGCGACCGCACCTTGCGGCGCGAAGGTCCGGCGCTGCTCTTCGAGAACCCCACCGGCTTCGACATGCCGGTGCTCGGCAACCTGTTCGGCACGCCCAGGCGCGTGGCGCTGGGCATGGGCGCGGACGAGGTTTCCGAGCTGCGCGAGATCGGCAAGCTGCTGGCTTTCCTCAAGGAGCCCGAGCCGCCGAAGGGACTGAAGGACGCCTGGTCCAAGCTGCCGATCTTCAAGAAGGTGCTGAGCATGGCGCCGAAGGTGCTCAAGGATGCGCCGTGCCAGGAAGTGGTCGAGGAGGGTGACGACGTCGACCTCGGCAAGCTGCCGGTGCAGACCTGCTGGCCGGGCGACGTCGGCCCGCTGATCACCTGGGGCCTGACCGTCACCAAAGGGCCGAACAAGGAGCGGCAGAACCTCGGCATCTATCGCCAGCAGGTCATCGGCCGCAACAAGCTGATCATGCGCTGGCTCAGCCATCGCGGCGGCGCGCTGGATTTTCGCGAGTGGTGCGAGAAGTTTCCCGGCCAGCCGTACCCGGTGGCGGTGGCCCTTGGCGCGGACCCTGCGACCATTCTCGGTGCGGTGACGCCGGTGCCGGACAGCCTCTCCGAATACGCCTTCGCCGGCCTGCTGCGTGGGCACAGGACCGAGCTGGTGAAGTGTCGCGGCAGCGATCTGCAGGTGCCGGCGAGCGCCGAGATCGTCCTCGAGGGCGTGATCCATCCTGGTGAAATGGCCGACGAAGGCCCCTACGGCGACCACACCGGCTATTACAACGAGGTCGACCGCTTCCCGGTGTTTACCGTCGAGCGCATCACCCGTCGGCAGAAACCGATCTACCACAGCACCTACACCGGCCGACCGCCGGACGAACCGGCGATCCTCGGAGTGGCGCTCAACGAAGTCTTCGTGCCGATCCTGCAGAAGCAGTTCCCGGAGATCACCGACTTCTACCTGCCGCCCGAGGGTTGTTCGTACCGCATGGCGGTGGTGACCATCAAGAAGCAGTACCCCGGCCACGCCAAGCGCGTGATGCTCGGCGTCTGGTCGTTCCTGCGCCAGTTCATGTACACCAAGTTCGTCATCGTCACCGACGACGACATCGATGCGCGCGACTGGAAGGACGTGATCTGGGCGATTACCACGCGGATGGACCCCAAGCGCGACACGGTGCTGATCGACAACACGCCGATCGACTACCTCGACTTCGCCTCGCCGGTTTCCGGCCTCGGCTCGAAGATGGGCCTCGACGCCACCCACAAGTGGCCAGGCGAAACCAGCCGCGAATGGGGCCGGGCGATCGTCAAGGACGAGGCGGTCAGCCGCCGCGTCGACGAACTCTGGACCTCCCTGGGAATCGACTGATAGTCAGTCTTGCCCTTGAACCCTGAGCCGAATCCACCGATGAAAGTTACCTTGCAGCCGTCCGGCGCGGTACTCGACACGCTCCCCGGCGAACGCATCCTCGACGCCGCGCGGCGCCTGGGCTACAGCTGCCCGCAGAGCTGCCGCAACGGCAACTGCCACGTCTGCGCTGCGCTGCTGGTGGAAGGGCGGGTGCTGCAGGATGGCGAAACGCTGGACCACGGCGAGCTGTTCACCTGCATCGCTGAGCCGCTGGAAGACTGCGTGCTGCACTGGGACGGGGTGCTCGCCCGCGGCGAATTGCCGGTGCGCGAGCTGAGTTGCCAGTTGATCGAGTGCATCGACGCCGGTGGCGACGTGTTCCGCGTGCGTCTGCGCGCGCCGGCCGGCAAGCCGCCGCGCTACCACGCCGGGCAATACCTGCAGGTGCTGCGCGAGGATGGCGAATGGTCGGCGTTCTCCCTGGCCTCCTCGCCGCACTCCGGCCGCGAGCTGGAACTGCATGTGCTGGCGCGCGAGGAGTCGGCGCGCAATCTGCTGGCGTTCATTCGGCGCCAGGGCTTCGCCCGCGTGCGCCTGCCGTTCGGCGATGCGCACCTGGCCGAACTGCCGGACGGCCCGCTGGTGCTGATCGCCGCCGGTACCGGCATGGCGCAGATGCACAGCCTGATCGAATACTGCCGCAGCGAAGGCTTCGTCCATCCGGTGCATCTGTACTGGGGCGCGCGCCAGCCGGAGGATTTCTACCGCTTGCCGCACTGGCAGGAATGGCAGGGCGTGGCCAACCTGGTCCTGCACCAGGTGGTCAGCGACCTGTGCGGCTGGGAAGGCCGCTGCGGCCTGCTGCACGAGGCGATCCGCGAGGATTTCGCCGACCTCGGCCCGCTGCACGTCTACGCCAGCGGCTCGCCGGCGATGGTCTATGCGACCCTCGATGCGCTGGTGGAAGCGGGCATGGATGCCCACCAGATGCGCGCCGACGTGTTCGCCTACGCGCCGCGTTGAGGTTGACCGGCTGCGCGCCGGTTCGCTGTAGCCGAATGCAGAAGGCCGCCCGGGGGCGGCCTTTTTCGTGGCAGAGAACGCTCAGCGCACCTGCACCACGATCTTGCCCACCGCCCGGCGCTGGCCGAGGGTGTCGATGGCGGCGCCGGCTTCGTTCAGGGCGAAGGTCTGCGACACCAGCGGCTTGATCCTGCCTTCGGCGAACCACTGGAACAGCTGCTGGAAGTTGGCGGCGTTGTCCTGCGGCTGGCGCTGGGCGAACGAGCCCCAGAACACGCCGACCAGCGAGGCGCCCTTGAGCAGCGTGAGGTTGGCCGGCAGCGCGGGGATCGTCCCGCTGGCAAAGCCGACCACCAGCATGCGGCCGTTCCAGGCGATGGAGCGGAAGGCTTCCTCGAACAGCTCGCCGCCGACCGGATCGTAGATCACGTCGACGCCCTTGCCGCCGGTCAGCGTCTTCAGCTGCTCCTTGAGGCTGCCTTCACTGTAGTTGATCAGCTCGTCGGCACCGGCGTTCTTCGCCACCGCCAGCTTTTCCGCGCTGCTCGCCGCGGCGATGACCCTGGCGCCCAGCGCCTTGCCGATCTCCACCGCTGCCAGGCCGACGCCGCCGGAGGCGCCGAGCACCAGCAGGGTTTCGCCCGGCTGCAGGTTGCCGCGCTGTTTCAGGGCGTGCATCGAGGTGCCATAGGTCATGCCGAAGGCCGCCGCGCTGGCGAAATCCATGCCTGCGGGGATCGGCATGACGTTGTAGCCCGGCACCGCGACCTGCTCGGCGAAGCTGCCCCAGCCGGTCAGTGCCATCACCCGGTCGCCGATCTTCAGGTGGCTGACCTTCTCGCCCAGTGCGGCGACCACCCCGGCCGCCTCGCCACCCGGCGAGAACGGGAATGGCGGCTTGAACTGGTACTTGCCCTCGATGATCAGGGTGTCGGGGAAGTTGACCCCGGCGGCATGCACGTCGAGGAGCACTTCGTTGCCTTTCGGCTGCGGGCTGGCGACGTCTTCGAGGACCAGGCTGTCGGCGGGGCCGAAGGCTTTGCAGAGCATGGCTTTCATCGAGGGCTTCCTTGGTTCTGATTGTTGGTCTGTCTGATCGTTGGTCTGGCAGTGTAGGTGCGAGGCCTGCACGGTCAATCAGCATGGTCCTGCCTGATGGCCGGGCATAAGCCGTGATCGCCACCGGGCTTGGGCGCGGCGCACACTCTGGCTATGCTAGGCGCAGACTTCTGGAGAATCGGCTTTGAAAACCTGCATCGCGTTACTGCTCGCCCTGTCCCTGCCGCTGGCGCACGCCAACGAGGAAGCCGAACCCAAGGAAGGCGAGGCGGCCGCGCCCACCGTCTCCTACATCGGCCTGACCCCGGCGCTGGTCGGCAACTACGGCTCCGGGCCGAAGCTGAAGTACTACAAGGCGGACATTTCGCTGCAGGTGAAGAGCGCCGATGCCAAGACCAAGGTCGAGCACCACGAACCCTTGATCCGCAACCAGCTGGTGATGATCTTCTCGCAGCAGACCGACGAGAGCCTGGGCAGCCAGGACGGCAAGGAGAAGCTGCGCCAGGAGGCGCTCAAGCAGGTGCAGGACGTGCTGCAGCAGGAGGAGGGCGCTCCTCTGGTCGACGACCTGCTGTTCAACAACCTGGTGATCCAGCCCTGATCCCGCTGTTCAGGCCATCTGCGCCAGCGTCTTGCGGAAGCGGCTGAGCGCGGCGAAGAAGAACAGGCTGCCGATGCCAATGATTGCCAGCAGCTGCGGCCAGATGATCGCCAACCCCGCACCGCGATAAAGAATCGCCTGGGCCAGGGCAACGAAGTGGGTGGTCGGCGCCAGCAGCATGATCCGCTGGATCACCTCCGGCATGCTCTCGCGCGGGGTGGTCCCGCCGGAGAGTATCTGCAGCGGCATCAGCACCAGGATGATCAGCAGGCCGAGCTGCGGCATCGAGCGCGCCAGGGTGCCGAGGAAGATGCCCATCGAGGTGGTGGCGAACAGGTGCAGCGCGGCGCCGACGAGGAATAACCCCACCGAGCCGGCGATCGGCACCTGCAGCCAGCCCTGGACCACCAGCAGCAGTGACAGCGCTGCGGCGCCGAGCACCACCGTGCCCATCGACCAGACCTTGGCCAGCATGATCTCGAACGGCGTCACCGGCATCACCAGCAGGTGCTCGATGGTGCCGTGCTCGCGCTCGCGGATAAGCGCCGCGCCGGTGAGGATGATCGAGAGCATGGTGATCTGGTTGATCACTTCCATCACCGAGCCGAACCAGGTACGCGTCAGATTCGGGTTGAACTGCATGCGCACATTCAGCTCGGCGCGCTGGGCGGCGAGGGCGCGGTAGCGGCCGATGAATTCGCCGATCGCGCTGTTGACGATGTTCTGGATGTAGCCGGCGCCGGTGAACGCCTGGCTGATCTGGGTGGCGTCGACGTTCAGTTGCAGCGCCGGCTGGCGGCCGGCGAGCACGTCGCTCTGGAAGTTCGGCGGCACGTTCAGCGTGAAGGTGTAGAGTCCGGCATCCATGCCACGGTCCATGCGGTTCAGGTCGATCAGCGCCGGGTCGAGAAAGTAGGGCGGCTGAAAACTGTGGACGATGCGTGTGGACAGCTGCGAGCGGTCTTCGTCGACTACCGCGATCGCAGCATTGTGCAGGCTCTCCGGTATGCTGGTGGCGGACGAATAGACGCCAACGCTGAACGACCAGACGATCAGCGCCAGCAGTGCGTAGTCGCGGCCCAGGCTGCGGAACTCCTTGAGTCCCAGGTGGAAGATGTTGGCCAGGCGCTCCATGGTCAGGCCTCCTGCTTCTTCAACAGTGTCGTGCTGAGCAGCGTCAGCAGCGGAATGGTCAGCAGCAGCGGCACGAAGTAGGCAGCCAGGTCGGCGACGCCCAGCGCCTTGGAAAAGGCCCCGCGGCTGATCACCACGAAGTGCGACGTCGGATAGAGGTGCCCGATCAGCGCGCCCATGCCTTCGAGCGCCGACACCGGGTAGATCAGGCCGGAGAACTGGATGGCCGGCAGCAGCGTGGCGATGGCGGTGCCGAACACCGCGGCGATCTGGCTGCGGGTGAAGGTCGACATCAGCAGGCCGAGCCCGGTCGAGCAGAACAGGTAGAGCAGCGCGCCGATTGCCAGGGCCGCGGGGCTGCCCTTGATCGGCACGTCGAACACCAGCACGGCGAATGCGGCCAGGGAGAGGAAGTTGAGCAGGCCGATGCCCACGTAGGGCAGTTGCTTGCCGAGGAGGAACTCCAGCCGTGTGACCGGTGTGACGTAGAGGTTGATGATCGAGCCAAGCTCCTTCTCGCGGACCACGCCGAGTGCGGTGAGCATCGCCGGGATCAGCATCAGCAGCAGCGGGATCACCGCCGGCACCATGGCCTTGAGGCTTTCCACGTCGGGGTTGTAGCGATAGCGCACCTCGAGGTCCGCCAACGCGGCAGCTCCGGGTTGCGGCGAGCGCCGCGCCAGCTCGCGCAGGTAGTCGTTGTGCAGGCCCTGCACATAGCCGTTGATGGTGTCCGCGCGGGTCGGCATGGCGCCGTCGATCCACATGCCGATCTCCGGGCTGGCGCCGCGCTTGAGATCGCGGCCGAAGTGCGCCGGGATTTCCACCGCCAGGCTGATCTCGCCCTCGCGCATGCGCCGCTCGAGGTCGGCGTAATCGGCGATCGCCGGACGCTCGGTGAAATACCGCGAGCCGGTCAGGTTGAGCACGTACTCCTGGCTGGTGGTGGTCTGGTCGCGGTCGAGCACGGCGAAGGTCAGGTTCTCCACGTCCAGGTTGATGCCATAGCCGATGATGAACATCAGCAGCAGCGGGCCGAGCAGCGCCAGCGTGCGGCGGATCGGGTCACGGCGCAGCTCCATGCTCTCGCGCAGCGAGTAGCTGAGCAGTCGGCGCAGGCTGAAGCGCCGTTGCGGCTGCGTGTGCGGCGCCTCGGGCGCGCTGACCGGCGTTGCCGGCTCGGATGCGGTGGCGGTACCGGTGGCCTCCTCGAGGTAGGCGATGAAGGTCGCTTCCAGGCTTGGCAAGCCACGCTTGGCGATCAGCGCCTGCGGCGTGTCGCTGTCGAGCACCTTGCCCGCATGCATCAGCGAGATGCGGTCGCAGCGCAGCGCTTCGTTCATGAAGTGGGTGGAGATGAAGATGGTCACGCCGTCGTTGCGCGACAGGTCGATCATCAGCTCCCAGAAGCCGTCGCGGGCGATCGGGTCGACGCCGGAGGTCGGCTCGTCGAGGATCAGGATTTCCGGCTTGTGGATCACCGCCACCGCCAGCGAAAGACGCTGGCGCATGCCCAGCGGCAGGGCGTCGGGCAGGGCGTCCAGCGAGCCGAGCAGGTCGAAGCGGCCGGCCATCTCGGCGACTCGCGCGTCGATCTGCTCGCGCGGCACATGGAACAGCTGGGCGTGCAGCACCAGGTTCTGGCGCACGCTGAGTTCGGCGTACAGGGAGAAGCCCTGGGACATGTAGCCGACCCGGCGGCGGGTGTTCAGGTCCTGCGGGTCGACCTTCTGGCCGAACAGGAAGGCCTCGCCCTCGCTGGCCGGCAGCAGCCCGGTGAGCATCTTCATGGTGGTCGACTTGCCGCAGCCGTTGGAGCCGAGGAAGCCGAAGATCTCGCCGCGCCCGATGCGGAAACTCACATGGTCGACCGCCACGAAATCGCCGAAGCGGCAGGTCAGCCCGCGCGCCTCGATGGCGATCTTTGCGGTCTCGTCTGTGGGGCGCGGGGGAATCACCAGTTGCCGGTGATCGCGGCGTTTCTCCGCCGGCAGCAGGGCGATGAAGCTTTCCTCCAGGCTGCTGCAGCCGGTGGCTTCGCGCAGTTCCTGCGGCGTGCCGGTGGCGAGAATCTGCCCGTCGTCCATCGCCATCAGCCAGTCGAAGCGTTCGGCCTCCTCCATGTAGGCAGTGGCGACCAGCACGCTCATGCCGCTGCGCTCGCTGCGCAGGCGTGCGATCAGCTCCCAGAACTGGTTGCGCGAGAGCGGATCGACGCCGGTGGTGGGCTCGTCGAGAATCAGCAAGTCGGGATCGTGGATCAGTGCGCAGCACAGTCCGAGCTTCTGCTTCATGCCGCCGGACAGCTTGCCGGCCGGGCGCTCGGCGAAGGGTGACAGTCCGGTGCTGGCGAGCAGGTCGGCGATGCGCCGCTGGCGCTCGGCGGCATCCTGGCCGAACAGTCGACCGAAGAAGTCGACGTTCTCGAACACCGACAGCGTCGGATAGAGGTTCTTGCCCAGACCTTGCGGCATATAGGCGATGCGCGGGCAGACCGTGCGCCGATGCGCGGCGTCGGCCATGTCGCCGCCGAGCACTTCGATGTGGCCCTGCTGGATCTTCCGCGCACCGGCGATCAGCGCCAGCAGGCTGGATTTTCCCACCCCGTCCGGGCCGATCAGGCCGACCATCTGGTCCGCCGGAATGTCCTGATCGACACCGCGCACGGCGTAGGTCTCGCCATAACGCAGGTCGACCCCGTGCAGCCGGGCGACCGCGGGCAGCGGGCTCACTGCGGAACCTTGGTCTGCAGTCTTTCGGGCCATTCGACCTGCGGGTCCAGGCGCAGGTAGGCCATGCCCGGCACGCCGGTCTTCACCTGGGCGAGGTGTTGCTGCAGCAGCGCCGGATCGATGCGCGCCTTGACCCGGAACATCAGCTTCTCGCGCTCGCTGGCAGTTTCCACGGTTTTCGGGGTGAACTGGGCGACGCTGGCAACGTAGGACACCCTGGCCGGAATCACGTACTGCGGGATCGCGTCGATCACCAGGCGCACGTCCGAGCCGAGGGCGACGCGGCCGGCCTGCGCGGAGGGCAGGAAGAAGGTCATGTAGACGTCGCCCAGATCGACCAGGTTGAGCACCTTGCCGCCGGCGGCGAGCACTTCGGCGGGCTGGGCGATGCGGTATTGCACGCGACCGCTGCGCGGCGCCTTCAACTGGCTGTCGTCGATGTCGGCGAGCAGGCGGTCGACGCTGGCGTTGGCGGCCTCCACCGCGGACTGCGCCTCGATCACCTGCGAGCGCGCGGCGGCGATGCCGGCATCCGCCGAGGCCACCTGCGA
>DIEE01000049.1:5353-19957 GCA_002418465.1 Pseudomonas sp. UBA5782 | reverse complement strand
GTGCTCGGCCTCGGCGGCTACGTCACCGGCCCCGGCGGCCTGGCCGCGCGGCTGGCCGGCTCGCCGCTGATCATCCACGAGCAGAATGCGGTCGCGGGCACCGCCAACCGCAGCCTGGCGCCGATCGCCACGCGCATCTGCGAAGCCTTCCCGAACACCTTCGGCGCCTCCGGCAAACGCCGTACCACCGGCAATCCGGTGCGCGAGGAACTGTTCCTGGAAACCCCGCGCGATGCGCTGGCCGGCCGCAAGCCGCGCCTGCTGGTGCTCGGTGGCAGCCTTGGCGCCGAGCCGCTGAACAAACTGCTGCCGCAGGCGCTGGGTTCGCTCGCCGCCGAGCTGCGCCCGGAAATCTTCCACCAGGCGGGCAAACGCCACGCCGAGGTGACCGCCGAACGCTATCGCGAGGGCGGAATCGAGGCGCAGGTCGCACCGTTCATCGCCGACATGGCCCGCGCCTACGCCTGGGCCGACCTGGTGATCTGCCGTGCCGGTGCGCTGACCGTCAGCGAACTGGCCGCCGCAGGGCTTCCGGCGTTCCTGATCCCGTTGCCGCATGCGATCGACGACCACCAGAGCCGCAATGCCGACTATCTGGCGAGGGAGGGCGCTGCCGTCCTTTTGCCGCAAGCTACGACCGACGCGGCGAAGCTCGCCGCGCAGCTGACCGAGGTTTTGATGCAACCGGAAAAACTCGAGGCGATGGGCGCGATCGCCCGCCGCCTGGCCAAACCCGATGCCACCCGCGCCGTGGTGGATATCTGCCTGGAGGTGGCCCATGGCTAAGTCCCCTGCGGCGGTGAAGGCCGAAGTCCGGCGCATGCGCCGCATCCGCCGCGTGCACTTCGTAGGCATCGGCGGCGCCGGCATGTGCGGCATCGCCGAGGTGCTGCTCAACCTGGGTTACGAAGTCTCCGGTTCCGACCTCAAGGCCTCGGCAGTCACCGAGCGCCTGCAGAGCTTCGGCGCGGAAATCTTCCTTGGCCACCACGCCGGCAACGTGCACGGTGCCGACGTGCTGGTGGTTTCCAGCGCGGTGAACACCAGCAACCCGGAAGTCGCGCTGGCCCTTGAACAACGCATTCCGGTGGTGCCGCGCGCGGAAATGCTCGCCGAGCTGATGCGCTATCGCCACGGCATCGCCGTCGCCGGCACCCACGGCAAGACCACCACCACCAGCCTGCTGGCGTCGGTGTTCGCCGCCGCCGGTCTCGATCCGACCTTCGTCATCGGCGGCCGACTGAACGCCGCCGGTACCAACGCGCAACTCGGCAGCAGCCGCTACCTGATCGCCGAGGCCGACGAGAGTGACGCCAGCTTCCTGCACCTGCAGCCGATGGTCGCGGTGGTCACCAACATCGACGCCGACCACATGGCGACCTACGAAGGCGACTTCAACAAGCTGAAGAAGACCTTCGTCGAATTCCTCCACAACCTGCCGTTCTACGGTCTCGCCGTGGTTTGCAGCGACGATCCGGTGGTCCGCGAGATTCTCCCGCAGATCGCCCGTCCGACCGTGACCTACGGCTTCGGCGAAGCGGCCGACGTGCGCGCCGTGGACGTTCGCCAGGAAGGCATGCGCACCCATTTCACCGTGCTGCGCCCGGACCACGAGCCGCTCAGCGTCTCGGTCAACATGCCCGGCAAGCACAACGTGCTCAACGCCCTGGCGACCATCGCCATCGCCGGTGACGAAGGCATCGACGACGACGCCATCGTCCGCGGCCTGTCCGGCTTCGAGGGCGTCGGCCGACGCTTCCAGGTCTACGGCGAACTGCCGGTGGACGGCGGCAGCGTGATGCTGGTGGACGATTACGGCCACCACCCGCGCGAAGTCGCCGCGGTGATCGCCGCGGTACGCGACGGCTGGCCCGAGCGGCGCCTGGTGATGGTCTATCAGCCGCACCGCTACACCCGTACCCGCGATCTCTACGACGACTTCGTGCAGGTACTCGGCGACGCCAATGTGCTGCTGCTGATGGAAATCTACCCGGCCGGCGAAGAGCCGATTCCCGGTGCCGACGCGCGCAACCTGTGCCACAGCATCCGCCAGCGCGGGCGTCTGGACCCGATCTACATCGAGCGCGGTGCCGAGCTGGCGCCGCTGGTCAAGCCGCTGCTGCGCGCCGGCGACATCCTGCTCTGCCAGGGTGCCGGCGACATCGGCGGGCTGGCTCCGCAACTGCTGAAAAGCCCCCTGTTCGCCGCCGAGAGGACCTCGAAATGAGCAGCGTCGATCCCAAAGCCTTCGGTCGCGTCGCCGTGCTCTTCGGTGGTCTGAGCGCCGAGCGGGACGTTTCGCTGAAGTCCGGCGCGATGGTGCTCGGCGCGTTGCAGGCTGCCGGCGTGGACGCCTTCGGCATCGACGTCGGTGCGGATTTCGTGCAGCGCCTGGCGCAGGAAAAGATCGACCGCGCCTTCATCATCCTGCACGGTCGCGGCGGCGAAGACGGCGCCATGCAGGGCCTGCTGGAATGCGCCGGAATCCCCTACACCGGCAGCGGCATCCTCGCCTCGGCGCTGGCCATGGACAAGCTGCGCACCAAGCAGGTGTGGACCAGCCTCGGCCTGCCGACGCCGCGCCACGCGATTCTGCGCAACGAATCCGACTGCCGGTCGGCGGCGACGGAACTGGGCTTCCCTTTGATCGTCAAACCCGCGCATGAAGGTTCTAGTATCGGCATGGCCAAGGTGAACGACATCGATGCATTGATCGATGCTTGGCAGGCCGCTCGACATTTCGATTCGCAGGTTCTCGTCGAGCAGTGGATCCACGGCCCGGAGTTCACCATCGCCATGCTGCGCGGTGAGGTTCTGCCGCCGATCGCCCTAGGCACCCCGCATTCCTTCTACGACTACGACGCCAAGTACCTGGCCTCCGATACCCAGTACCGGATTCCCTGCGGCCTCGACGCGGCCAAGGAAGAAGAGCTCAAGACGCTCACCGCGCAAGCCTGCGAAGCCGTCGGCACCCAGGGCTGGGCGCGCGTCGACGTGATGCAGGACGAAGACGGCCAGTTCTGGCTGCTCGAAGTGAACACCGCTCCCGGCATGACCGACCACAGCCTGGTTCCGATGGCCGCCCGCGCGGCTGGCCTGGACTTCCAGCAGCTGGTGCTGTCGATCCTCGCCGACAGCTTCGAGGCGAGGTACTGACATGCACGGCGTCCTGCTGCGTCACCCCCATCAGCCCATCGGGCGCGCGCCTCTGCGCGGCAAGGCGCCGCCGCGTGGCGCCAGCCGCATGGTGGCCAAGCAGCCGCTGTCGGAGCGCCTGCCGAAGCCGAACTTCAGCCTGGTCAAGCGCCTCGGCTGGCCGCTGTTGCTGATCGGCTTGGGCTTCGGTGCCTATGAGCTATCGCAGAAGCTGCTGCCGTACGCCGACCGGCCGATCGCCAAGATCAGCGTCGAAGGCGACCTCAGCTACATAAGCCAGCAGGCCGTGCAGCAGCGCATCGCACCGTTCATTTCGGCGAGCTTCTTCACCGTCGACCTGGCCGGCATGCGCGGCGAACTGGAGCGCATGCCCTGGATCGCCCACGCCGAAGTCCGTCGTGTCTGGCCGGATCAGGTGCTGGTGCGCCTGGACGAGCAACTGCCGATCGCCCGCTGGGGCGAGGAAGCGCTGCTGAACAACGCCGGCGAGGCCTTCGAGCCGCGTGAGCTGGCCAACTACGAGCACCTGCCGCAGCTGTTCGGGCCGCAGCGCGCGCAGCAGCAGGTGATGCAGCAGTATCAGGTGATCAGCCAGCTGCTGCGCCCGCTGGGCTTCTCGGTGCAGCGCCTGGAGCTGCGTGAGCGCGGCAGCTGGTTCGTGTCCATGGGCGTCAACGACGGTGGCGAACACATCGAGCTGTTCGTCGGCCGCGACAACATGGTGGAAAAAATACGTCGCTTCACCGCCATCTACGAGAAGGCGCTGAAGCCGGAACTCGCGAATATCAAGAGCATCGACCTGCGTTACTCCAACGGCCTCGCCGTGGCGTGGCGCGAGCCGACGCCAGACACGGCGGCAGCAGCCAAGCCGGTCGTGAATTGAGGAGAACACAATAGCCATGGCAAGCGTGCAAAGCGGCAAGATGATCGTCGGCCTCGACATCGGTACCTCGAAAGTGGTGGCGCTGGTGGGTGAGGTGTCGGCCGATGGCCAGCTGGAAATCGTCGGCATCGGTACGCATCCGTCGCGCGGCCTGAAGAAAGGTGTCGTGGTGAACATCGAGTCCACCGTGCAATCGATCCAGCGTGCCATCGAAGAAGCTCAGCTGATGGCTGGTTGCCGCATCCACTCGGCCTTCGTCGGCGTCGCCGGCAGCCACATCCGCAGCCTGAACTCGCACGGCATCGTCGCCATCCGCGATCGCGAAGTCAGCCCGGCCGACCTCGAGCGCGTGCTCGACGCCGCCCAGGCCGTGGCGATCCCCGCTGACCAGCGCGTGCTGCACACGCTGCCGCAGGACTACGTGATCGACAACCAGGAAGGCGTGCGCGAGCCGCTGGGCATGTCCGGCGTGCGTCTGGAAGCCAAGGTGCACGTGGTGACCTGCGCGGTGAACGCGGCGCAGAACATCGAGAAGTGCGTGCGCCGCTGCGGTCTGGAAGTCGACGACATCATTCTCGAACAGCTCGCCTCGGCCTATTCAGTGCTCACCGACGACGAGAAGGAACTGGGCGTGTGCCTGGTCGACATCGGCGGCGGCACCACCGACATCGCCATCTTCACCGAGGGGGCGATTCGCCACACCGCGGTGATCCCGATCGCCGGCGATCAGGTCACCAACGACATCGCGATGGCACTGCGCACGCCAACCCAGTATGCCGAGGAGATCAAGATTCGATATGCTTGTGCCCTGGCCAAACTGGCTGGCGCCGGCGAGACCATCAAGGTCCCCAGCGTGGGCGACCGCCCACCCCGGGAACTCTCCCGACAAGCTCTGGCCGAAGTGGTCGAACCCCGTTATGACGAGCTTTTCACCTTGATCCAGGCCGAGTTGCGGCGTAGCGGTTACGAGGACTTGATCCCTGCAGGGATCGTTCTGACCGGCGGCACGGCGAAGATGGAAGGCGCGGTCGAGCTGGCCGAGGAAATTTTCCACATGCCGGTACGCCTGGGCGTGCCGCACAGCGTCAAGGGCCTCGCGGACGTCGTCCGCAACCCCATCTATTCCACCGGCGTGGGCCTGCTGCTCTACGGTCTGCAGAAGCAGAACGACGGCATCTCCATGTCCAGCGTCGGCAACTACGGCGAAGAAACCAAGACACCTGTTCTGGAACGGCTGAAACGCTGGGTCCAGGGCAATTTCTGAAAATGCAGTGTGCTGTTGGCAATACAACTAGAAAATGAAAGGAGAGGGGACCATGTTCGAGCTCGTAGACAACATCCCGCAAAGCGCAGTAATCAAGGTCATCGGTGTCGGTGGTGGCGGTGGCAATGCCGTCAATCACATGGCGAAGAACAATATCGAAGGTGTCGAGTTCATCTGCGCCAACACCGACGCGCAGGCGCTGAAGAACATTTCCGCGCGCACCGTCCTGCAACTCGGCCCAGGCGTGACCAAGGGGCTCGGCGCTGGCGCCAACCCGGAAGTCGGCCGTCAGGCCGCGATGGAAGACCGTGAGCGCATCGCCGAAGTGCTGCAGGGCACCGACATGGTGTTCATCACCACCGGCATGGGCGGTGGTACCGGCACCGGCGCCGCTCCGGTGATCGCCCAGGTCGCCAAGGAAATGGGCATCCTCACCGTGGCCGTGGTCACGCGTCCGTTCCCGTTCGAAGGCCGCAAGCGCATGCAGATCGCCGACGAAGGCATCCGCGCGCTGTCGGAAAGCGTCGACTCGCTGATCACCATCCCCAACGAGAAGCTGCTGACCATCCTCGGCAAGGACGCCAGCCTGCTGTCCGCCTTCGCCAAGGCTGACGACGTGCTTTCCGGCGCCGTCCGCGGTATCTCCGACATCATCAAGCGTCCCGGCATGATCAACGTCGACTTCGCCGACGTGAAGACCGTGATGAGCGAGATGGGCATGGCGATGATGGGTACCGGTTGCGCCAGCGGCCCGAACCGCGCTCGCGAAGCCACCGAGGCGGCGATCCGCAACCCGCTGCTGGAAGACGTCAACCTGCAGGGCGCCCGCGGCATCCTGGTCAACATCACTGCCGGTCCGGACCTGTCGCTGGGTGAATACTCCGACGTCGGCAACATCATCGAGCAGTTCGCCTCCGAGCACGCCACCGTGAAAGTCGGCACCGTGATCGATCCGGACATGCGCGACGAGCTGCACGTCACCGTGGTCGCCACCGGCCTGGGCGCGAAGATCGAGAAGCCGGTCAAGGTCATCGACAACACCGTTCAGCCCGCTGCAGCCGCTTCCCAGCCTGCGCCTGCGCGCCAGGAAGCTGCGGTCAACTACCGCGATCTGGACCGTCCGACCGTCATGCGGCAGAACCACGGCAGCGCTACTGCGGCCAAGCTGAACCCGCACGACGACCTGGATTATCTGGACATTCCGGCGTTCCTGCGTCGCCAGGCCGATTAATGGGTTCTATCAGGCGCATTATGGTGATTGGTGTTCAGCAAAGGCCGGTTCTGCTAACATTCCCGGCCATTGTTGACAACTATTCTCGATAGCGCAAAAGCGGCCAAAGCCATGATCAAACAACGCACCCTGAAGAACACCATCCGTGCCACGGGCGTCGGCTTGCACTCCGGGGAGAAGGTCTACCTGACCCTGAAGCCGGCCCCTGTGGACACCGGAATCGTGTTCCGTCGCACCGATCTCGAACCGATCGTGGAAATCCCCGCGCGAGCCGAGAACGTTGGCGAAACCACCATGTCGACCACCCTGTTCAAGGGCGAGACCAAGGTGGATACGGTGGAGCACCTGCTGTCGGCCATGGCAGGCCTGGGCATCGATAACGCCTATGTCGAACTCTCCGCTTCGGAAGTTCCGATCATGGACGGTAGCGCCGGCCCGTTCGTGTTCCTGATCCAGTCCGCCGGGCTGCAGGAACAGGAAGCGGCGAAGAAGTTCATCCGCATCAAACGTGAAGTAACTGTGGAAGAAGGCGACAAGCGCGCCACCTTCGTGCCCTTCGACGGGTTCAAGGTGAGCTTCGAGATCGACTTCGACCACCCGGTGTTCCGCAACCGTACCCAGACCGCGAGCGTGGATTTTTCCAGCACCTCGTTCGTCAAGGAAGTCAGCCGGGCGCGGACATTCGGCTTCATGCGCGACATCGAGTACCTGCGTTCGCAGAACCTGGCACTCGGCGGCAGCGTCGAAAACGCCATCGTGGTCGACGAGAACCGCGTGCTGAACGAAGACGGCCTGCGTTACGAGGACGAGTTCGTCAAACACAAGATTCTCGATGCCATCGGCGATCTCTACCTGCTGGGAAACAGCCTGATCGGCGAGTTTCAGGGCTTCAAGTCGGGTCATGCACTGAACAATCAACTGCTGCGCACCCTGATCGCGCAGAAGGATGCTTGGGAAGTGGTGACCTTCGAAGATGCCCAGACCGCGCCTATTTCCTACATGCGGCCGGTTGCGGCGGTGTAGGGCAATACCTCCCTTTCGTTTTTCTTGAGGCCACCTTCGGGTGGCCTTTTTTTATGCCCGGGACTTCATGGCGGAGAGGTAGAGGGGACAGGCGCTGCGGCCCGGACGGGCCTTGGGAGGGCCTGGCCACATCCACCGGTGATCGACGGATGCGACAGGCAGGTGCGGCGATCAGAGTGCGCCGAAGACCTTCTTCGCCAGGCTGGTAGCGGCCGCGGCGGGGTTTTCACGGATGCTGGCTTCCTGCTTGGCGATCATCTCGAACAGGCCGTTAAGCGCCTGCTCGGTGACGTAGCTCTCGATGTTGGCGCTCTTTGCGTCGACCACGCCGAAGCTGGCGGCCTGGCCGGCGAAGCTGTTGTATTGCTTGGCCAGGCCGACCTGGTCGGTGGCCTGCTTGACGATGGGCAGGAACTTGGCGCGGATCTGCTCGCGGCTGGTCTTGTCCAGGTAGGTGGTGGCCGAGTCCTTCGGTCCGGCGAGGATGCTCTTGGCGTCGGTCACGGTCATCTTCTTCACCGCGTCCACCAGCAGCGCCTGGGCCTGCGGCACGGCGGCCTCGGCGGCTTTGTTCATGCTGGTTTCCAGTGCGTCCACCTGGGCGCCCATGCCCATCATCTTCATGGTCTTGGCCGCCTTGCCGAGCTTGCCCGGCAGCTCGATGCGCACCTCGTCGTTGTTGCTGAATCCGCCGGGCTTGCCGAGCTGCTGCACGGCGATCTGGGCGCCTTGGGCGAGGGCATCCTTGAGCCCGCCGCTGGCATCGCCCTGGGACAGGTCGGAGAGCGAGAGGGCAAACACCTGGCTGGACAGGGCCAGGCCGGCGAGCAGGGTAGTCAGGCGGAACATGGCGACATCCTTCTGGTTGAGTGGACGACAGAATAGCCCGGATCGCCGACGGCGCGCCGGGCCTTAGGGGTCAGGCGGCGTCTGGTTCCTCGTTGCGATCCTGCGCGACCTGGCGGATCGAAAGGCGGATTTCCGGCGGCAGCACGCGCTTGGCAGCGCCTTCCACCAGCTCGCCGAGCATCGGGTGATGGCTGAGCTTGCCGGCCTCGTCCCTGCGCAGCACGCCCTGGTCGAGCAGCGACTGGATGAAGTGGCGGAACAGGCTCTTGTCGAAGAACTCCGGGGCGTTCAGCCCGTGGAGGATCGACAGGCGCTGCGCCATCACCGTGCAGAGGTTCTCCAGCTCCTCGGCGGACAGGCTGTTCTGCGGCTGGTTGAGCAGCAAAGCGATGGCCATGTAGAAACGCTGCAGGGTCTGCATGATGGCGCGCGCCAGCAGGGTGAGCAGGACGAACTGCCGCGAGCTGGGCGCCGGGCGCACATAGACGTCCTCTTCCTGGCGCAACAGGCCCTGCTCGACGAAGGCTGCCAGCCATTCGTCCACCACCGCGTCCAATTGCTCCGGCTGGTAGCGGATGAACAGCTCGGACTGCAGGTACGGGTAGAGCGCGCGGGTGAAGCGCAGGATCTGCTCGCGGTTCATCCGCGCGCTGCTCTGGAAGAAGCTGGCGAGCAGCGCCGGCAGGGCGAAGATGTGCAGGACGTTGTTGCGGTAGTAGGTCATCAGGACGGCGTTCTGCTCGTCCAGATAGAGAATCTTGCCCAGCGCGTCCTTCTGCTCGGCGAGCAACTGCATGCCCTGCACGTACTCGATCAGGGCGTTGCCGTCGCCTTCCGGCAGCGTGGTGTGTTCGGAGTAGGGCACGCGGCGCAGCAGCGCCAGGTACATGTCGAGGATGCGCGCCAGGGCGCGTTCGTCCAGCGCTAACTTGGTGGTGGAGAGCATCGCCAGCGCCACCAGATTGACCGGGTTCACCGCCGCCGCTTCGTTCAGGTGCCGCGCGACCTGCTCGGAAAGCTTGTTGGTGGCGTCGTTGAGCCAGTCCGGGCGGTAGTCCGGGCCCAGCTCCTGCTGGCGCCAGTCGGGTTGCTGCTGATCGAGGAACTCGGCCAGGCGGATCGGCTCGCCGAAGTTGACCCAGACGCTGCCGAAACGCTGCTTGAGTGCGCCGATGACCTTGAAGATGTCGAAGATCGACTCCTTCTTCTTCGTCGCGCCGCGCAGCTCGCCCAGGTAGGTGCGGCCTTCCAGGACGCGCTCGTAGCCGATGTAGACCGGCACGAAGAGGATCGGCAGGCGGTGCGTGCGCAGGAAGCTGCGCAGGGTGATGGCGAGCATCCCGGTGCGCGGCTGCAGCATGCGCCCGGTCCGCGAGCGGCCGCCCTCGACGAAGTATTCGACCGGGAAGCCCTTGCTGAACAGCGTGTGCAGGTATTCGTTGAACACCGCGGTGTACAGCGGGTTGCCCTTGAAGGTGCGGCGCATGAAGAACGCGCCGCCGCGGCGCAGCAGGCCGCCGATCACCGGCATGTTCAGGTTGATCCCGGCGGCGATGTGCGGCGGGGTCAGGCCGTTGCGGAACAGCAGGTAGGAAAGCAGCAGGTAGTCGATGTGGCTGCGGTGGCAGGGCACGTAGATCACTTCGTGACCATTGACCACCTCCTGCACGCGCTCGATGTGGTTGACCTTGATGCCGTCGTAGATCTTGTTCCAGAACCACGACAGGATGATCTCGAGAAAGCGGATCGCGCTGTAGGTGTAGTCCGAGGCGATCTCGTTGCCGTACTTCAGCGCCTGCGCTTCGGCGCGCTCGACGGAAATCTTCTCGCGCTCGGCCTCGTCGAGGATCGCCTGGCGCACCTGCGGGCCGTGCACCAGGCCTTTCACCAGGTTGCGCCGGTGCGACACGTCGGGGCCGATCACCGCGGCCTTCTGGTTGCGGAAGTGCACGCGCAGGATGCGGTGGACCATGCGCAGCGTTCGCTCGCTGCCCTTGTCCTGCTCGACCAGCTCGCGCAGGTGGATCGGCGCGGCGAACTGCACGCTGGTCTTGCGTCCGAGGGCGAGGATGCTGACCAGCTTGCGCAGGCGCCCGGTGACCGCCCAACTGTCGGCGAACAGCAGTTTCCACGGGCTGGTTTCGCGGTCCGGCGACTGCCCCCAGAACACGCTTACCGGAATGATCTGCACGTCTTCGACGGCATTGTGGCCGATGGCGTTGACCAGCCGCACCAGCGTCGGCGAGGCGACGCGGCGGTCCTGGCGGCCGAGCCAGTCCGGCTCCGGCATCAGGTAGAAGAACGCCGCGGGCTCCAGCAGTTCGCCCACCGCCACCGGTAGCACCGGGCGCGGCAGGCCGACCTTGACGCATTCGTGGTCGACCACCGCGAGGTCGCTCAGCGAGGCCTGGCGCAGCACGTAGACCACCGGTTTGCCACGGTCGAGCTTGAGCGGGAAGGCCGACTGGTTGATGGTTTCCGAGCGGACCCAGAGGTAGAGCAGACGGCGCAGGGTGCCGAAGATCAGGCGGCGAAACGGGGAGCGGGTCATACAGGTCTTACGGTTGCAGGGCCTCGGCCCGGGACCGGTAGTGTGACGTATCCGCCGCTGCCCGGCAAAAGCGCGGCGCCCGCTGGTGCGGCGCGCCCGGTGGCAGCGAGGCGGCGCGGCGCAGCGGCTCGATATCCGGGCAGCGGCTTACTCGCCGGATGATTCTGGTGCGCGCCGAAGCACCCTTTCGGCCCATGCCATTGCTACGCTTTCGTAACCTTCCGGTGTCCTCGCCAGAGGCCATCAAAATGCCTGCAGCCCAGCAGCGATGGGCCTTTGGCGGCTTCAGAAAAAAATTCTTTGCACGGCTTGCGCTTCCTTTTAGACTCGGATGCGGCCGAATCAGGAACGCTTTTCGATAGCCTGCTCCTTGCCCGTTTGCGGTCTGGTTGTAAGCAACAGGAAGAACGTTTTTGCGGAACCGTAGAGGTCTTTCCACTGATGGAGAGGCGAACACAATATTGCGAGTTGGGAGTGTGGTAATGGCTGATCGTGAGCACGGCACCGTCAAGTGGTTCAATGACGCCAAGGGCTATGGATTCATCCAACGTGATAGCGGCGCGGACGTGTTCGTCCATTACCGCGCGATTCGTGGCGAAGGTCACCGCTCTCTGGTCGAAGGCCAGAAAGTCGAGTTCTCCGTGACTCAGGGCCAGAAGGGCCTGCAGGCGGAAGACGTGGCACGCGTCTGAGCCTTGCAGCGACGAAAAAGCCCGCCTGAAGGCGGGCTTTTTCTTGGCGGATGGGCTGTCTCTCGTGAGTCTCGGTCATCACGTAGACGTAGGGTGCGCCATGCGCACCGAAACGACGGGGCTGGTGCGCGCGGCGCACCCTACGGCGGCGACGTGTATTGGCCCTTGCTCAATCGGTACGCCAGATGATTTCCTGCTCGCCCTCGGCGTCGATCTTGATCCAGCGCTCGCCTTCTTCCAGGCTCTCTTCTTCCTGCCAGCTGCCCGGTGCGCAGCGCACCTGCACGCCGAGCGCGGCGTAGGCGTCGCGGGCGCAGGCGATGTCGTCATCCCACGGCGTGGCATCGCTTTCCAGCATCAGGCTGTGCCATTTGCCGACCGCTTTCGGTACCCAGGTGACGGGAATCCCGGCGGCTTCGCATTTGAACGTCTGGCCCTTCTGCCGCCAGGCGCTGCAGGGGCCGATGGCCTGTTCCAGCCAGGCGGCGACGCTCTGCTGGTCGGCGTCCTTCAGGTAGATCTCGATGTCCGGTTGGCGCATGGTTTTCTCGGCAGTGGCGTGGGCGGCCCGCTAGAGGTCGCGTTCGATCCAATCGTAACGTATGCCGACGCCGACCTCTAAGGGCGCGGCGATCACCGCCTCGCGGCGTTCGGCACTGGCGCGCCAGCCGTGCGGGGTCATCGCCAGCAGGTCGGCGCGGGCCTCCGGGCTGTCCAGGCGCAGGTCGAAATTCAGCGTCTCGCTGTGCGCCAGGTGCATGCCCTCGGGGATCAGCGACAGGTGCTTCTGGTCGTCGTAATCGCGGACTTCGTCGTAGAGCTTGCCGCGCAGCGCCATCAGGTGCTCGCTGCTCGGGCCCATGCGCAGCAGCGCGCCGCCGGGTGCCAGCAGGCGCCGGGCTTCCTGCCAGTCGAGCGGGCTGAATACGCTGGTCAGCACCTGGCAGCTGGCGTCGGCCAGTGGTACCCGCGCCATGCTCGCCACCAGCCAGTGCAGGCGCGGATCGCGGCGGCAGGCGCGCTTGACCGCCTCGCGGGAGATATCCAGCGCGTAGCCTTCGCTGTGCGGCAGCGCGGCGCCGATCTGCGCGGTGTAGTAGCCCTCGCCGCAACCGATGTCCAGCCAGCGCCGCGGCGCGCGTTCGGCGACCAGCTCGGCCAGCCGGCGCGCCAGTGGCGTGTAGTGGCCGCCGTCGAGGAAGCGCCGGCGCGCCTCGACCATCGCCGCGTTGTCGCCGGGGTCGCGGCTGTTCTTGTGCTGCACCGGCAGCAGGTTCAGGTAGCCCTGGCGCGCGCGGTCGAAACGATGCCCGGCCGGACAAGCGACGCCATTGTCGGCATCCTGCAGCGGGCTCGAGCAGAGCGGGCAGATCAGCATCAGGCGAACAGCTCGACGAGGGTCTGGTAGTAGATGTCGCTGAGCAGGTCGAGGTCGCTGGCGAGGATGCGCTCGTCGATCTGGTGGATGGTGGCGTTCACGGGGCCGAGTTCGACCACCTGGGTGCCGAGGGTCGCGATGAAGCGTCCGTCCGAGGTGCCGCCGGTGGTCGACGGGCGGGTTTCACGGCCGGTGACCGTGCGGATGCCGCTGGCCACGGCGTCGAGCAGCGCGCCGGGCTCGGTGAGGAACGGCAGGCCGGACAGCGCCCAGTCGATGTGCCAGTCCAGGCCGTGTTTGTCGAGAATGGTGGCGACCCGTTGCTTAAGCCCTTCGACGGTGGATTCGGTGGAAAAGCGGAAGTTGAACATCGCCGTCAGCTCGNNAGCTCGCCGGGAATCACGTTGCTGGCGCCGGTGCCGGCGTTCAGGTTGGAAATCTGGAAGCTGGTCGGCGGGAAGAACGCGTTGCCTTCGTCCCAGTGTTCGGCGGCCAGTTCGGCCAGTACCGGGGCGGCCAGGTGGATCGGGTTCTTCGCCAGGTGCGGGTAGGCGACGTGGCCCTGCTTGCCGCGCACCGTGAGCACGGCGCCGAGCGAGCCGCGGCGGCCGTTCTTCACCACGTCGCCGAGCAGCGTGGTGCTCGAGGGCTCGCCGACGATGCACCAGTCCAGACGCTCGCCACGCGCGCGCAGGCGTTCGACGACCGCGCGGGTGCCGTGCTGCGCCGGACCCTCCTCGTCGCTGGTGATGAGGAAGGCGATGGCGCCCTTGTGGTTCGGGTGCATGACGACGAAGCGTTCCACCGCGACGATCATCGACGCCAGGCTGCCCTTCATGTCCGCCGCGCCGCGCCCGCAGAGCATGCCGTGCTCGTCGATGCGCGCCTCGAACGGCGGGTGNNGCCGTGCAGCGGGCCGGTGGGCACCACGTCGGTGTGCCCGGCGAAGCACAGCACCGGGCCTTCGCCGCCGCGGCGCGCCCAGAAGTTTTCGACCTCCCCGATGCGCATCGGCTCCAGTTCGAAGCCGACCGCCGCCAGGCGCTGCATCATCAGTTCCTGGCAGCCCTCGTCGAGCGGCGTCACCGAGGCGCGGCGGATCAGCTCGCAGGCGAGCTCCAGGGTGGCGGAAAGGGGGGCGGAAGGGGCCGTCATGCTGGAACTCCGAAAGGCGGGGCGGGGTGCGTCAAAGGGGCGCCATGGTAACAAAAACGGCGGCCCGAAGGCCGCCGTCAGGGCGTTGCCAGGTAGGCGTCAGGCCGGTACTTCGTCGGGCTGGGGCTGGGCCGGTTTCGGCAGCGACGAGAGGAAAGCCATGATCAGCGCCGCCAGGTAGGGCAGCGACTGCACCAGCAGCATGGCGACCCAGAACTTCACGTCGTTGCTCGGCAGGCCCTGGACGATGGCGATGCCGATCGCCGCGCCCCACAGCAGCAGCATGATGAACACCTCTTCTCGGGCCTCCGCCAGCGCCACCAGGATGCCGTGGTTGGAGGCCATCTTCGGCGTGCGGAAGAACGGGATGCTCTTGGTGAAGAAACCGTAGAGCACCGCCTTGGCGATGGTGTGCGACAGCG
>DIEE01000049.1:0-5259 GCA_002418465.1 Pseudomonas sp. UBA5782 | reverse complement strand
CAGCAGCGCGCGGGCGTGGCCCTTCATGATCTGGATGGCGCCGTAGGCCCAGCGGAAGCGCTGCTTCTTGAAGTCGATGAAGGTGTCCGGCATCAGCCCCTGGCCGAAGCTGTCGTGGGCGTAGGCGGCCGAGTAGCCTTTCTCGAACACGCGCAGGCCCAGCTCGGCGTCCTCGCAGATGGTCCAGTCGGCCCAGCGCAGCTCGTCCATCACCGTGCGGCGGATCATCGTCATGGTGCCGTGCTGGATGATCGCGTCGCGGTCGTTGCGGGTGACCATGCCGATGTGGAAGAAGCCCTTGTACTCGGAGTAGCAGAGCTTCTTGAACAGGCTTTCGTGCTCGTCGCGATAGTCCTGCGGCGACTGCACCACGGCGATTCGCGGGTCGGCGAAGTGCGGGACCATGTGCTTGAGCCAGTTGCGGTCCACGCAGTAGTCCGAGTCGATCACCGCGACGACTTCGGCGTCGGGCGCGGTGTGCGGCAGGATGTAGTTCAGCGCGCCGCCCTTGAAGCCGTGCAGCGGTGCGACGTGGAAGAAGCGGAAGCGCGGGCCGAGCTGCTCGCAGTAGTCGCGCACCGGCTCCCAGACCGCGGGGTCCTTGGTGTTGTTGTCGATGATCAGGACTTCGAAATCCGGATAGTCGAGGTTGGCCAGTGCGTCGAGGGTCTGTTTGACCATCTCCGGCGGCTCGTTGTAGCAGGGCACGTGCACCGAGACCTTGGGCCGGTAGCTGCTGTCTCCTGCCACCGGGATGAACGGCCGGCGGCGCTTGTGCACCCAGACCACCTCGGCCAGTTCGTGGGCCTCGGTGAGCAGCACGATGAACACGCCGAAGGCACCGATGCCGAGCAGCGCGCCCACCGTCAGGCTGAACCAGGTGGCGTACTGCTGGCTGTAGTCGTAGCCGATCCACACCAGTGCCGAACCGCCGACGAAGGCGACGAAGGTCAGGAAGGTGCGGCCGCGCTGGCGCAGCGCGCTGCCATCGATCAGCAGCAGGGCCAGCGAGAGCAGCGCCATGACCACCGAGGCGACTGCCAGCAGGCGCCATTGCGGAATCGCCACCACCGGGCCTTCGAAGGCGAACTTGGCCTGCCGATTGAGGTTGTAGACGCCCCAGTAGGCGCCCACCGAGCCCTCGTCGCTGGCCTTCCACGGCTGGTCGAAGGCCTCGATGACGAAGTAGTTGTAGCCCTGGCCGTTAAGCCGGTTGACCAGCGTGCGCAGGTACACCGCCTGATCGGCCTGGGTGGCGTCGGCGCCGCCGCGCATGCGCCCGTTGCTCGGCCAGCCGACTTCGGAGATCAGCAGCGGTTTCTTCGGGAACAGCTTGCGCAGGTCGCGCGCGCGGTCGAGGACGAACTGCCCGGCGTCCTCCATCGGGATGAATTCCCAGTACGGCAGCACGTGGGCAGCGACCAGGTCGGCGTGCTTGGCCAGCTCCGGGTGCTCCTCCCAGATGTGCCACTGCTCGGAGGTCGACACCGGCACCTTGACCGCCGCGCGCACGCGGTCCATGAACGCGATCAGTTGCTCGGCGGTGACTTCCTCGCGAAACAGCGCCTCGTTGCCCACGGTCACGCGAACCACGCTGCGCGAGTGGTTGGCCAGATCGATGGCCTTGGCGATCTCGCGCTCGTTGCGTTCCTGGTCGTTGCTGATCCAGATGCCCAGGGTCACGCGCAGGCCGAACTCCTCGGCGATTGCCGGAATGTTGGCCAGCGCGCCGTCCACCGAGTAGGTGCGGATGTTGTCGGTGTGCTTGCTCAACAGCTCCAGGTCCTGGCGAATCTCCGCATCGCTGGGATAGATGCCCTGCTGCGGGCTCTGGCCCTGGCGGAACGGCGAATAGGAGAAGCCGGAGACCTGCGCGGGCCAGTCCGGCGCGCTCACCGGGCGGTTGTAGAGCGCCCAGAAACCGGTGAACAGCGCAGCGATGGCCAGGAAGACCACCAGATTGAGACCAAATTTTCGCGATGACATAGGTGCTTTCAGGTTCCGATGCGTGGAACGGAAGGAGGCGGCGAGCGCCGTCGGCGCGCATCCTACTCTGGCGTCCGCGCCACTGTACAGGCGCTTTCCGGAGGGTTCCGGCCGCTGTCCGCAGCCTACAGCGTTGGGCCCTGCGGGGGTAAAGAAGTTCGCTGCACGCCGCGCCGTGCGGGCGCTGCGGCCGTTGCGCGGGCTACGCAAAACGACTCGGATCGCCGGCCTGGATTTCCCCGCGCAACGTCGCCGGCCGGCGATCCGGACTTTATCTGCGCGGCGTCCGGTCCAATAATGCGCACCGGTTTTTCTGCGAGGTGAGCATGAGTACAGACGATCAGCGTTTCGGCGGCATCGCCCGGCTCTACGGCCGCGACGGCCTCGAACGCCTGGCCGCGGCGCACGTGGCGGTGGTCGGTATCGGCGGTGTCGGTTCCTGGGCGGCGGAAGCGCTGGTGCGTTCCGGGGTCGGCGAGGTTTCCCTGTTCGACCTCGACGACGTCTGCGTGAGCAACACCAACCGCCAGGCGCATGCGCTGCTGGGCACCGTCGGCCGCGCCAAGGTCGAGGTGATGGCCGAGCGCCTGCTGGCGATCAACCCGTCCTGCCGGGTGCACGCGGTGGCTGATTTCGTCACCCGCGAGAGCATGGCCGAGCACATCACCGGGCAGCTCGACTGCGTGCTCGACTGCATCGATAGCGTCGCCGCCAAGGCCGCGCTGATCGCCTGGTGCAAGCGGCGCAAGATCCAGATCGTCACCACCGGCGGTGCCGGCGGGCAGATCGACCCGACGCAGATCCAGGTCGCCGACCTGAACAAGACCTTCAACGACCCGCTGGCAGCCAAGGTGCGTTCGACCCTGCGCCGCGACTACAACTTCTCGCGTACGCCGGGGCGCAACTACTCAGTGCCCTGCGTGTTCTCCACCGAACAGCTGCGCTACCCGGCGCCGGACGGCAGCGTCTGCCAGTCCAAGGCGTTCGTCGGCGAAGGCGTGAAGCTCGACTGCGCCGGCGGTTTCGGCGCGGTGATGATGGTCACCGCCAGCTTCGGCATGGCCGCCGCGGCCAAGGCAGTGGACAAGCTGGTGGCCGGCGCGCGACGCCCGGCCGAGCGGGACACGCGCCTCGAGTGAGCCTTTCTCTGCGGTAGCCGTGCTCCGGCCGTATAATCGCCGGCCTTTCGCTTCACTACCCCGTCGTGCCTGCGGCGTGGGCCTTCCACGAGACCCTTTGCGATGATGAATAACGATGTGCTGCGCAGCCTGCGCTACATGCTGGATGTCAGCGAGCCCAAACTGGTGAAGATCTGCCAGCTGGCCGATTACAAGGTCGGCATCGAGGACATGGCCGCCTACCTGAAGAAGGACGACGAGGAAGGCTTCCAGCCGTGCAGCGACGAGGTCATGGCGTATTTTCTCGACGGCCTGGTGTTCTTCAAGCGCGGCAAGGACGACAGCCGGCCGCGCCTGCCGGTGGAAAAACGCATCACCAACAACGCCATCCTGAAGAAGCTGCGGGTCGCCTTCGAGCTGCGTGACGACGACATGCACGCCATCCTCGAAGCCGCCGAGCTGCCGATGGGCAAGGCCGAGCTGAGCGCGCTGTTCCGCAAGCCGGGGCACAACAACTACCGCGAATGCGGCGACCAGGTGCTGCGCAACTTCCTCCGCGGGCTGACCCTGCGCGTGCGCCCCACGGCCTGATCAGCCCGGTTTCTTCGGCTTGCGCGGCTTCGATGGGTTGCGCTTGGCGCCGCCGTGCTCGGCAATCAGCCGGTCGGCTTCGGCGGCGCGTTCGGCCAGCGGTGCCGGCGCACCCTTCAGGCCGAGGCGCAGCGCCAGCTTGCCGGCGTCGAAGGGCGCCTTGACCTTGATGTCGTTGTCGAAATAGCAGAACAGGTCGCGCTGCTTGCGTGACCGCGGCTTGCGCTCGACGATCAGCCGCGCATCATCCACCTGCCCGCCCTCGCTCCAGGCCTTCATCCGCCGCGCCCAGTCGTCCAGCGCCGCGTCGGTGTAGCCGCTGGCGTAGAGCTCCTCCTCGCCGTGCAGGCGCAGGTAGACGAAGTCGCTGGTCACGTCCTCCTTCAGTGGCCACTTGCCGGCCGTATCCGCCACCACCAGCGCCACGTCGTGCTCGCGCAGCATGTCGGCGAAGGCGCGGTCCTCGAAGCTGGCATGACGGATCTCCACCGCATGGCGCAGCTTGCGCGGCTCGTCGATCGCCAGGTGGGTGCGCCCTTCCATGCGCGGCTCATGCCCGCGGGCGATGTGCAGGGCCTTTTCGCTGTCGTGCGGCAACAGCCGCAGGAAAGCCTCGAACTGCTCGGGATCGAAACGAAAGCTCGGCGGAAACTGCCAGAGAATCGGCCCCAGCTTGCGCTGCAGGCGCAGCAGTCCGGAGGCGAAGAAATTGGCGATCGGCTTCTCCACGTCGTCGAGCCGGCGGATGTGGGTGATGTAGCGCGGCGCCTTGACGCTGAAGACGAAGTCATCCGGCGTCTCGTCATGCCAGCGCGCCCAGCTTTCCGGGCGTTGCAGCGAGTAGAAGGAACCGTTGATCTCGATGCTGCCGACCGCGCGCGAGGCGTAGTGCAGCTCGTCGTCCTGGCGCAGCTTGTCCGGATAGAAGACGCCGCGCCAGGGCGCGTAGCGCCAGCCGGAGATACCGATGCGGATGTCTGCGCTCATTCGTTTCTGCCCTGAGGTGTTCAGGCAGTCGACTGCGCGTGGCGGAAACGGGTTCCAGGCGGGCGACCACAAGGCGCGGTGCGCGCGGCGCACCCTACGAAACGCAGCCAGTCCCCGCGCGTCAGTATCGCCACTTTGCCGCCGGTTCACGCATCCGCGCCCAGTCCCCACGCTTCCCGTAGGGTGCGCCATGCGCACCGTGACGCCATCAGCTCAGTGGCGCGCCCGGATCAGCGCGTTGCCGCCAGTTCACGCATCCGCCTGAGCACGGCATTCAGTCCGTTGCTGCGCGACGGGCTGAGCTGGCGCTGCAGGCCGAGCCGGGCGAACCAGTCGTTCAGGTCCAGTGCCGCCAGTTCGGCGCCGCCCAGCCCCTCGATGCGCGCCAGCAGCAGCGCCAGTAGGCCGCGCAGCAGGCGCGCGTCGCTGGTCGCGCGAAACTGCAGGGTATCGCCGTGACGTTCCGCCAACAGCCAGACCAGGCTTTCGCAGCCGTGCACGCGGTTGGCCTCGCTGCGTTCGGCTTCGCTCAGCGGCTCCAGGCGTTCGGCCCACTGCAGCAGCAGGCGCGCGCGCT
>DIEE01000046.1:15657-22877 GCA_002418465.1 Pseudomonas sp. UBA5782 | reverse complement strand
GCTCTTGCGCATCTCGTCTTCGAGCTGCCTGACCTGCTTTTCCAGGTCGCCCATCTCGGTCTCGGTGCTGCGCAGCTCCTTCTGCACGCCGCTCTTCTCCTGCTGCACTTTCTCCAGCAGCTTTTTCAGCTCGGCGACATCCTTGCGCGCCGCTTCCAGCTGCTGCTGGGTTTCGGCGCGCTGATCGGCGAAGGCCGTGCTCAGCGACAGGGTGAGTAGCAGAAGGGTCAGGATGCGGAGCATGGAGTGCAGCGATACCGGGATGGAGGGTGGGAGCTAGTATGCCTAAAAACGGCGCGAAAGCCTTGGTTTAAGCAGCGAGCCGGGCGCAGCGAAAGCACGCGCTGCGCCCGGCACCGGTGGCGCGTCAGTCCAGGGTGATGATCGAGGTGCCGGTCATTTCCTTGGGGATCGGCAGGCCCATCAGGGNNTCGCCTTTCCCCTCATGGGGAAGGATTATTCCACGATGAACAGCGGCTTGCCAGTCATCTCTTGCGGGATTTCCATGCCCATCAGGGTCAGCATGGTCGGCGCCACGTCGGCCAGCACGCCGCCTTCGCGGATGTGCAGCTTGCGCTTGCCGACATAGATGAAGGGCACCGGTTCGCAGGTGTGCGCGGTGTGCGCCTGGCCGGTGCCTTCGTCTTCCATCTGCTCGACGTTGCCGTGGTCGGCGGTGATCAGCGCTTCGCCGCCGACCTTGTCCAGCGCGGCGGCGATGCGGCCGACGCAGGCGTCGAGGCATTCCACGGCTTTCACCGCGGCGTCGAACACGCCGGTGTGGCCGACCATGTCGCCGTTGGCGTAGTTGACCACGATGACGTCGTAGCGCTGGTTCTCGATGGCTTCGACGATGCGGTCGGTGACCTCCGGCGCGCTCATCTCGGGCTGCATATCGTAGGTGGCGACTTTCGGCGACGGGATCAGGATGCGCTCCTCGCCTTCATAGGGCTCTTCGCGGCCGCCGGAGAAGAAGAAGGTGACGTGGGCGTACTTCTCGGTCTCGGCGATGCGCAGCTGGGTCTTGCCATTCTTCGCCAGGTACTCGCCGAGCACGTTGGTCAGCGCTTCGGGCTTGTAGGCGCTGGGCGCATCGATGCTGGCGGCGTACTGGGTGAGCATCACGTAGCCGGCCAGTTTCGGCTGGCGGGCGCGGGCGAAGTCCTTGAAGTCCGGTTCGACGAACACCCGGCTGAGCTCGCGGGCGCGGTCGGCGCGGAAGTTCATGAAGACCACGGCGTCGCCGTCTTCCACCTGCACTGGGTCGCCGATGGCGGTGGCCTTGACGAATTCGTCGCTTTCCTCGCGTTCGTAGGCGGCCTGCAGGCCGGCGACCGCGGTGGCGGCGGTGAACTGCGCCTTGCCGTCGACGATCAGGTCGTAGGCCTGCTGCACGCGGTCCCAGCGGTTGTCGCGGTCCATCGCGAAGTAGCGGCCGATCAGCGTGGCGATGCGACCCTTGCCCAGGCGTGCGAAGGCGTCGTCCAGCAGTTCGATGGAGGCCTTGGCGCTGCGCGGCGGGGTATCGCGGCCGTCGAGGAAGGCGTGCAGGTAGATCTTCTCGGCTCCGCGACGGGCGGCCAGTTCGGCCATGGCGACCAGGTGATCTTGATGGCTGTGCACGCCGCCGTCGGAGAGCAGGCCGAGGATGTGCACGGCCTTGCCCGCGCCGACCGCCTTGTCCACCGCACCACAGATCGCCGGGTTTTCGAAGAAGTCACCGTCGCGGATCGCCTTGGTCACGCGGGTGAAGTCCTGGTACACGACGCGGCCGGCACCCAGGTTCATGTGGCCGACTTCGGAGTTGCCCATCTGTCCATCCGGCAGGCCGACGTCCATGCCGCTGCCGGAGATCAGGCCGTTCGGCTGGGTTGCCACGAGGCCGTCGAGCACCGGCTTGCGCGCGGCGAACACGGCATTGGAGTCAGGGCTGTCGCTGTGACCGAAGCCATCCAGAATGATCAGAACCAGGGGTTTGGGCGTTGCGCTCATGAAAGGCTTCCTGAAGTTTTCCATTCGTTGCGGCGGGGCGGCCGCGCTGGGCAGTTGCCGTCGAAAATCGCCGGCCGTGGCGGCTGGCGGCGGGCTCGGCATTCTAAGGGTCGACCTGGTTTCGCGTCACGGTTCAGCAGGTTTCGGCCGGCTCGGGGTGCTGTGTATACTGGCCGGCATTTTACCGCCCTGGAACCTATTGATGCTCGCCAAGCTGATTGAATTCGCTACTAACCACTACGTGCTTGCCAGCCTGTTCGTCGTGCTGTTGATCGCCCTGATCTTCAACGAATCGCGCCGCGGTGGCCGCAGCCTGAGCAATCGCGAGCTGACTTCGCTGGTCAACAATGGCGAGGGCGTGGTGTTGGACGTTCGCGCCAAGAAGGAGTTCGACACCGGGCACGTGGTCGATGCGCTGAACATTCCCCACGACAAGGTGGTCAACCGCGTGGCTGAGCTGGAAAAGCACAAGGCCAAGACCCTGATCGTGGTCGACGCCATGGGCCAGCATTCCGGGACCGTCTGCAGCGAGCTGAAGAAACTCGGCTTCAACGCCGTCAAGCTGTCCGGCGGTATCTCCAGCTGGCGCGGAGACAACCTGCCCCTGGTCAAGTGATATGTCGAAGATCGTCATCTACACCACGCCCTGGTGCCCCTACTGCATCCGCGCCAAGCAGCTGCTCGAGCGCAAGGGTGCCGCCTACGAGGAAATCGGCGTGGAGCGCGATGCCGCGCTGCGTGCCGAGATGACGCGCAAGGCCGGTCGTACCTCGGTACCGCAGATCTGGATCGGCAGCACCCACGTGGGTGGCTGCGACGATCTTTTCGCCCTGGAGCGCGCCGGCAAGCTCGACGCTCTGCTCAAGGCCTGATTTCCACTCCGTAAATAACAAGGCTCTGCCATGACTGAAGAAACCACCAACGGCGCCGCCCAGGACGCTCAGAACCCGCAATTCTCGCTGCAGCGCATCTACGTGCGCGACCTCTCCTTCGAAGCGCCCAAGAGCCCGGAAATCTTCCGTCAGGACTGGACCCCGAGCGTCGCGCTGGACCTCAACACCCGTCAGAAGCCGCTCGAAGGCGACTTCCACGAAGTCGTGCTGACCCTCTCGGTCACCGTGAAGAACGGCGAAGAAACCGCCTTCATTGCCGAAGTGCAGCAGGCCGGCATCTTCCTGATCAAGAATCTGGATGCCGCCTCGATGAGCCACACGCTCGGCGCCTTTTGCCCGAACATCCTCTTCCCGTATGCCCGCGAAACCCTGGACAGCCTGGTCACCCGTGGCTCGTTCCCGGCGCTGATGCTGGCCCCGGTGAACTTCGACGCGCTCTACGCGCAAGAGCTGTCGCGCATGCAGTCGGCCGGCGAAGGCACGCTCAACTGAGCGTTCCGCGTCGTACAGGAACGCCCTTCGGGGCGTTTTTTTATGCCTGCGCCAAGCGAAGCGGTGAACCGTGCCGGCCGCGCCGGGTCGATTGTCGGTAAGCCAATGCACATCATGGAGTACCCGCATGGACCTTATCCGCATCATCATCGCCATTCTGCTGCCGCCGCTGGGAGTGTTCCTCCAGGTCGGTTTCGGCGGGGCGTTCTGGCTGAACATCCTGCTCACGCTGCTCGGCTACATTCCCGGCATCATCCATGCCGTATGGGTCATCGCGCGCCGCTGAGGCGCAATGGGCGGAGCCGGTGCGCAACGCGCCGGCTCCCGGCAAAGCGACCGGTCCTGCCGCGATGTGGCAGGCATCATCGAAAAACATCCCCGATACTGAACCTTCATTCCCCCATGCCGGACTAATACGGGTTCGATCCGGGATTCGGAATAGTCCGGCTGCGCGCACTGGTTTACCATGCCGCCCTCGCGCGCCAAGGGAGTCGCAGAACTCCCGCACCATCTTCAGTTGCTAGGGAAGCGAAAATGAACAGAACCTCGCCCATCGACGAGAAAGCCTTCCGGCGGATTCTCGGCCGCAACATATCCCTGCCGCTGGGCATGGGCATCCTCAGCTCGCTGTTTTTCATCGCGATCATCTTCTACCTGCTCGACGTCAGCCGCTGGGTCGAGCACACCGACCGGGTCATCGCCGAATCCAACGAGACGCTGAAACTGGTGATCGACATGGAAACCGGCCTGCGCGGTTACCTGATCACCGGCGACGAGGTATTCCTCGACCCCTACCAGCGGGCGCGCAACGAATTCATCGGCAAGGCCGCCGGGCTCAAGGAGCTGGTCGCCGACAACCCGGTGCAGGTCAACCGGATCGTCAAGATCGAGCAGCTGCAGCAGCAGTGGATGGACTTTTCCGGGCGCATGATCGACCTGCGCGAGCGCGGCGACGAGGGCTACGTGCAGCAGCTCAAGGACCTCTCCGGCAAGCGTCTGACCGACTCCATCCGGGTGTTCTTCAGCGACATCCTGGCGACCGAGAACCAGTTGCGCCAGGAGCGTACCGAGACGGCGCAGAGCGTCACCGTCTTCGGTGTCGGCGGCGTCATCCTGATCAACCTGCTGATCAGCGGCTTCCTCGCCTTCATGGGCCGTCGCGAGCTGATGCAGTTGTCGCGCACCTACGACGACGTGCTGGCGACGCAGGCGGCGCATGCCGAGAAGTTGCAGCAGCAGGCCTGGTTCCGCACCGGGCAGACGCAGCTGGCCGAAGAGCTGATCGGCCAGCTGAGCATGAATCAACTGGGCGACAGCACCCTGGGCTTCCTCGCCCGCTACCTGGGCATGGTCGTCGGCACCCTTTACGTAGTCGACGACAAACGCCTGAAGCGTGTCTCCACCTATGCCTTCGGCGCCGAACAACTGAAGACCCGCAAGGAAATCGCCTTTGGTGAAGGGCTGGTCGGCCAGGTCGCCCAAGACCGCAAGCCGCTGGGCCTGGATGCACTGCCGGAACATTACCTGACGGTGAATTCGTCCCTCGGCGACAGCACTGCGCGTTCGCTGCTGATCTTCCCGGTGGAGGACAGCGGCGAACTCAAGGGCGTGATCGAGCTGGGCTTCATGCGTCCGCTGGAGGAGAAGGACAGCGAGCTGCTCTCCCTGCTCGCCGGCAACGTCGGCTCGGCGCTGGCCGCCGCCAATTACAGGCAGCGCCTGCAGCGCGCACTGGCGGACACCCAGTCGCTCAACGAGGAGCTGCAGGTCCAGCAGGAAGAGCTGCGCAGCGCCAACGAGGAACTGGAAGAGCAGTCCTGCGCCCTGCGCGAATCCCAGGCCAGCCTGGAAGCGCAGCAGGCGGAGCTGGAACAGACCAACGATCAGCTCTCCGATCAGGCCCAGGCACTCGAGCAGCACCGCGACCAGCTCAACGAGCGCAACCGCGACCTGCACCAGGCGCAGTTGATGCTGGAGGCGCGCGCCGAGGAGCTGCAACGCGCCAGCCGTTACAAGTCCGAATTCCTCGCCAACATGTCCCACGAGCTGCGCACGCCGCTGAACAGCTCGCTGATCCTCGCCAAGCTGCTCTCGGACAACGCCAACGGCAACCTCAGCGAAGAGCAGGTAAAGTTCGCCAGCTCGATCTATTCCGCTGGCAACGACCTGCTCACCCTGATCAACGACATTCTCGACCTGTCGAAAGTGGAGGCCGGCAAGCTCGACATGCACCTCGAACCGACCGGTCTGGCGCGCCTCGGCGAGAACCTAAGCAACCTGTTCCAGCCGCTGGCCGAGCAGAAGAAACTGGACTTCCATATCCAGTACGAGGAAGGCGTCCCGGCCAGCGTGTTCACCGATTCGCAGCGCCTGGAACAGATCCTCAAGAACCTGCTGTCGAACGCCTTCAAGTTCACCGACAAGGGCAGCGTCACCCTGCGCATTCGCAAACAGGACGCAGAGCACGTGGCGTTCGACGTGATCGACAGCGGCATCGGCATCCGCGCGGAACAGCAGTCGATCATCTTCGAGGCCTTCCGCCAGGCCGATGGCACCACCAACCGCCGGCACGGCGGCACCGGTCTTGGCCTGTCGATCTCCCGCGAACTGGCGCGCATGCTCGGCGCCAGCGTCAGCGTGGTCAGCGAGGAGGGCAAGGGCAGCGAGTTCACCCTGCTGCTGCCGGTCGAATACCAGGGCAGCACCACGGAAGATCCGGTCAGCGCGCCACCGCCGCTCGCTGCCAGCGCGCCGGCCGAAGAGCGGCTGGACCTGCAACCGCTGGTCAAGCCCGCCGCGCCGCCCGCGCCGATACCGACCTTCAGCGACGACCGCGAGAATTTCGCCGGCGAAGGGCGCAGCGTGCTGATCATCGAGGACGAGCCGCAGTTCGCCAAGATCCTCTTCGATCTGGCCCACGAGCTGAGGTACCACTGCCTGGTCGCGCATGGCGCCGACGTCGGCTATGACCTGGCGCTGAAGTTCCAGCCCGACGCGATCCTGCTCGACATGCGCCTGCCCGACCATTCCGGGCTGACGGTGCTCGAACGGCTCAAGGAAAACCCCAATACCCGGCACATTCCGGTGCACATCGTCTCCGTCGAGGATCGCCAGGAGGCGGCGATGCACATGGGCGCGGTGGGTTACGCCACCAAGCCGGTGTCGCGCGAGGAGATGAAGGAAGTCTTCCATCGCCTGGAAGCCAAGCTGGAGCAGAAGGTCAAACGCATCCTGCTGGTCGAGGACGACGACCTGCAGCGCGAGAGCGTGACGCGCCTGATCGAGGACGACGACATCGAGATCACCGCCGTGGCGCGCGGCTCCGAGGCACTCGACGAGCTGCACCGCAGCACCTTCGACTGCATGATCATCGACCTCAAGCTGCCCGACATCGACGGCAACGAGCTGCTCGCGCGGATGGCCGAGGAAGACATCCGCTCCTTCCCGCCGGTGATCGTCTACACCGGCCGCAGCCTGACCCGCGACGAGGAAGCCGAGCTGCTCAAGTACTCGCGCTCGATCATCATCAAGGGCGCGCGCTCGCCGGAGCGCCTGCTCGACGAGGTCACGCTGTTCCTGCACAAGGTCGAGGCGGACATGCCGCTGGAACGGCAGAAAATGCTCAAGACCGTGCGCAACCGTGACAAGGCCTTCGAGGGCCGCAAGATCCTCCTGGTGGATGATGACGTGCGTAACATCTTCGCCCTGAGCAGCGCGCTGGAGCAGAAGGGCGCCATGGTGGAAATCGCCCGCAACGGCCTGGAGGCGGTGGCCAAGGTGCAGGAAGACAGCGAGATCGACCTGGTGCTGATGGACATCATGATGCCGGAGATGGACGGCTAC
>DIEE01000046.1:0-15628 GCA_002418465.1 Pseudomonas sp. UBA5782 | reverse complement strand
TGGCCAAACCCATCGAGCTGGACCGGCTGTTCTCGCTGATCCGTGTCTGGCTGCCCAAGCTGGAGGTCTTCTAGTCGATGCCCGAACGCGCCCTGGAAATCGAACTTCGGCTACTGATCGAAGCGGTCTACCTGCGCTACAGCTACGACTTCCGCAACTACGCCATGGCCTCGCTGAAGCGGCGCGTGGTGCAGGCGTTGCGGACCATCGGCTGTGCCAGCGTGTCCGAGCTACAGGGCAAGATCCTGCATGACCCGCAGGCGTTCATGCAGCTGCTGCAGTACCTCACCATCCCGGTCAGCGAGATGTTCCGCGATCCGCCGTACTACCTGGCGCTGCGTACCCAGGTGGTGCCGCTGCTGCGTACCTACCCGTCGCTGAAGATCTGGATCGCCGGCTGCAGCACCGGCGAGGAGGTCTATTCGATGGCGATCCTGCTCAAGGAAGAAGGCCTGCTCGAGCGCAGCCTGATCTACGCCACCGACATCAACCCGCAGTCGCTGGAGCGCGCGCGCCAGGGCGTCTATACGATGGACAGCATCCGCAGCTACACCGAGAGCTACCAGAAGGCCGGTGGCAAGCGGCAGTTCTCCGACTACTACACAGCCGCCTACGACGCGGTGCTGATGGACAAGTCGCTGCGCGAGCACGTGACCTTCTCCGACCACAGCCTGGCAACCGACAGCGTGTTCGCCGAAACCCAGCTGATTTCCTGCCGCAACGTGCTGATCTACTTCGACCGCGCGCTGCAGGACCGCGCCATCGGGCTGTTCCACGAATCCCTCGGGCATCGCGGTTTCCTCGGCCTGGGTAGCAAGGAAAGCCTCGACTTCACCAGCTTCGCCGATCAGTTCGAACCGGTGTCGAAGCGCGAACGGGTGTTCCGCAAGCTATGAGCCCGGTCCTCTCGCAGCGCAAGACGCCGGTGCAGGCGGTGGTCATCGGCATGTCCGCCGGTGGCCTGGAGGCGCTCAGCCAGCTGCTGCGCGACATGCCGGAGAACTTCGGCCTGCCGCTGATCGTGGTCCAGCACGTGCCGGAGAACCATCCGAGCCATATCGTCGAGATCTTCCAGCGCCTCTGCACGCTGCAGGTGGACGAGGCGCGGGACAAGGATCGGCCCCAGCCCGGACACCTGTACTTCGCCCCGCCCGGCTACCATCTGCAGATCGAGATGGACCGCAGTTTCAGCCTCAGCGTCGATCCGCGGGTACACTACGCCAGGCCCTCGATTGACGTATTGTTCGACAGTGCGGCGGACGTCTGGGGCGATCAGCTCGCCGGTATCCTCCTCACCGGAGCGAATTCCGACGGCGCCGAAGGCCTGCACAGCATCGCCCGCTACGGCGGCCTGACCGTGGTGCAGGAGCCGGCCGAGGCGCTCGCCGACACCATGCCGCGCTCGGCGTTGAAACTGTTCCAACCCGATTACGTGCTGCCGCTCGCCGGCATTCGCCAACTGCTGCTTCGAATGGACCGCTGAACATGCTGCCGGAAATGGAGCCAGCCAAACTGCTGATCGTCGACGACCTGCCGGAGAACCTGCTGGCGCTCGATGCATTGATCCGCAACGAGGACATCGAGGTATTCAAGGCCAGCTCCGGCGAAGGCGCCCTCGAGCTGCTGCTGCGCCACGAGTTCGCCCTGGCGATCCTCGACGTGCAGATGCCGGGAATGGATGGTTTCCAGCTCGCCGAGATGATGCGCGGCGCCGAGCGCACCCGGCACATTCCGATCGTCTTCGTCAGCGCCGCCGGGCGCGAGCTGAACTA
Source organism: Pseudomonas sp. UBA5782 (assembly GCA_002418465.1). Lineage (GTDB taxonomy): Bacteria > Pseudomonadota > Gammaproteobacteria > Pseudomonadales > Pseudomonadaceae > Pseudomonas_O. The sequence continues at coordinate 13,856 of DIEE01000046.1, read as the reverse complement.
CGCCTTCAAGGGCTACGAAAGCGGTGCGGTGGATTTCCTCTACAAGCCGCTGGACCCGATGGCGGTGCGCAGCAAGGTCAACGTGTTCGTCGAGCTGTACCGCCAGCGCAAGACCCTGCGCACCCAGCTCAGCGCGCTGGAGCGCAGCCGCCACGAGCAGGAAGTGCTGCTCGGCGAGCTGCAGCAGACGCAGGTCGAACTGCAGCACGCGGTACGCATGCGCGACGACTTCATGTCGATGGTCTCCCACGAGCTGAAAACCCCGCTGAACACGTTGATCCTCGAGGTGCAGCTGCGCCGGCTGTATCTGGATCGCGGCAATCTCGCGGCGTTCGAGCCCGAGCGCCTGCGCGGCATGGTGGAGAAGGACGAGCGGCAGATCCGCAGCCTGATCCGGCTGATCGACGACATGCTCGACGTCAGTCGCATCCGCACCGGCAAGCTGTCGATCCGTCCCGACCTGATCGACCTCGCCGCGCTGGCGAACAAGGTGGTGGACAACTTCGAGGCGCAGATGGCGCAGGCCGGCTACGAGGTGCAGCGCGACATCAGCGGCCCGGTGATGGGCTACTGGGACGAGTTCCGCATCGAGCAGGTGGTCGCCAACCTGCTGACCAACGCCATGCGCTACGGCCGGCAGAAACCGGTGACGATCCGCCTGCAACCGGGCGAGACATCGGTGCTATTGCAGGTCGAGGACCACGGCATCGGTATCTCCGAGTCCGATCAGGCGCGCATCTTCAGCCAGTTCGAACGTGTCGGCAGCCCGGACAAGATTGCCGGGTTGGGCCTCGGGTTGTTCATCGCCAAGCAGATCGTCAAGGCGCATGGCGGCAACATCACGGTGCGCAGCGATTTGGGCGAGGGCTCGCTGTTCAGCGTCGAACTGCCCCTGCAGCAGGCGGTGGCGCTACCCGACAACGGCCGCGCCCGGCACAGCCGACTGGCCTGACGGCAAAGCGGCCGGTCAGACCGGCGCGTTCGTCCCTCCGTGCTTTTCGTGCTGAACCACCGCGTACTGGGGTGGCTCGAAAGAGGGTAGCCATCCTCGGAGAGACATCATGCGCATGCACAGAATCGCCGCCATCGCCCTGGCCGGGCTGTTCGCCACGGCGAGCTTCGCTGACGACAGCACCGGACCGACTCACCCGGACAGCAGCGCACCCAGCCCGCTGGACAGCAAGGACCGCGAACAGGGCGTCTACCCGGAGTCCGGGATCAATCCGCAGAACGGCCGCCCGACCACGCCGAGTACCGACCCGCGGCGCAGCGACGACGGCTCCGGCAGCCTGCCGGGCAAATCCGGCAGCGACAGCAACGGACCTATCCCCAGCGTTGATCAGGACGGCTCGCGCGCCACCGGCTCCTGAGCGTGCGTCAGCGCCGCGCCTGCCAGGCGCAATGCCCCGGCCGCGGGCCGACCTGCGGGTGGTTGCGGCAGGTGTCCGGGCGCTGCTCGTAGATCGTGCAGCGCCTGCTCCGCCGGTCCAGATACAGGCAGTCGCCGCTGGCCAGGCGGGTCAGGGTGAACAGCCCGCTCTTCTGGTTGAAATGTTCGACGCTGCCTTCCTTCATCAGCCGCCGGGCAATCTGCCTGGGCGGTTCGCCGGCCTCGAACTGGTCCACCAGTTGCATGCGTACAAGGTCGCCGATGCGCGCCTCCACCGGCAGCGTGCAACAGGTCGCGTGGCAGTCGTTGCACAGGCCCTTGTGGTATTTCACCCAGGTTTCCAGTCGATCTGCATCGGCATTGGCGAGGGGGATGCGTTTCATGGCCATGCTCACGGGGTTGTAACGGTCGGCGCGCGATCATAGCGATGCCGGCGTTTTTTGCCAGTCCGTCTTCACGGCGTTCGCGCCGCGCCAAGGTCCGAGCTAGAGTGCTCGGACGTGTCGAAAAAGGATTTCACGCAAGCCTTGGGCTCAGTCGCCGCATGGAATGCGTTCCAGAACATTCACAGCGAGGTCCGTAGATGACTCAGGAGAAGCAGGTTTCAGCCGACGAGGTGGCCGCGTTCCGCGCCTCCGTCCTGTCCAAGTTGACCTATTCGGTGGGCAAGGACCCCGAGCATGCTTTCGATCACGACTGGTTCGAGGCGATCGCCCTGGCCGCCCGCGACCGCCTGGTCGACCACTGGATGGACCACACCCGCAACGTCTACCGGCAGGGGCAGAAACGCGTCTATTACCTCTCGCTGGAATTCCTCATCGGCCGTCTGCTGATCGACAGCCTGAGCAATCTCGGTCTGCTCGAAGTGGCGCGCACCGCACTGCACGACCTGGGCGTGGACCTCGACCGCATCCGCAGCCTGGAGCCGGACGCCGCGCTGGGCAACGGCGGCCTCGGCCGGCTGGCGGCGTGCTTCATGGAAAGCATGTCGACCCTCGGTGTCGCCGCCCACGGTTACGGTATCCGCTACGAGCACGGGCTGTTCCGCCAGGCCATCGTCGATGGCTGGCAGCAGGAACAGACGGAAACCTGGCTGGACTTCGGCAACCCCTGGGAGTTCGAGCGCCCGGAAGTCAGCTACCTGGTCGGCTTCGGCGGCAGCATCGCCAATATCGTCGACGACAACGGCGAGCAGCGGCAGAAGTGGAGTCCGGGCGAAGCGGTGCGCGCGATCGCCTATGACACGCCCATCGTCGGCTGGCGCGGCGCCAGCGTGAACACCCTGCGCCTGTGGCGCGCGCGCGCCGAGAGCGAGCTGCACCTGGACCGCTTCAACGCCGGCGACCACATTGGCGCAGTGGTCGAGGAAACCCGTGCGGAAAGCATCTCGCGCGTGCTCTATCCGGCCGACAGCACCGAGGCTGGCCAGGAACTGCGCCTGCGCCAGGAATATTTCTTCGTATCCGCCTCGCTGCAGGACCTGATCCGGCGCCACCTGAAGCAGCGCGGCACGTTGCTCAACCTGCCCGAATTCGCCTCGATCCAGCTCAACGACACCCACCCGGCGATCGCTGTGCCGGAGTTGATGCGGGTGCTGGTGGACATCCACGGCATCGCCTGGGACAAGGCCTGGGGGCTGACCGTCGGCACGCTTTCCTACACCAACCACACACTGCTGCCCGAAGCGCTGGAGACCTGGTCGGTGGGCCTGATGGACCGCCTGCTGCCGCGCCATATGCAGATCATCTACCTGATCAACGCGTATCACATCGATGCGCTGCGGGCGAAGGACGTGCACGACTTCGACCTGCTGCGTTCGATCTCGCTGATCGAGGAGGGCAACGGCCGCCGCGTGCGCATGGGCAACCTGGCGTTCCTCGGCTCGCATTGCGTCAACGGCGTATCCGCGTTGCACACGGATCTGATGCGCAGCACGGTGTTCGCCGACCTGCACAAGCTCTATCCGCAGCGGATCAGCAACAAGACCAACGGCATCACCTTCCGCCGCTGGCTGTACCAGAGCAACCCGCAGCTCACCGCGCTGCTGGTGGAGTCGGTCGGCGAGAAGCTGCTGGACACCCCGGAAACCTCGCTGCAGCTGATCGAGCCGTTCGCCGACAAGGCGGCCTTCCGCAAGCGCTTCGCCGAGCAGCGCCTGCACAACAAGCAGCTGCTCGCCGGGCTGGTGCAGGAGCGCCTTGGCCTCTACATCGACCCGCACGCGCTGTTCGACGTGCAGATCAAGCGCATCCACGAGTACAAGCGGCAACTGCTCAACCTGTTGCACACCGTGGCTCTGTACCAGGCGATCCGCGCCGAGCCGCACACCCAGTGGGTGCCACGGGTGAAGATCTTCGCCGGCAAGGCGGCGGCCAGCTATCACCAGGCCAAGCTGATCATCAAACTGGCCAACGACATCGCCCGTACGGTGAACGGCGACCCCACCGTGCGCGGGCTGCTCAAGGTGGTGTTCCTGCCCAACTACAACGTCAGCCTGGCCGAGCGGATTATCCCGGCGGCTGACCTTTCCGAGCAGATTTCCACCGCCGGCCTGGAGGCCTCGGGCACCAGCAACATGAAGTTCTCGCTCAACGGCGCGCTGACCATCGGCACGCTGGACGGCGCCAACGTCGAGATGTCCGAGCAGATCGGCGCGGCCAACATGTTCATCTTCGGCATGACCGCCGACGAGGTGCAGGCGCGCAAACTCAACGGGCAGTTCTCCGCCGAGCCTTCGGTGGCGGCCTCGCCGCGTCTGGGCGAAGTGCTCCACGCGATCCGCAGCGGGGTGTTTTCGCCGGATGATCCGGCGCGCTACACCGGGCTGGTCGACGGACTGATGGCCCACGACACCTTCCATGTCTGCGCCGACTTCGATGCCTACTGGAACGCCCAGCGTCGCGTCGAAGAGTTGTGGCACGATCCGAAGGCCTGGTGGCGCGCCGCGGTGCTGAATACCGCGCGCACCGGCTGGTTCTCGTCGGACCGGACGATTCGCCAGTACGCGACGGAGATCTGGAAGGNNACCCGGAAACGCCGCGGGGCCGAGGAAGTGATTCCCGGCCCCGCGCTCGTTCTACAAGGCCGTTCAGCCCGCAGCGTGGCGGCGTTGCTCGCCCATCTCCAGTTCGCTGCGGTAGTTCAGGGCATCGCTTTCGCTATGGAAAATGCCGACCAGCTCGCCCTGCTGGTGCACATCCCAGGTGCGTTTGCCCAGGGCCAGGCTCTCGCGGGATTTGTGTTGGTCGTCACGCTCGGTCACGGTTACGGTCATTGCGGCGTCTCCTGACTGTCGATGGGTGCGACTGGATGTCGCAGTTCCTTTATAGAATTGCTTAGCTCCCTATGTAAATAGGCAGATTCAGCGACAGACTGTTGCGCAGATCGCTATGAACTTTCATTGCCGTCCGGATTGATGCACCAGCGGAAAACCCCCGTGGCTCTAACAGGCTGGGCTTCAGCCCACCGGCTGCATCGCGTGGGCTGAAGCCCCTACCGTTCGCAACTGCCCTGGAATTTCTGCGTAGGGCGTGTGCAACCCGCGTAGGAATCGCCGGTGGCAAATCGCAAAAACGCGGGCCCATAAACGAAAAATGCCCGCATCTCGCGATACGGGCATTTTCGTTTTCAGCCGGCGGGTGAGGGCGTCAGGCCCTCGCCGCAGCATCAGGCTCAGTTGATCTTCGGGTTCAACTCGCCCTTGGCGTAACGCAGGTACATGTCTTCCAGCGAGATCGGCTTGATCTTCGAGGCATTGCCGGCGGTGCCGAAGGCTTCGTAGCGGGCGATGCAGACGTCACGCATGGCACCGACGGTTTTCGCCAGGTATTTGCGCGGGTCGAACTCGCTGGGGTTCTTCGCCATGAACTCGCGGATCGCGCCGGTGGAGGCGAGACGCAGGTCGGTGTCGATGTTGATCTTGCGCACGCCGTACTTGATGCCTTCGACGATTTCCTCGACCGGCACGCCGTAGGTTTCCTTGATGTCGCCACCGTACTCGTTGATGATTTTCAGCCATTCCTGCGGAACGGACGACGAGCCGTGCATCACCAGGTGGGTGTCGGGGATGCGTGCGTGGATTTCCTTGATGCGCTGGATCGACAGGGTGTCACCGGTCGGCGGCTTGGTGAACTTGTAGGCGCCGTGGCTGGTGCCGATGGCGATGGCCAGGGCGTCGACCTTGGTCTTGGCGACGAAATCGGCGGCTTCTTCCGGGTCGGTCAGCAACTGGCTGTGATCCAGGGTGCCTTCGGCGCCGACGCCGTCTTCCTCGCCGGCCATGCCGGTTTCCAGGCTGCCCAGGCAACCCAGTTCACCTTCCACCGAGACGCCGCAGGCGTGGGCGAAGGCGACGGTCTGCTGGGTCACGCGGACGTTGTATTCGTAGTCGGACGGGGTCTTGCCGTCTTCCTTCAGCGAGCCGTCCATCATCACCGAGCTGAAGCCCAGCTGGATCGAGCGCTGGCAGATGTCCGGGCTGGTGCCGTGGTCCTGGTGCATGACCACCGGGATGTGCGGGAATTCTTCGACCGCGGCGAGGATCAGGTGACGCAGGAACGGCGCGCCGGCGTATTTGCGCGCACCGGCCGAGGCCTGGACGATCACCGGGGAGTCGGTCTGATCCGCGGCTTCCATGATGGCGCGCATCTGCTCGAGGTTGTTGACGTTGAAAGCTGGAATGCCGTAGCCGAACTCGGCGGCGTGGTCCAGCATCTGGCGCATGCTGATGAGTGCCATGGTGTTTTCTCTCCCGGTCTGGGGGGTTAAGCGCAAAGCCTGCCTCAGGGGCGGGCCGGGTTCAAGTTTAAGCAGGTTACAGTGTTCAGGGTGCCCGGCAGCCGTGGGCGAGCAATTCGTCGTCGGCTACGCGGTAGACCAGGCCTTCGGAGCCCTTGTCGTTGAAGGTCAGTACGCCGTCGCTGTAGGTGCTGCCGAAGGTCGACGGCTCCTTCTTCAGGCGCTGCACCGGCGCGTCCGCGCCCAGGTGCAACTCGACGGTCTCCTGCGCGCCATCGGCGTAGCGCCAGTCCAGGCTGGCGCCGTCGTCACAGCGCCACTGGGTCCAGGATGTTTGCGCCGCGGACGGCCAGAGCGAGCAACCGGCCAGCAGGCTGGTCAGCGATACGGCGATGAGCGTTCTCAATCCATTTCCTTATCAGGGGCAGTCCTGCTCCGAGGCGTCGGCGCTCAGGGTCGGGTCGCCGCTGCTCTGCATTTCGACGCGCTGGTCGTCCTTGGCGGTCGGACTGTCCGCAGGCGGCGGACTGAACACCTCGCAGGCGCTCGGCGAATTGCCGCCGGCGCATCCGGCGATTCCTAGGCAGCACAGCAGCAATAACGAGTAGCGCATGGTCTTCGTCTCCCTTGCATGGTCTGTTCCAGACCAAGAGACAGCGAGCGGACCCGGTTGGTTGCCGGAACCGCTGCTTCAAACCTCAACGGTTGCCGCGCTGCTCGAGAATTTCCACCGCCGGCAGCACCTTGCCCTCGACGAATTCGAGGAAGGCGCCGCCGCCGGTGGAGATGTAGGAGATCTTCTCGGCCACGCCGTACTTGTCGATCGCCGCCAGGGTGTCGCCACCGCCGGCGATGGAGAAGGCCGGGCTTTCGGCGATCGCCAGGGCCAGCGCCTTGGTGCCTTCGCCGAACTGGTCGAATTCGAAGACGCCGACCGGGCCGTTCCAGAGGATGGTCTTCGAGGATTTCAGCAGCCCGGCGAACTGCGCGGCGGTCTGCGGGCCGATGTCGAGGATCATGTCGTCGTCGTCGACGTCGGCGATCAGCTTGACCGTGGCTTCGGCATCTTCGGCGAAGGCCTTGGCGACCACCACGTCCACCGGCAGCGGTACGCTGACCTTGGCGGCGATGGCCTTGGCGGTTTCCACCAGGTCGGCTTCGTAGAGCGACTTGCCGACCTTGTAGCCGGCCGCAGCCAGGAAGGTGTTGGCGATGCCGCCGCCAACGATCAGCTGGTCGCAGAGCTGGCTCAGCGAGTTCAGCACGTCGAGCTTGGTGGACACCTTGGAGCCGGCGACGATGGCCGCCAGCGGGCGCTCGGGGCTCTTCAGCGCCTTGCCCAGGGCGTCGAGTTCGGCGGCCAGCAGCGGGCCTGCGGCGGCGACCTTGGCGAACTTCGCCACGCCGTGGGTCGAGCCCTGGGCGCGGTGCGCGGTGCCGAAGGCGTCCATCACGAACACGTCGCAGAGGGCGGCGTACTTCTGCGCCAGCTCGTCGGTGTTCTTCTTCTCGCCCTTGTTGAAGCGCACGTTCTCCAGCAGCACCAGTTGGCCGGGCTGGACGTCGACGCCGTCGAGGTAGTCCTTGATCAGCGGAACCTCGCGGCCCAGCGCCTTGGCCAGGTAGGCGGCGACCGGAGCGAGGCTGTCCTCTTCGCTGTAGATGCCTTCCTCGGGGCGGCCCAGGTGCGAGCAGACCAGCACAGCAGCGCCTTTTTCCAGAGCCAGCTTGAGGGTCGGCAGCGCCGCGACGATGCGTGCATCGCTCTTCACCACACCTTCTTTCACCGGCACGTTGAGGTCTTCGCGGATGAGTACGCGCTTACCGTGCAGGTCCAGGTCGGTCATCTTCGCTATGTTCATGAAGGGCGTGGTCATGGAGTCGGTCCTTGAATGAGCGGTTCAGTAAGGGTGGGCGGTACGCAGGAAGTGCTCCGCCACATCGAGCATGCGATTGGCGAACCCCCATTCGTTGTCGAACCAGGCCAGCAGGTTCACCAGCCGGGGGCCGGAAACGCGGGTCAGGCTGCCATCGACGATGGCCGAGTGGGGGTCGTGGTTGAAGTCGCAGCTGGCGTGCGGCAGTTCGGTGTAGGCCAGCAGGCCGTGCAGCGGGCCGCTTTCCGAGGCGCTGCGGAGAATCCGGTTGATCTCCTCGGTGGTGGTATCGCGGGCGGTCTGCAGGGTGATGTCGAGGCACGAGACGTTGACCGTCGGCACGCGGATCGCCTTGGCCTGGATACGCCCGGACAGCTCCGGCAGCAGCCGTTCGATGCCGCGGGCGAGGCCGGTGGACACCGGAATCACCGACTGGAAGGCCGAGCGCGTGCGGCGCAGGTCTTCGTGGTGATAGGCGTCGATTACCGGCTGGTCGTTCATCGCGGAGTGGATCGTGGTGATGGAAACGTATTCAAGACCCACGGCATCGTTCAAAAGTTTCAGCAACGGCACGCTGCAGTTGGTGGTGCAGGAGGCGTTCGACACCAGTTTCTCGCCGCCGCGCAGGCACGCCTGGTTGATGCCGAAGACCACGGTGGCGTCGATGTCCGCCTCGCTGGCCATCGGTTGCGACAGCAGCACCCGCGGCGCGCCGGCGTCGATGAAACGTTGCGCTTCGCGGCGGACGTTGTAGGCGCCGGAGCATTCCAGCACCAGATCGACCTCCAGCGCGCGCCAGTCGATCGCCTCCGGGGTGCGCTCGCGCAGCACCTTCACGCAGTCGCCGTTGATGTGCAGGCAGTCGCCGTCAACGCTCACCGCGCCGGGGAAGCGCCCGTGGGTGGAGTCGAAACGGGTCAGGTACTCGATGCTCGCCTGATCGGCCAGGTCGTTCAGCGCGACGATCTCGAAGTTCGTCTCGCCGTGGCGCTCGTGCAGCGCGCGCAACACGCAGCGACCGATCCGGCCGTAGCCGTTCAGGGCGACTTTGTAGGGAGGCTTGGACATGGCGATCTCGATGGGGAAACGACCGTAGGATGGGCCGGCCGCGAAGCGGCGTAACCCATCGGCACACGCGATGGGTATCTCTGCGCTCGACCCATCCTACACAGGCAGGACCCGTAGGGTGGATCGCGTTTCATCGATCCACCGGGCGGTGCAGCAGTGGATGAAAAGAGCGTCGGCTACGCCCGATCCACCTTGCGGCGTCGTTCTGACTTTAGTCTTCCAGCAGCTCTTCGGCCGTCGCCAGGACGTTCTCGACGGTGAAGCCGAAGTGCTCGAACAGCGCGCCGGCCGGGGCCGATTCGCCGTAGCTGGTCATGCCGATCACGCGGCCTTCGAGGCCGACGTACTTGTACCAGTAGTCGGCATGCGCGGCTTCGATGGCGATCCGCGCGCCGACTTCCAGCGGCAGCACGGACTGCTTGTAGGCGGCGTCCTGGGCATCGAAGACGCTGGTCGACGGCATCGACACCACGCGCACCCGGCGACCCTGCGCGGTCAGCGTGTCGTAGGCGGCGATGGCCAGGCCGACTTCCGAGCCGGTGGCGATGAGGATCAGTTCCGGCTCGCCAGCGCAGCCCTTGAGCACGTAGCCGCCACGGCTAATGGCCGCCTCGGTTTCGTGGTCGCGCAGGTTATGCGGCAGGTTCTGCCGCGAGAAGATCAGCGCGCTCGGGCCGTCCTTGCGCTCGATGGCGTGCTTCCAGGCCACCGCGGCTTCCACCGCATCGGCCGGGCGCCAGGTGTCCAGGTTCGGCGTGGTGCGCAGGCTGGTCAGCTGCTCGACCGGCTGGTGCGTCGGGCCGTCTTCGCCCAGGCCGATGGAGTCGTGGGTGAACACGAAGAGCACGCGCTGCTTCATCAGCGCGGCCATGCGCACGGCGTTGCGCGCGTATTCCATGAACATCAGGAAGGTCGCGCCGTAGGGGATCAGGCCGCCGTGCAGGGCGATGCCGTTCATGATCGCGCTCATGCCGAATTCGCGAACGCCGTAGTACATGTAGTTGCCCGAGGCGTCTTCCTGAACCACCGGCTTGCAGCCCTTCCACAGGGTCAGGTTGGAGCCGGCGAGGTCGGCGGAACCGCCGAGCAGTTCCGGCAGTAGCGGGCCGAAGGCGTTCAGGCAGTTCTGGCTGGCCTTGCGGCTGGCGATGGTCTCGCCCTTGTCGGCGACCGCGCGGATGAATTCGGAAGCCTTCTCCGAGAAGTCGGCTGGCAGCTCGCCGGCCATGCGCCGGACGAACTCGTTGGCCAGCTCCGGGTAGGCGGCGGAGTAGGCGGCGAAGCGCTGGTTCCAGTCGGCTTCGGCGGCGACGCCGGCTTCCTTGGCATTCCACTCGGCGTAGATGTCGGCGGGGATTTCGAACGGCGCGTGGTTCCAGCCCAGCGCCGCGCGGGTCAGCGCGACCTCGTCGGCGCCGAGCGCGGCGCCGTGGCTTTCTTCCTTGCCCTGCTTGTTCGGCGAACCGAAGCCGATGATGGTCTTGCAGCAGATCAGCGTCGGCTGCGCGCTCTTGCGCGCGGTGTCGATGGCCATCTTGATTTCGTCGGCGTCATGCCCGTCGACGTTGCGGATCACCTGCCAGCCATAGGCTTCGAAGCGCGCCGGGGTATCGTCGGTGAACCAGCCGTGGACTTCGCCGTCGATGGAGATGCCGTTGTCGTCGTAGAAGGCGATCAGCTTGCCCAGGCCGAGGGTGCCGGCCAGCGAGCAGACTTCGTGGGAGATGCCTTCCATCATGCAGCCGTCGCCGAGGAACACGTAGGTGTTGTGGTCGACGACGCTGTGGCCGTCACGGTTGAACTGCGCGGCCATGATCTTTTCCGCCAGGGCGAAACCGACGGCGTTGGCGATGCCCTGGCCGAGCGGCCCGGTGGTGGTCTCGACGCCCGGCGCATAGCCGAACTCCGGGTGGCCCGGAGTCTTGCTGTGCAACTGGCGGAAGTTCTTCAGGTCGTCGATGGACAGGTCGTAGCCGGTCAGGTGCAGCAGCGAGTAGATCAGCATCGAGCCGTGGCCGTTGGACAGCACGAAGCGGTCGCGATCGGCCCAGTTCGGGTTGCTCGGGTTGTGCTTGAGGTAGTCGCGCCAGAGCACTTCGGCGATGTCCGCCATGCCCATGGGGGCACCCGGGTGGCCGCTGTTGGCTTTCTGCACGGCATCCATGCTCAGGGCACGAATGGCATTGGCACGCTCACGACGGCTGGGCATCGCTGATCTCCTGCGGGTCTTGAAAAAGACGGCTAACGAAAAAGGGCGGCTATTTTCGCTTAGCGGGAGGTGTTCGGGCAATGACGGAAGCGCGGACGGTCGTCCTTGAAACTCCGCGCCGTTTCAGGCAGCGCTGCGCAGGCGGGGCGCGTTGAACAGCTCCCCATGCCAGATGCCACGCAGGGTGCGCTGCATCACCAGCATCCATACGGCGAGCAGCTGCAGCGCGGTGGCGGCGCCGATCACGCCGAAAAACGCCAGCGCGGTCAGCCGGTAGAGCTCGAAGGTGGCCAGGCTGAACACCCCGAGGGGGAAGGTGAAGCCCCACCAGCCGAGGTTGAAGGCCATGCGGTCGCGCAGGTAGTGGCGGGTGAACAGGGTCGCCGTGACCAGCCACCAGAGCGCCGCGCCCCACAGCGCCAGGCCGCCGATCAGGCCGATGTCGCGGGCCAGTTCGGCGGCGCCCTGCAACGGGGTGCCGGCGAACGCCAGCGGCGCGTCGCGGCCCATGCTCAGCAGGCCCAGACAACCGGTGGACAGCGGCCCCAGCGGCAGCCAGCTCGTGGCGGCGAAATCGGTGTCCGGCAGCTTGTGCAGCGCCAGGCGCAGCAGCACCAGGGTGATCAGCGAGAACGCCAGGCTCAGCGACATGCCCCACAGCAGGTAGCCCACCGCGAGCATCTGCCGGGCGGCTTCCGCCGGCAGGTGCGGCACCAGCACGCCGGCCGCGCTGGCGGCCACCTCGGGTGCGACGATCGGCAGCAGCCAGACGCCGGTCAGCTTCTCCAGCGCATGATCCTGGCGAGTGAACATCAGGTACGGAACAAGTATCGCGGTGCCTATCGCCAGCAATGCATCGAGCCACCACAGTGCCTGCGCCAGCGGATAGATGCCGCTGCCCCAGCGCTGCGCGCCGAACAGCGCCAGGCCGTTGATCAGGGTCGCCAGGCCCATCGGGATCGCGCCGAGGTACATCGACTGCACCGGATGCAGCAGCATCGGCAGGAAGGTCTCGCGGAACAGCAGGCAGCGGGCGACGAACAGCAGGGCGAAGGTGGCGAACAGCGTCGCATTCACAAGCCACAGGGCGAAGGCCAGGGCATCGCGGCCGGGCAGGGCCCACGGCAGGTTGGCGATGACCAGCGCCAGCACGCCGGTGCCCATGGTCATGGCGAACCAGTACGGCGTGAAGTGGCGGATGAAGGCCCAGGGTTCGGGCGGGCGGGTGAAGGGGCGAGGCATTGCGGCGGCTCCGAGCGGGGCGTCCCGTGTCAGCAGAAGGGTCGCCAGCCTACGAATCGGCATGCCATAGTAAAAATACATATTCAGTATCCAAGACATGCCTAATCCGTATGAATCTTCATCACCTGCGCGTGTTCCTCGCCGTCGCCGAAGCCGGCAGCATCAGTGCAGGTGCGGCCAGGCTGTTCATCAGCCAGCCGGCGGTCACACGGGAAATCCGCGAGCTGGAAGCCAGCATCGGCCTGACCCTGTTCGATCGCCAGCCGCGCGGGGTGAGCCTGACCGAAGGCGGCGAACGCCTGCGCCAGTACGCCCAGCGCATCTTCTCCCTGGAGCAGGCCGCGGAGCGCGACCTGCGCAGTTTCGCCAGCCTGGCCGGCGGCGAGCTGCGCCTGGGTGCCAGCGCCACACTGGGCACCTACCTGCTGCCGACGCTGATCAACCGCTTCCGCGCGTCCTACCCGGACATCTTCGTCGAACTGCTGGTGAGCAATACCCAGGTGGTCACCGATCAGCTCGACGACGCCAGCATCAGCCTGGGTTTCGTCGAAGGTCCGTTCGAGCAGGCGAACTACACACACCGCCTGCTGGCCCGCGACGCGCTGCTGCCGGTGGTCGGCCCGAGCCATGCGCTGGCGCGGCGCAGCGCCCTGCTTGCCGCCGAGCTGGAGGGGCACGCGCTGTACATGCGTGAGCCCGGCTCCGGGGCGCGGGCGAGCATCGAGCNNTGGCTGTCCGAGCGGGTGGTGGACAGCGAACTCGCCAGCGGCCAACTGGTGCGTCTGGATGTGCGCGACCTGCACATCGTCCGTGACCTGCACGTGCTCTGGCGCAAGGCCGACAGTCTGAGCCCGGCGCCGGCGGCGTTTCTCGCGCTGACCTCGGCGAACTGAGCAATATCAAAACTTTTTGATATTGGCGTTGCCCGATGAAAATCGCCCGACTAGACTTCGGCCCCTATGAACAACCTGCGCATTCCGCAACTGCGGTTCGAACCGAGCGACGAGCTGGCTGCCCTGTGCAAGGCCGGCGGCGATCCGCTGCGGCTGAACGTGCTGCGCGCGCTGGCCAACGATTCCTTCGGCGTGCTCGAACTGGCGCAGATCTTCGCCATCGGCCAGTCCGGCATCAGCCATCACCTCAAGGTGCTGGCCCAGGCGCGGCTGGTGGCGACGCGGCGCGAAGGCAATGCGATCTTCTACCGGCGTGCGCTGCCGCAGGCCGACGTGTTCTGCGGGCGCCTGCACGCGGCGCTGCTCGAAGAGGCCGATCAGCTGCAACTGCCGGACGACTGCTTGGCGCGGATCGCCGCGGTACATGCGCAGCGCGCCGC